>NZ_JBVAYY010000013.1:0-142398 GCF_055412885.1 Pseudarthrobacter leeuwenhoeki | reverse complement strand
GGGGCCGGCGGGGCCGGCGGTTGGGGGGCCGGCGGAGCCGGCGCAGGAGGGGCGGGCGCAGGAGGCAGGGGTGCGGGCCCGGCCGGCGCCGTGTCGCCAGGGGCGGGGACCGGGGTATCCGACGGCGTCGGACCCGGCGTCGGGCTGTCCGTCGGGCTGGCCGTGGCCGGGAGCGTCGGCGAAAGCGGCGACGCGGGCGACGCCGACGTCGTCGGGGCCGCCGAGGGCGGCCCCGACGAAAAGACGACCGCGATCACGACCATGGCGGCCAGTAGAAACACCGCAGCCGCGGCTGCCAGCCAGCGGCGCCGGTCGGACAAGATCGACCACATGCTCCACTATGGCACCACCGGCCGCCGCCGGGCTAGGGCTGAAATGCCCTGTATCGGCAAAAAGCTCCCAAGCAACGCGGGGTCACCTAGCGCCCATGATGACCCATCGGATGGGCGCGATCTGACCCCGCGTTGGTAGGCTGAGCGGAAGGGCGCTGCCGGAATCGGGCGGTCCGAACGGCAGCGGTGGAACGGGCGTCCCCGCCCGGCCCCAGCGTCTCAGGCCCGTGAGCGGGCCACCCGCCGGCGCCCCGTAACCTGCGCCTGCAGGGCCTTCCCCGGGAGGGGCCCACGGTAGGATGTGGATAAGTGGAAGACGCGTAAAGACAACGTGAATGCTAAGGCAGGACATCCGTGAAACTTCTCCTCCGGTATCCACTCGTTGCGGGTACCCTCGTTGCCCTGCTCGCAGTGCTGATACTGCTCCTGTCCGGGCAGCCGCTGATTGCGCAGATCCTGGCCAGCATCTACGCACTGGCCGTGGCGGCCTATCTGGCCGTGGGCATGGTCCGCCGGCTGATGGGCGGCCAATGGGGCATCGACATCCTGGCGGTGACCGCGATCGTCAGCACGGTGGTCGTGGGCGAGTACATCGCCTCCATGATCATTGTCCTCATGCTGGCCGGCGGCACAGCCCTTGAGGACTTCGCGGCCGGCCGGGCCAAGAAAGAACTGACCTCCCTGTTGGAGCGCGTGCCGCAGACGGCCCACCGGGAACGCGCCGGCAGCTCCGCCGCCGGAACCTACGCAGGCGAAACCCATGAGGATGTTGCCGCCACCAAGGTCGAGATCGGTGACATCCTGCTGGTGAGGCCGGGTGAAGTGGTGCCGCTGGACGGCGTCCTGCTCTCTGAGTCCGGCAGCTTCGACGAATCCTCGCTCACCGGGGAGAGCCTGCCGGTGGAGCGGGTCGCCGGCGAGCCGCTGATGAGCGGGTCCCTGAACGGTGAAGCGGCGGTCCGGATGCAGGTCTCGGCCCGGATGGAGGATTCGCAGTACAGCCGCATTGTGGCCCTGGTCAAGGAGGCGGCGGACAGCAAGGCGCCCATGGTGCGGCTCGCGGACCGGTACGCCGTTCCGTTCACGGCCCTCGCCTACTTCCTTGGCGCGGTCGGCTGGATCATCAGCGGCGACCCGGCCCGGTTCGCGGAAGTACTGGTGGTGGCCACCCCGTGCCCGCTGCTGATCGCCGCTCCCGTGGCGTTCCTGGGCGGCATGAGCCGCGCCGCACGCACCGGCATCATCGTCAAGTACGCCGGCGTCCTGGAACAACTGAGCCGGATCAAGACGGTCGCTTTCGACAAGACCGGCACCCTCACGTACGGCCGCCCGTCCCTGGTCGGGGTCCGGACCGCGGGGTCCTTCACTGAGGACGAGGTTCTCGCACTGGCGGCCTCCGCCGAACAGTATTCCTCCCATGTCCTCGCCGCCTCGGTGATGGAGGCCGCGCACACCCGCGGGCTGATGTTCGAAACCGCCACGGAGGCCACCGAATTCGCCACACACGGCGTCCGGGCCCGCTTCGACGGCCGCGACGTGGTGGTCGGCAAGCCCAACTTCGTGGCTGAATCGGCCCCCGGCGTCGTGGAAACGGAGCTGGCCAGCGGCGAACTCGCCATCTACGTGGGCGTGGCCGGGGAATTCGCCGGGTCCCTCGTGATGAGCGACCCGATCCGCGGGGAAACCCGTCGTACCTTGGCCGAGCTCAAGGAACTCGGCGTCACCCAGACGGTCATGCTGACCGGCGATGCGCTCGCCACAGCCAGGCACATCGCGGACGAGGCCGGGCTCACCGACGTCCGCGCCGAGTGCCTGCCGGCGGACAAGGTCGAAGCCGTTCGGGCCCTGCCCCTCCGCCCGGTCATGATGGTCGGCGACGGCGTCAACGACGCCCCGGTCCTGGCAGTCGCCGACGTCGGGATCGCTATGGGTGCGCGCGGCTCGACAGCGGCCGGCGAGTCGGCCGACGTCGTGATCATCCTCGATGACCTGTCCAAGGCCGCTTCAGCCGTGCGGATCGGCCAGCGCACCATCAAGGTGGCGCTGCAGAGTATCTGGATCGGGATGGGGCTGAGCGTGGCGCTGATGCTCGCAGCGGCGGCAGGCTATATCCCGGCCATCGCCGGCGCCCTGTCCCAGGAACTCGTGGACCTGGCCACGATCCTCAATGCGCTGCGGGCCCTCAGCCCCGGCAAGACGGGGGCCGGAACAAAGGCGCCAGGGCAGAAGGCCGCCGTCGGCGCTACCGGGCCGGTGCCTGCTTCTCGGCTTCCGCGATCCTCGGAACGGTCCTGAGATAGCTGTCCGGGTTCAGTGAGATCGAATCGATGCCCTCGCTGACCAGGAACGCCGCGAACTCCGGGTGGTTGCTGGGCCCCTGGCCGCAGATGCCGATCTTGATCCCGGCGGCGTGGGCCTTGCGGATGGCCTCACTGATCATCGCCATGACGGCCTCGTCCCGCTCATCGAAGAGTGCGGCCAGCTGCCCCGAATCCCGGTCCACACCCAGGACCAGCTGGGTGAGGTCGTTAGAGCCGATGGAGAAGCCGTCGAAGCGGGTGGCGAACTTTTCGGCGAGGACAACATTGGACGGGATCTCGCACATCATGTAGACCTGCAGGCCATTCTCCCCCCGGACCAGGCCGTTCTCCGCCATCACGGCCAGCACCCGGTCCGCTTCCTGCGGGGTCCGGCAGAACGGGATCATCACGATGATATTCCCGAACCCGAGCTTCTCCCGGACCCGTTTGAGGGCCACACACTCGAGGGCGAATCCCTCGCGGTAGCGCTCGTCGTAGTAGCGGGAGGCACCGCGGAAGCCAAGCATGGGGTTCTCCTCCGGCTCCTCGAAGGCGGACCCGCCGATCAGGTGCGCGTACTCGTTCGTCTTGAAGTCACTGAGCCGGACGATCACCGGACGGGGATGGTAGGGCGCGGCGATCTTGGCGATCCCCAGGGCCAGGGCGTCCACGAAGTAGTCCTTCGGGTCCGCGTAGCCGCTGGTGAGGGCGCGGATCTGCTCGGCTTCGCCGGGGTCGGTGACCCGCTCGGGATGGACCAGTGCCATCGGATGGACCCGGATCAGGGCGCTGATAATGAACTCCATCCGGGCCAGCCCGACGCCGTCGGCGGGCAGCCGCCACCACTGGAACGCGGCCGCGGGGCTGGCGATGTTGACCATGACTTTGGTGTGCGTCTCCGGCAGTTCCCCGAGGTCCACCTCCTCGGTTTCAAAGGCAAGGCTGCCCTGGTAGACGCGGCCCTCATCGCCCTCGGCGCACGAGATGGTCACGGCCAGGCCTTCCGCCAGGACGGTGGTGGCGTTGCCGGTGCCGACGACGGCGGGGACCCCGAGTTCGCGGCTCACGATCGCTGCGTGGCTCGTCGGGCCGCCGTGGTCGGTCACGATGCCCGCCGCCCGCTTCATGATGGGAACCCAGTCCGGGTCAGTCATCTCGGTGACGAGGATGGCCCCGTCGCGGAAGTTTTCAATGTCCGCCGCGCTCCTGATCACACACGCGGTGCCCTGGGCGATCGAATCACCGATCGCGGCACCCCGCGCCAGCACGGTGCCGGTTTCCAGCAGGTGGTGGAGGGTGAACCGGGAGCCGGTCTTCTGCGACTGGACCGTCTCCGGCCGGGCCTGGACCATAAACAGCTCCCCGGTCACGCCGTCCCGGGCCCATTCCATGTCCATCGGCCGGGCGTAGTGCTCCTCAACGATCACGGCCCAGCGCGCCAGGGCGAGGATCTCGGCGTCGTCCAGGACGACGGCGCGGCGTTCCGCGTCCGAGGTGTCCACCATTTTAGTGCGTGCATGGCCGCCCCGGCTGTAAACCATTTTCCGGTCCTTGGAACCGAGGGTCTTTTCGATGATCGGCGCGAACTCCGGCTGCGCCAGGAGCGGCTTGAACACGACGTATTTGTCCGGGTTGATGGTGCCCTGGACCACGGTTTCGCCCAGTCCCCAGGCGGCGCTGACCACGGCCACCCGCGGGAAACCGGAATCCGTGTCGATGGAGAACATCACCCCGGAGGCGCCGACGTCGGAGCGCACCATCCGCTGCACCCCGATCGAGAGCGCGACGTCGAGGTGGTCAAAGCCTTTGACCTCGCGGTAGCTGATGGCCCGGTCGGTGAAGAGCGAGGCGTAGCAGCGGCGGCAGGCATCCAGGAGCTCCCGTTCCCCGGCGATGTTCAGGAAGGTCTCCTGCTGCCCGGCGAAACTCGCGTCCGGCAGGTCCTCGGCGGTGGCGCTGCTGCGGACCGCGACCGAGAGCCTCTCCAGTCCGGCGCGCTCCCCCAGTTCCCGGTAGTGGGAGCGGATGGATTCGCCGATGTCCGCAGGGAACTCACTGCCCAGGAACAGCTCCCGGATGGCCTCCCCGGTGGCGCGCAGGGAGGTTTCGCCCGAGCGGTAGGACTGGATCCGCGAGCGCATTTCGGCCTCGATCCCGTTGGCCTCGAGGAACCGGCGGTAGGCGTCCGCGGTGGTGGCGAAACCGTCCGGAACGCGCACGCCCTTGGCTTTGAGGGTCTGGATGAGTTCGCCGAGGGAGGCGTTCTTGCCGCCCACCTGCGGGACATCGCCCATTCCGATCTCTTCAAACCACAGCACCGGGGATTCAGCCATGTCGCAGCTCCTGCTTTCGGCAAATTGGAACGGGCGCGCCTGACACCGGCGCCTCTGCACCCATTCTGTGGCGGCGGGCCGTCCGGTGTCAGAGTCTTTGGACCTTGGTGTCCGGTACGGCCTTGGCGGCCCGGCGGTGGCGGGCGATTTTGTACAGCCAGTCCGCGAGCAGCACCGCGGGAATGGCGGCGAGCGCCACGGCCAGTCCGCCGGGCGACGGCGGGGCGTGGCCCAGCAGGGTGGCCAGCGGCCCGAGGAACAGGAACACCGCCAGCAGTCCCAGCTCGGCCAGCACTGCCCAGACCAGCAGCCTGTTGGTGAACCAGCCGAGCTGCCACGGCGGCACGGACGCGCTGCGGCAGGCGAAGGCGTTGGCAAGCTGGGCCAGGACCACGGTGGTGAACGCGGCGCCGGAGGCGGCCATCAGCACGTCCGACGCCGGCAGCTCCGCCCCCGGGGTCCAGCCGGCCCCGAGCAGCACCGCCGTGTATGCCGTCATTTCGAAGAGTGCCTCGACCGGGCCCAGCAGCCCGAACACCCGGAACATCAGTGCCCGGTCCATCAGGTGCCTGCGCTCCGGCGGGCGTTTCAGTGTTCCCTTGCTCGGGGCCTCGCTGCCCAGCGCCAGTGCGGGGAGCAGGTCGGTACCGATGTCGAGGGCGAGGATCTGCAGCACACTCAGCGCCAGCGGGAACCGCCCGCCCGAGAGCGCCCAGATCACGAAGGGGGTGAGCTCGGCGACGTTGTCCGTCAGGTGGTAGGTCAGGAAGCGCCGGATGTTCGCGTACGTGGCGCGGCCCTGCTCAACCGCGGCGATGATGGTGGCGAAGTCGTCATCGAGCAGCACGAGGTCCGCCGCCTCGCGGGCCACGTCCGTGCCGCTGCGCCCCATGGCCACGCCGATGTCGGCCTGCTGGAGGGCCGGGCCGTCGTTGACGCCGTCGCCGGTCATCGCCACCACGTGGCCGCGGCTCTGAAGCAGGCGGGCCACCCGGAGTTTCTGTTCCGGGGTGACCCGGCTGACCACCACACCGTCGCGGTCCAGCAGCGCGGCCAGCACGGCGTCGTCCTCGGGCAGGTTGTGACCTTCCAGCACCAGCTCGGGGGATCCGATCAGCCCGGTTTCCCGGGCGATGGCGGCCGCCGTGAAGGCATGGTCGCCGGTGACCATGGCGACCTTGATGCCGGCCCCGCGGGCCGCCTCGAGGGCCACGCGGACCTCGGCCCGGGGCGGGTCGTGCAGGCCGATCAGTCCCAGCAGCGTCAGTTCGCTCTCGGCGTCCTCCAGTTTGAAGCTGGCGCCGGGCCGGCCGGGCAAAGTCCGCTCCGCCACGGCCAGCACCCTGAGCCCGTGGGAGGCCATCTGGTCGACCATCTCCCGCGCCCGGGCGGCGCCCGCTGCCTCACCGGCGTCGCCGCCGCCGTGCACGCACAGTGGAATCACGGATTCCGGGGCGCCCTTGACGTACAGCGTGGTGCCGACGATCGCGGACTCCCGCAGCCGGCGGGGATCGAAGGCGAAGCGGTGCGATACCTCCGGCTCCGCTGGACCCGACCCGGGAGCTGGCCCGGCACCGGCCAGCCGGGCGGTCAGTGCGGCGATGGCAGCCTCCATCGGGTCGCCCTCGGCGATCCACTTGCCCTCGTGGAGGACCGCGCGGCCCACTGACGCGGCCAGCGCAGCAGTGCTGAGGTGCTGCGCCTCCCCGGCGCCCGTCCCGGTGACCTCGGCCTCCGGACCGTACCCCGCGCCGATGACGCTGAGCACCCCGGCCGGGGTCCAGACCTCGACGGCGTTCATCCGGTTCTGGGTCAGCGTGCCGGTCTTGTCCGTGCAAATGAAGGTCGTGGAGCCCAGGGTTTCCACCGCCTCCAGGTTCCGGACCAGTGCGTTGCGCTGCGCCATCCGCTGCGCCCCGACGGCCAGGGACAGCGTGACCGTGGGCAGCAGGCCCTCGGGCACCAGCGCCACCATCACGCCGATCCCAAACAAAAAGGCGTCCCGCCAGGAGATTCCGACCAGCAGGGACAGCACGAAGAACAGCACACCAATGCCCAGGGCCATCGTGGCAGTGATGCGGACGATGCGCTGCAGTTCCCGCGCCAGCGGGCTCGGCGGCGCCTCCACCTTGCCCGTCAGGGCTGCGATTTCAGCGAGCCGGGTCTTTCCGCCCGTTCCCGCGACCACACCCTCAGCCTGGCCGTTGACCAGGAAGGTCCCGCCAAACACGCTGTCGCCGGGGACCTTGGCGAGCGCTTCGCTTTCACCGGTGAGCATCGATTCGTCCACGGAACAGCCGGCCGCCAGCACCAGCCGGAGATCCGCCGGCACCCGGTCACCGGCCACCAGCACGACGGCGTCCTCCGGCACCAGCTCGGTGGTGTGGACCTTGATGATGCGGTTGTCCCGGCGGACCGAGACCATCGCCGGGAGCAGCTCGCGGAGCTTCGAGGCGGCATGCTGGGCGCGCTCCTGCTGGATATAGGCGAAGACCCCGTTCACCAGGATCACGACGACGATCGCGATGGCCAGTTGCGGCATGCCCGCCAGGTAGGCCAGCACCGAGGCGCCCCACAGCAGGATGGCAAAGAAGTGGGTCAGTTCGCCCAGGAGCCTCCGCCAGCCAGGGACGGTGCCGGACTCCGGCAGCCTGTTCGCCCCGAATTGGGTGAGCCTCCGCGCCGCCTCGGCGGAGCTCAGGCCGGCAACGCCCGGCAACGCCCCGGCGCCTGGCCCCCCGGCGGGAGCTTCCGGCGTCACGGCTGGCCCGGGCCGCTCAGGCGCAACACCGAAGACCCGCCCGGGTCAGGTAGCTCATGAATCGAGGGTGCGCCCCTCGGGTGCGGGCCGTTAGGGCCAAAGGTCACGGCGGCGCGCCAGGACACCGGGCCTGCCGGTCCGGATCCGGCACCTGGCACTGCCGGGCCCGGTTCCGCCGGCCGGTCCGTGTCAGTCGACCGCGGGTGGGCGGTGCCGTCCCAGCGTGCGCAGGTAGGCGCCGAAGCCGTGCGGCGCCCGGGCGTGGAGGCGGCCCGAGGTCAGCACGCGCATGCTGTCCGTCGCCATCACGGTGAAGGCGCGGCTGCGGAGGCTCTGCACCAGGATCCGGTCCTCGTGCGAAGAGAGCTTCGGGAAGCCTCCGGCAGCGAGGTAGGCAGAGGCCCTGACCCCGAAGTTGGCTCCATAGATGTGCGGGTGGCGCTCCTCGAAGGGATGGTGTTCCAGCCAGCGCCGGAGCAGCTCCGGATCCATCCCGTCCGGGTCCGGTTCCACCGAGCCCAGCACGGCGTCGGCTCCCGCGTCGGCGAATTCCAGTTGCCGGATAAGCCAATGTTCCGGCACCTGCGAGTCCGCGTCCGTATTGGCCAGCCAGGTCCGGCCGGCCCACGGCGGGGGTGTCCACCGTTTACCGGGGGGCCGCCGCCGGGCCGTCCCGATCCCGGCGGCCCGGATGCCGGCTCCGCGGCTGGCTCCGGCGTTGCGGAAGGCTACTTCGAGGGCGCTGAAGCGGCGGTCCGCCGCGGCGTACCGGGCGGCGATGCCGGCGGAGCCGTCGGTGCAGCTGTCCAGCACCACGGTCACTCTGACCTCCACATCGGGCCGGAGCCGGTGCAGGGCGTCGGCGGCGCGTTGTACTGCCAGCAGGGCGTGGCCGAGGTGCTCGTCCTCGTTGTGGGCGGGCATCACGACGGCGATCCGGTCGATGCTGTATCCGCGCGGCAGCGGCAGTGCGTGGGTTGCCACTCCGCCTAGCCTTCCGGCCCCGGCACGGGCGCCGCTGCCCGGCCCGCCGGCGGCGGTTCCCCGCCGGCCTCCGGCGCGATCAGGACCTCCAGAATGAAGTCGCGTTCCCGGTAGAGTCCGGCGTCGGCCCAGCCGAGGTGGCGGCGGGCGGCGGCGTGGACGGAGTCGCCGTCGAGCTCCCAGCCGGAGATGGGGTGGCGCCAGTGGCACAGTGCCAGGGTGCCGCCGGGCAGAAGTGCGGCCTCGACACGTTCGAACAGCCCAGCCAGCTCGCCGGGCGCGAGGTAGTAGCCGACCTCGGAGACGACGATCAGGTCGAAACGGCCCTCCGGCCAGTCCTGCGGGACAGTGAGGTGGCGGGTCCGGGCTGCGGGCAGGTGTGCGAGGCGCCGGGCGGCGTGGGCCAGCGCGGCGCTGCTCGCGTCCACGGCTGTGAAGCTGGTGCAGCGTTGGGCGAGCTCGACGCTGAGCGTCCCGATCGAGCAGCCGATTTCCAGTCCTGCAGCATAGTGCAGGCCCGGCAGGGCCGCGAGGGTGAGTGCGCGTTTGCGGTGTTCGTACCGGCTGGTGGTGTACTGCCAGGGGTCATCGGTTCCGGTGTGGACCGCGTCGAAAACGCCTTCCGCGTCAGCGGCGGCATAGGAGCTGCCACTGCCGGCGGCGGCCGGACGCTGCCACGCGAACGTCTCGAACGGACGTTCAAAGTGCTCCAAAAAAGCGGGCGGGAGCAGCACCTCGTCCCCGGGCTGGCCGGACAGGGACCGGACCTGGGTGGTGTGGAAGGCCATCGCCGCCGCCTTGGCCTGCTGTTCGGCGGGGTCCAGCGGAAGGCGCAGCCAGGACTGCCAGGCCTGGTCCGTGGCGTCCGCCCAGAGCCAGTACCAGATGGGATATTCCAGCAGCCCGTGGCCGCCGGCGCCGGCAACCTCGGCTGCGGCGGCGCCCAGCGCATCGTGGTCGGTGTGTCCGTCGTGCCGGTACGGCGCCACGAGGGTGATGCGCTCCGCGGGCAGTCCCGAAGCGGCGGTTGTTTCAGCGATGGCGTGCTGCAGGGCGGCCTGCATCTCCGGCCGGTGACCGGCGAGCTTGCCGTCCGGCAGGGCGAGGAACCGCCCGTCCGGATCCGGCAGCAGGTGCGCGAGCGCTCCGCCGAATTCCTCGAGCCGCACGGCGGCGAGCTGTTCCGGCGTCGTGGTGGGCGAGCCCGGGTGGGAGGCCTCCCCCGCCGTGCACAACAGCACCGTGACGCGGGCGCCGAGCCCCCGCAACCGGGCCATCAGCCCGCCGGCCCCCAGGGATTCGTCGTCCGGATGCGCGGCCAGGACGATGAACGCCTGGCCGGCGAGCTCCCCGGCGTCCAGCGGCAGCTCCGGGAGGGCAGCCAGGCCGCTGGCTGCCCAGGCGTCCTCGCCGGTTCCGGCGTCCTGGTGGGTGAAGCTCACCATGGGTGGTCCCCCTGAAGCGTGAGGGCACCAAGCTGGGCGTCGTCGCGCATGGCGTGGTGCTGGCGGATGTAGAGCGAGAGGTCGGCCATGCGCTTTCCGTAGACCTCGTCGAAGGCGAGCGGTCCGGGCCCGAGGTTCTGGCTGACCAGGGTCTGGATGCGTTCGACGGCGGTGGCAACGTTGCCGCGGACGCGGAGGGCCTCGCTCCACGCGCCGGTACCCGTGAGTTCCCCGGCATCGATCCGCGCGGCGGTCCGGGCGAGGTATCCGGCCAGGGCGGTGAGCGTGCGGTCGATTTCGCCGAGGTGGGCGAGGGCGAGCTGGTCGGGTTCGCGGCCGCCGCCGGCTGCCTTGAGCAGGGAATCCTTGAAGCCGCGGGCCACCGCGACGGCGCCGCCCAGCCAGCAGGCCGCCACGCCCATGCCGCCCCACGCGAAGCCGGGGCGGCGGTAGTACCAGCCCGCATCGCCCAACGGCACGGCCGGGACGGCGTCGAAGTGCACGGTGCCGCTGGGGATTTCCCGGAGTCCCCGGCTGCTCCACTGCGGATCCTCGAAGCTGACGCCGTGGGCGTGGAGGTCGACGGCGAAGGCCGCCCGGCCGCCGTCGTCCAGATGGGCGGTCACGACGGCGTGGTCCAGCTGGGCGGCCAGGGAACACCAGGGTTTGGCGCCGTGCAGCTGGAAACAGCCGTCCGCGGGCTTCGCCTCGAGCCGCAGGCCGGGGGCTTCGGCGGCGAACACACCCCAGGCGCCGCCGGGGCGGCCGCCGTCCTGGTCCGGGCGGTCCCGGCCGTCCAGTGCCGGCTGGCCGGCGGCCTGGGCGAGGATCGCCGAGGCGTCCAGGTGGGGTTCGATGGCCCGTCCGGCGGCGACGTCCACGGCCGTGACGGAAGCCAGGATCTCCCACAGGTACGCGGTCCGGCCCCCGCCGGGCAGCGGGGCAGTTGCTGCTGCGGCTTTGGCCAGCTCCAGCAGCGCCGGGATGTCGCCGACGGCCGACCGGGCCGTCTCCAGCAGGGGGGTGAGGCCAGCCAGCTGTTCCGGCGCAGAACTGATCCTCACGGCGAGGGGCCGCTGGGAGTCGGGAGTCCGGTTCATGTCGGTGGCCTGTTCCCTTTCGAAGTGCGTCTGGTTCCCCCGGCGTCCATGCCTGTCGGCCGGGCTACTGCTCAGTAAATTCGGGCTGTTCAATGTATTCGGGCTGCACTTAAATCTAAGCACACTGAGCACTTTGGGAATTCCGGTGGCCGCACGGGCAGGTGCACGGCGCCTTCCCAGACCACGTTGTCCATTACGACGGCGGTGCCGGGCCGGCCGAGGCGGACGGCCCAGTCGAGGTAGTGCGGGTTGTTTTCCTTATCCGCGTCGATGAAGACGAAATCGAAGGGCTCGGCACCCTCGTCAGCGAGGGCCTGCAGCGTGTCCAGCGCCGCCCCGACCCGGATCTCCACGAGGTGGCCCAGCCCGGCGGCGTCCACGTTGGCGCGGGCCACCTCGGCGTGTCGGGGGAGGTGTTCGCACGTGAGCAGCCGGCCGCCGTCGGGCAGCCCCTGGGCCATCCAGATGGTGCTGAAGCCGGCCAGCGTCCCGATCTCCAGGACGCGGCGGGCACCGGAGAGCTGGACCAGCAGTTTGAGCAGTTTGCCGGCGGTGGGGGCGACTTCGATGGGCGGCAGGCCCGCCTCCAGGGCGGAGGTGACGGCGCGCTTCAGGGAGTTGTCCGGACGGACCACGAGCCCGGACAGGAAGTCCTCGACGGCGATCCAGCGGGCTGCGGGCTGATGCTCGAACATGCCCCTGAGTCTTCCAGCTGGCCCGTCCCGGCGGTAGGCCGCCGGTGTCCCGGAAATTCCAGCCCGCGGCACAGCCTGGCTAGTCGCCGAGCGCCTGCTCCAGGCGGTCCAGTTTTCCGGTGAGTTCGCCCGTGAAGCCCGGGCGGATGTCCGCCTTGATGACGAGGGAGACCCTGCTGCCGTAGCGGCCCACGGCCGCGGTGGCCCGCTTCACGACGTCGAAGACTTCATCCCAGTCGCCCTCGATCGTGGTGAACATCGAGTCGGTATGGTTCGGCAGACCGGACTCCCGGACGATCCGGACTGCGGCGGCGACGGCGTCGTGGACCGATGCGTCGCCCGGCGCCTGCCCGCTGGCCGGAGCGCCTGAAGGAGCCACTGAGAATGCAATAAGCATGAGATTCTACCTTTCGTGTTCTTTTCGAGGGTCGGACTTGTGGTGTTGGACTACCCCTTATGGCTGCGTGTCACGAGTTTGCGCTCACCCATTTCCTGAGCTCCTCGGAAGAAAACGCATTCGAGGCGGTCGCTACTTCATGATCAGCAAGTAAGGCGGAAATCATCTCTTCGTCAAACACGATGATTCCCGATCGTTTGGCAAGGGTCCACGCGCCGCGGGTAATCGGCCCTGTCGTCAAGAAAAACAGGAGGACGGGCTGATACGGCTTCGCCGTGAACGCGGCGAGCGCCTCCCCGCCGTCGTACCCAACTCTCCTTCGTGCCATGTCCTGTGCCCCTACGAACTCCCGTATCTGGTTGGGACCTATCTCGCCGGTGTAGTGCTTGGCTTGACCCATGATCCAAAAATTCATCATCGAATCTGGACCGCCGAGGGGGTAGGCCCGGTCGAGCCGCCCTCGCATGGTGAACTCCCCGAATACGTCGATACCTTGGTCTCCAGAGGCGCGAGTCAAAATCGCGTTCTGACAGCCGATAAGGCTCAATATGCCCCGACAAATCGCTTCGAAGTCCGATGCGGTCAGCAGACGGACCCCGTCGCGATAAGAGTCTGCGTGTGATCGCGCCTCTTTGGATCGCATTAGCTCGAGACTGTCTGCACTATTCGGGTAACAGTGTCCCTGAATCATGTCTGGGTTTGACGAGTTGAAGTCGAATCGAACCGGATGCTCCAGCTCTCTCGATTCGGTGAGCGCCGCTCTCAAGCGTTTCAAAAGCGCCGGCTGCCATGCCGACGCCTTGTCGATAGCTTCGGCCTGAGAGGCGAACCACCCTTTCTCGGTGCCGACAGCGATGATGAGTTCAGTCGCCTCCCGGGGCGGTGATAGGTGGTCGAGACTCGCCACAACCCAATCCGCGACGGCCGCGGGTCCCGGTTTCACGCCGTTAGGAGGTCAACTTGGCGTAAGTGTCAAGCATCTTCTGTGATAGCGCCTGGATGTTCCGGATCAGGGTCAGGTTCTCCTCGGAAATCTTTTCAAGATCGAGGACTCCGATCGAAGTCAATGCCGTGATCGCCTCGGCAACCTCCGTGCTCCAGGACGACGAAAGCTCCTCAGCCTTGGCGAGTCCCAAGGCGTCTCCGAACGACCTGTTTGGATTGAGCAATACCTTTTTGGCTTCAGGATTTGCAAGAATATCCCGGAGGTCCCGCACCTGCGAATACGAGATGATCTTCACTTCGCGCTCGGGCTCGTCCTCATCTTCGTCGGCCCGAGTCCGCGTCAACAGCTGGTAAAACTGTCGGAGCTCCTCCCGATCTTCGAATTGAGCTTCCGTATCATTCCACCCGAGCCATCCCCTTACTGCCGGGATGGAAACCGCTTCATGAAACAGCGGGTACATCGAGGTATTGGCGTAGTCGCCGAAGTCCTCGTCGTCCTCCATCTGCTGGAGGGCTTTGAGCGCACGGTAACGCCTGTTCACTTCATGCTTGGTCATTCCCAAGCGATCTGCGATTTCGGCGCTGTCGAGCCCGTGGCGATCCCGCAGATCGGCAACGAGCTTGGCCCGTTGATACCCACCCCATTGCTTGATTCCGCCGACGTGCCTTATCCCCATTATGGATAGATAGGTGACTTCTCCCTCGTCCGACTCGATGACTATGACTGGTACAGCAGTCAACACGTCGAGGACATTGGGAGGAATCGACACTCCCGCCTTGTGATCTTCGGCAATCCACTGCAAGGCAGCGAGCCGGCGGTTGCCCTCAAGAACGAGGTACAACCATTCTCCTTTTATTTCTTGGTATTTCCTGACCACCAATCGCTCGACGGCCAGGAAGCCGTTGCTCACGATGGAACTCTTGAGCTCCACTAAGCCTTCGCTCCGGATTCGCTTGGTGGCACGCTCCTGAACGCTGGGCTCCGCGTAACGTTGCGAATCCGCCCGTACATAGTCAATTTCGTCCTGAAATCGGAAGTTGTTCGGATCAAGGAGAAGCCTGTTGATCGGAAGCAGTTCTTCTTTGTACGTCGGTGCCACGTAAACTCCATTTTCTGCAAGAGGGTCACGCTCACATTACATATATGAGTCAGTCAAGACGAAGGGCACTTACACGACTCGGTCTCAGCAGGCCTCTCCTGCGCGAGCATACTCAAGAAATTGAAGCGCTGCGGGATCTCGCTGGGCCGGAGTGACTGCGGCGGCGTCATGAACTGAAGACTAAAGACTCACTGTGCGCTTCGCCGCTAGCTGGGTGGTCCGACGGCGTTAGCTTTCCATATACTCTTTGGGCACTCTTGCACCCTCGATCGTGGTGAACATCGAGTCGGTATGGTTCGGCAGACCGGACTCCCGGACGATCCGTACCGCGTCGGCGACGGCGTCGTGGACAGAAGCCCCGTCCGCCGGGAGGTCCGCGGAACCGGCGGGCGGGTCATCGGCCGTGCGTGCTGGACGGCCTGAGGGTGCGACAGAGAATGCAAGCAACATGGCCCCAGTCTTTCACGTGCTCGAAAGGCGTGACGGCCTGGCTGGAGCCCTCAGATGTCCCGCCCCCCGGACCGGGCCCGGGCCCGGAGCCGGAGGCCGGACCCGTCACATAAATCAATACCCGGAAGTAACCTCCCCGCCCCGGCCCTGCGTTGCTAACCTAAGCAAATGAACCGGGTAGCAGACCGCAGGCCGCTCCGCGCCGATGCCGCGCGTAACGTGGACAAAATCATCACCGCTGCCCGCCAGTGCTTCCGGGAGCACGGACCCGAGGTGCCGCTTCAGACCATCGCCGTGACGGCCGGTGTCGGTCCGGCCACGCTTTTCAGGAACTTCGCCGACAAGGAAGAACTGGTTCTCGCGGCCCTGCACCGCCAACTCGGCCTGCTGGTCGACCCCGTGATCGAGGAGGCCCTCGCCGGGCCGGACGCCGCGGACGGGCTATTCCGTGTCATTGACGCGCTGATGGGCGTTGCCAGCGAAGAAGCCAATCTGCTGGGAGCCGTCGCGGGCCGGCGCGGACTACTCACCGGCATCACGGGCGATCTGATTGAATCCGTGGCCGTGCTCCTGGGCCGCGGACAGGGCCAGGGAACCCTGCGCAGCGACATTTCGATGACAGACCTGATCCGCCTGCTGGCCATGCTGATCGGTGTTGTCGACACCATGGAAGCCGGTTCGGATGCCTGGCGCCGCCCTGTTGCCCTGGTCGAGGATGCCATCCGCACGGAGCGCCCGAACCGGCCGCTGCCGCCGCAGGCGCCGCTGCCGGGCACGGCGTACGACTCTGCCCTCGGCTAGTACCGGTGTCCTGGGAAACCGTGGCGGGCGCCGTTGGCGGCGTGCTGTCGGTTTACGCCGTCCTGCTGGCCCTCCTGTGGGGCTATGCGCGCCGGCACCCGGAAACGGTCGCGATGAAGGACGCGCTGCGGTTGCTGCCGGACCTGCTGCGGCTCCTGCGGAGGCTGCTCGCTGACAAGACCCTGGGCGCCGGGGTGCGGATCAGGCTTGCCCTGCTTCTGGCGTACCTGCTCTCGCCGATCGACCTTGTCCCGGATTTCGTGCCCATCCTTGGCTACGCGGACGACGTGATTATTGTGGCCCTCGTGCTGCGCTCGGTGATCGCGCGGGCGGGTGAGAATGCGGTGCGCCGGCACTGGCCGGGAACGCCCGACGGGCTGCAGCTCATCCTCAGGCTTGCCGGCCTCGGGGCACCGCGGTAAGAGTTTAGGCGCTGAAGGCCGTTCCGGCCGGTCCTTCGTCGAACCTCTGGAGGATTTCCTCGGCGATGACCCGGAGCTTGACGTTTCTGGTGTTGGAGACCTTGGCCAGCAGCTCGAAGGCTTCGGACTGCGAGCAGCGGCTCTGGGCCATGAGGATTCCGGTGGCCAGGTTGATCACGGTCCGCGACCGCATGGCCTGCAGCAGGTCCCGGTTCAGGCCTTTGGCGGAGTCGAGCCGGACGGCCAGCCGCATCACTTTGGCGGCGCGGACGGCGAGCGCCCCCCAGACCGCCACGGCAGCGTCGTCGAACGCCTCGGGGGACGTCGACGAGAAAGTCAGGATGGCCGTTGCGTCCCGATCCGCCAGCAGCGTTACCGCGAGAGTACTGCGGTTCCCGCGCTGGGCGGCGGCCCGCTGGTAGCGCCTCCACCGGGGATCCATCGTTGTATCCGGGACCAGCACCGCCCGCCCGGTCTGCATGGCCTCCAGTCCCGGTCCCTCCGCCACGCCGTCCTGCAACCCGTCCAGATCCAGCGCCTCGGGGCTGCTGCCGGCCAGGACTGTCGGCTGGCGGCGCCGGGCCAGCCGCACCGAGCACACCACCGGGCGGCCGGTTTCGGCTGTGGCGAGCTCGGCGGCCAGGGCGGACAGGTGCCGGAGGAAATCCTCCAGCGCGTCGTTGTCGAGCAGGAGGTCCTGCAGCCGCTCCGAGAGCCGGGCTCTCAGCATCAATCCTCCGCCGGCTTCTCTTTGGCCTCCTGGAGGTGGTGCTGCAGCTTTTCCTCGGCCTCCCGGCGGCGCCGGGCCATCTCCCGCAGTTCGCGGGTGGACTCGGCACCCGGCGGAACGAAGGGCTCGTGCGGCTTGGAATGCTGACCCTTGCCGGGCGCGGGAGTATCCGGATCCTCGTTGGCGGTCATACCCGAATGCTTTCACGGTGCCCCTGCGGCAAATAGGGACTAAAGACCGTTACGGAGCGGTACGGCAGGGGTTAATGGAGCTGCTAGCCCCAGCCCAGCAGCCGGAGTCCGGCTGCCGCGCCGGCTCCGGCGAGGACGACCACCAGGAACGGCGCCCGGAGCAGCAGGGCGATTCCGGCCGCGGCCAGAGCCCCCAGCCGTGCGTCCAGCGCCAGCGTCTGGCCCGCGGCCACCGTGTTCACGATCGTCAGGGATGCCAGCAGGCCAATGGTCATGGTCCCGGCGATCCGGGACATCCGGGGGTCGCGCAGCACGCTGGCCGGGACCAGATAGCCCAGCAGTTTCCAGGCGTAGCCCAGCAGGCAGGAGAGCAGCAGCCACATCCACAGGCTCATGCGGCATCTCCGGAGGGCCGCCCCTGCGGGTGCTCGGCGTAGGGGTCCACGTCCGGTTCCAGTCCTTCGTCGCTGCGGCCATGGCTGAACCAGCCGATGGCTGCCGCCACCACCGCGGCCACCAGGATCGGCACCCCGGCGGGCACAAACGGTACGGCCAGCACGGTGGCCAGGGCGCAGACGACGGCGATCGCCACCGGCTCGCGGCCCTTGAGCCGGGGCCAGAGCAGGCCCAGGAACGCCGCGACGGCGGCACCGTCCAGGCCCCACTGCTTCGGATCCCCCAGCGACGCTCCGGCCAGCGCGCCCACGGCTGTGAACAGGTTCCAGAGGACGAAGATGCCCAGACCCGCGGTCCAGAAGCCGCGCTTCTGCTCGAGCGGGTCGGTCTGACCCGTGCTGGTGGCGGTGGATTCGTCGATGGTGACGTGGGCTGCGGCGAACCGCAGCCAGCCGCGCGGCCGCAGCAGTGCGTTGATCTGCATGCCGTAGATCCCGTTGCGCATGCCCAGCAAGGTGGCGGCACCCATCGCGGCGATGCCGGAGCCGCCCCCGGCCACCACCCCGATAAAGGCGAACTGCGAGCCGCCGCTGAACAGCAGCAGGCTCAACGCCATGGTCTGCCAGAAGTCGAGCCCGGCGGTGACGGACAGCGCACCGAAAGACACACCATAGAGACCGGTGGCGATGCTGATGGACAGCCCGACCCGGACGGCCGGGGACTGCAGGAGCCTCACCGCCGGACCGGGTGGCGCAGACTCCAGGCCCAGGCGATGAGCGGCGCCTGCAGCGGCAGCCGCAGGGTGTGCGCGCGGCGCTGGCCGGGCGTCCCGTCCGGGCCGTACGCCTTGCGCACCGCGTCGAGGTGTCCGGCGAGGAAGGCGGTGAACATGGCCGCTACGCAGCCGGCGGCGGCACGGCGGGTCACCGGAATCAGGAGCCCGACGGCGGCGCCCGCCTCGAGCAGGCCGCTGAGCGCCACCCATTCCTCCCGGGACAGCACGGCGAGGGGGCTGTTGGGGCATTCGCCGGTGTCGTCGCGGCAAAGGAAATCCGGAACCACCGGGGCGAAGAAACCGGGATCGTCGAAGTGCTTCGCGGCGCTGGCCAGCAACAGGGCGCTCATCGCCACGGCAGAAAGCGTCTGGGTGTCCCGGCCGGACCAGCGATAAGGCATGGAACAACTCAATCACAGCCGCGGAGCGCCCGCTAACCGTGGTTGGCTGCACCCAAAAGGGGACTTTCCGCATGGGTGAATGCCAGCTCATCCGGCGAACCTTGTTGACTATGGGCAGTGTCGTGGAAATGACCGGCGTGGTGAAGCGTTTCGGGGCGGTGACGGCCCTGGACGGACTGGATTTTGAGGTGGCGGCCGGGGAGGTGCACGGCTTCCTCGGCCCCAACGGATCCGGCAAGTCCACCACCTTGCGGCTCCTGCTGGGACTTTGGCGCTCCAGCGCGGGTACCATCCGGGTGCTGGGCCTGGACCCCTGGCGCGAGGTGGCTACCCTGCACCGGCGGCTGGCTTATGTCCCGGGGGACGTGGCGTGCTGGCCGAACCTGACCGGCGGCGAGGTGATCGACCTGCTGGGCCGGCTGCAGGGCGGCCAGGACCGCGCGCGCCGCGATCGGCTCCTGGAACTGTTCGGGCTGGATCCCACCAGGAAGCCGCGCACCCACTCCAAGGGAAACCGGCAGAAAGTGGCCCTCGTGGCTGCCCTCGCGACCGACGCCGAACTGTTCCTGCTGGACGAACCGACAAGCGGCCTGGACCCGCTGATGGAGGACGCGTTCCGCGGCTGCGTCCGCGAACTGCGAGCGCAGGGGCGCACCGTGGTGCTGAGCAGCCATATCCTCCGCGAGGCCGAGGCCCTCTCCGACCGGGTCAGCATTATCCGCGCCGGGAAGGTGGTGGAGACCGGCCCGCTGGAGCAGCTGCGGCACCTGACCCGCACCTCGGTCACCGCCGACGTCGCCGCGGTGCCCCCCCGGGCTCGATCTCCTGCCCGGCGTCCACGACCTCGTCGTGGCGAACCACCGGATCAGCGCGCAGGTCGAACCTGCCGGGCTGACCCACCTGATGCAGGCGCTGACGACGGCGGGGCTGAAGTCCCTCACGAGCCAGCCGCCGACGCTGGAGGACCTGTTCCTGCGCCACTACGGCGACGCCGCTGGCTGCTTCCGGTCTGGATCCTCGGCTTTGCCCTGATCACCTACTCGACGGCGCTGGCCGGAGCCGAGCTCTACCCCGACATGGCGAACCGCGTTGAGGCCTCCACCGTGCTGAACGCAACTGCCTCGATGGTGGCCCTGTTCGGACGGATCTACGATCCCACCTCCATCGGCGCACTCTCGCTGATCAAATAGACCGCGTTTATGACCGCCATCCTCGCCGTCCTCATGGTCATCCTCACGATCCGGCACACCCGCAGCGACGAGGAGAGCGGACGCCTGGAGCTGCTCGGCGGCGGAAGGCTGGGCCGTGACGCCCCGCTGGCGCCCGGCGGGTTGCCGGCCACCGGTTCCCTCGCCTTAGGGCTGGGCTGGGCTGCCACGGGAATGGCCTTCAGTGCCGTGGCGGGGCTTGCGGCCCAGCTGACGGCCAGTGCCCGGGCCGCGACCGGGTACAGCATCAGTGTCGTGGCCGTCACCTATGCGCTCCGCGCGGTCGGAGACCTGGCCGAACCGGGCCCCTCGGTGCTCTCCTGGCTGTCGCCCCTCGGGTGGAACCAGCAGATCCGTGCGTTCGCCGGGGACCGCTGGTGGGTGCTGGTGCTTCCGGTCAGCCTGTCCCTTGCGCTGGTCCCGGCGGCCTTTGTGCTCCGTGCCCGGCGCGACCTGGGGGCCGGGCTCCGCGCGGAGCGCCCCGGGCCGGCTGCCGGTTCCCTCTTCGGCGTCTGGGACCTGGCTGTGCGGCTGCAGTACCGGGTGCTGGCGGCCGCCTATGGGGTGTCCTCCGCGAACCACCTGCGCAGCGAGGAGGCGGCGGGCCACACCGAAGCCCTGCTGGGGACGGCGACCGCCCGGGTCCGGCGCCGCTTTCGCCGTCAACGACGCCGCCGTTGTGGGCCGCAGCACCGTGGCCGCCCTGGCGCAGATCCCCGCTGCCTGGGTGGTGACCAGCGTGGCGCTGGCGGTGTTTGGCTGGGCGCCGCGGCTGGGCGGGGCGGTCTGGGGTCTCCTGCTGGCCCTCGTCGCCCTGGGGGAATTCGGGGTGCTGTGGAACGCCCCCGCATGGCTGATGGACCTCTCCCCGTTCCGGCACTCCCCGCTGCTCCCGGTGGTCCCGGGTGATGTGCCGGCGCTGGCGGTCCTCACAATGGCCGCGGCAGCCCTTACAGCGCTGGGCTATTCCGGCTGGCGCCGCCGCGATCTCGCAGCCTAGGCATCGCGGCCCGGTCATCGCAGCCTGTGCCCTGCGGGCGCCGGCTTAGCGGCGGCCCTGGGTCCCGGCCGACAGCTGGGCGAGGACCCGGGCGGGCCGGTTCGTGGTGATCTCGTGGATCCCCAACTCCTGGCAGAGCGCGACGTCGTTTTCCGAGTCCACGGTCCACACCCGGAAGCGGCGGCCGGAGTTGAGCCAGCGTCGGATGGTCCGGGAATGCTCGCGGACGTAGTCGATGCCCGGCCCGGCCAGCCCGGTCTCGCAGTCGTCCAGGATCCGCTCGGCTTCGGTTTGCGCTGCCTTCATCAGGTTCGCGAGCGCCCCGCCGGTAATCGCCCCGAGGCCAAGCTCCTCGCGGATCTCCTGGACGTTGACGTCGTCCACGAGCTGGCACACGGCGTCGGACGGGACTGATTTCAGCAGGTGCTTCACCGAATCCGGACTGAAGCTCATGAAGGACACCAGGATGTTGCCGAGCCGTGACGTCGCCGGGTCCCAGCCCGCGGACGTGAGGACCTCCAGGACCCGGTCCTCCAGCTTGAGCTGGAAGGGGCTGGGGTGCTTAAGCTCAATCGCCAGGCCGATCTCCCGGCCGGCGGCCCGCAGCAGGACCAGCAGCTCCGGAAGGGTCAGCAGCTGGGCCGACCTGGCACCGTACTCGTCCGGGATTCTGGCGCCCTTCCAGGAGGAAAAATCCAGCTGCCGGAGCTCGTTGAGGGTCCGGTCCGCCACCGGGCCGGTGCCGTCCGAGGTGCGGTCCAGGTTGGCGTCGTGCAAAAGCACCGCGTGCTGGTCCCGGGTCAGGTGGATGTCGCACTCCACGCCGTCGGCGCCGTCGGCGATGGCCTGCAGGTAGGCGGCCCGCGTGTGCTCGGCGAACGCGCCGCTTGAGCCCCGGTGGGCGTATACCAGCGGACGGGCTGCGGTGGACTCGTCAGTCGTCATGCTGACACGTTAGCCGACAGCCGCTGCCAAAGCGGGGCTAGGCTGGGCACATGCAGGTGAATACTGAGCCAAGTACCCGTCCCGAAGGACACAGCGACGCCGGGGCTGCCGCGGCCGGCGGTGCCGCCCGCCGCCAGAGGATGGCCGCCGGCGACGCCGAGAAGGCCTCCGCGCTGCGGAAGATGAAGCTGCTGGCGCTCTCGCTGCTGGTCCTGATGGCGATCATCTTTGTGGTCGCCTTCGCCCTGCAGAAGCAGTACCCCTGGCTTGAATACGTCCGGGCCGCAGCCGAAGGCGGCATGGTCGGCGCCCTCGCGGACTGGTTCGCGGTGACGGCGCTGTTCAAGTACCCGATGGGCCTCAAGATTCCGCACACCGCCATCATTCCGCAGCGCAAGGACCAGATCGGCGCCTCGCTGGGCGAATTCGTGGAGACCAACTTCCTCTCCGAGCAGGTGGTCCAGGAAAAGCTGGCCTCCGTAGACATTGCCCGGAAGGCCGGTGCCTGGCTCTCCGGGCCCGGCGGCGCCGAACGCGTCGCCAAGGAGGGCGCCGCCGTCATCCGCGGCGCCTTTACCGTGCTCAATGACGACGACGTCCAGGCCGTGATCGAGGGCATGGTCCGCCGGCATCTGCTCGCCCCGCCGTGGGGTCCGCCGGTGGGCAGGGTCGCCCAGCGGATCTTCGAGGACGGACACCACCACGCCCTGGTGGACGTGCTTGTGGACCGGACCGTGGACTGGGTGCGGGACAACCAGGAAACGGTCAACCGGGTGGTCACCGACCGTTCCCCGACGTGGGTGCCCTCGTTCGTGGACGGGCTCGTGGGCGACAAGGTCTACGTGGAGATCCTGAAGTTCACCCGCGCAGTGCAGTCCGACCCCCGGCACCAGGTCCGCCTCTCGATCGACAAGTACCTCAAGGACCTCGCGCAGGACCTCCAGCATGATCCGGTGATGATTGCCCGGGCCGAGGGCATCAAGGCCCAGGTCCTGGGCGATCCCGAGATCCGGGAACTCGCCTCCCGCACCTGGGGGACCATCAAGGCCGCCCTGCTCTCCGCCGTCGACGATCCGCACAGCGAGCTGACCGTACGGTTTAAAGCCGCCGTGCATGACTTCGGCACCCGGCTGGTGGTTGATCCCGAACTGGCCGGCAAGGTGAACAAGTGGATCGGGGACGCCGCGGGGTACCTCGTGAAGACGTACCGCTCGGACATCGCAGGAGTGATCACCGATACCGTGGCCCGCTGGGATGCCGAGGAGACCTCCCAGAAGATCGAGCTCCAGATCGGCAAGGACCTGCAGTTCATCCGGATCAACGGCACCGTGGTGGGGGCCCTCGCCGGGCTCGCGATCTTCACGGCGGCGCATCTGGCCTTCGGCTGACAAGCCGGCGTCCCTGCCAGGCGGCCGCCGGCTGCTTTCAGGCAGGGCTCAGGCGAAACTCTCCAGTTCGACGCCGGCGCTTTCCAGGGCCGCACGGATCGCGGTGGCCGTGGCGACGGATCCGGGGGTGTCGCCGCGGAGGCACAGCGACTGCGGTTCGATCCGGAGCACGGTGCCGTCAACGGCCTCGACCTCACCCTTCGTGGCGAGGCGCACCGCGCGTTCGGTGATCCGGCCGACGTCGTCCAGCATGGCGCCGTCCTGCGAGCGTGGCACGAGGGTGCCGTCCGGCAGGTAGGCGCGGTCGGCGAAGGCCTCCGCGAAGACCGGGTGGCCGGCTTCCCTGGCGATGCCAAGCAGGGCGGAGCCCGGGAAGCCCAGGACGGGAAGCCCCGGATCGTAGGCCTGGATGGCGGCAACCACGGCGGAGGCCTGCTCGGCGTCACGAACTGTCCGGTCGTACAGCGCCCCGTGCAGTTTGACGTAGTCCACCGAGGCGCCGACGGCGTGCGCCACCCCGTCCAGGGCCCCCAACTGGTACAGCACGGCACCGAAGAGGTCATCGAAGGTAATGTCCATGGCCCGGAGGCCGAAGCCGGCGAGGTCCGGGTAGCCGAGGTGCGCGCCCACCCGGACGTCGAGCTCGAAGGCGGCCCGGCAGGTGTCCAGCATGGTTACGGGGTCCCCGGCGTGCAGGCCGCAGGCCACGCTGGCGCTCGTCACCAGCGGGAACATCGCGGCGTCCTCGCCCAGGGTCCAGGTCCCGAAGGACTCCCCCAGGTCAGCGTTCAGATCCAAAACCTGCCCCTTCCTGCGCTGCCTTGTCCTTGCTGCCCCGCCCTGCTGCCGGGCTTTCTGGTACTGCCGGGCCTGCTGCTGCCGCCGGGCCGCCCAGTTCGCCGGGAATGACGAGCGGCATCGGGCCGAACGCTTCCTTGGCGCTCGCGACGACGGCGCGGCCCATCACCCGGTTGCCCACACCGCCCACGACGGCGCCGATGCCGAACGGCAACGCCCGGCCCAGCAGGGCAGCGCCCTGCTGTTTGAGCAGGGTCCGGAGGAACATTGTCTGGATCCGCTCCCGCACCGAGCCGAAGCCGGCCAGCGGAACCCGGCGGGTGAAGAGGGATCCCCAGGCCTGGGTGGGGCCCTTGCCCTGTCCTGCGGCCTGCCCGCTCAGCGAGCTCAAGAGTGCGGTGCCCTCCTCGCCCAGCATGATGGCCATGACCAGGGTGCTGGCTTTCTCCGGGTCCACCAGCCGGACGCCGTGGAGTTCGGCGAGGGAGGTGGAGAAGAGTGCGGTGGCTTCGAGGAAACCGACGGTCGCGGCGGCCGAGAGGCCCAGCGCGGCGGCCGTCCCGACGCCCGGAATGACGGCCGCGCCGCCCACCAGCGCGCCGCCGCCGGTGACGGCAATGAGGTAGTCCCGTTCCAGGGTCGCGGCAAGCTGCGCCGCGGTGGCATGCGGATGCCTGCGCTGGAGCCGGCGCAGGTTCGCCAGCACCAGCGGGCGCTGGACTTCCACGGCCCGCAGGAGCACGTTGTGGACGCCGGGCTTGGGCTTGCCCTGGGCATCGAACATCGCGCTGTGTGCTGACTTCTGGGCAATTTTTATTGCCGGGTTGCTTCGCTTGGCCAATGTCGCCTCTCCGTGAACTATAAGTGTGCTGAGCTTCGTCCGGTGTTAACACTAGGTCACGGGCCCTCCGTCCGGGGAACTCCGGCTTCGGGGCTGGGCACCCGGGCGGATGCGGGCAGTTGGGGGCGGAGGGTGTCCGCCCCCAACTGCCCGCGGCACCCTGGGTTTAGCGCGGGGTCCGGATGAGCTTCTTGTTGACGAACTCGTTCATGCCGAACCGTGCCAGTTCGCGCCCGACGCCGGAGCGCTTAACTCCGCCGAACGGCAGATCCGCCTGGGTTTCGACCACGGAATTGATGAATACCATTCCGGTGTCCAACTTGTCCGCGACATCCTTGGCCTTCCCGGTGTCGGAGCTAAAGACAGCACCGCCGAGTCCGTACGGGGAACCGTTGGCCAGCTCGATGGCCTCCTGCGCGGTGGCAACCTTGTAGATGACTGCCGCCGGGCCGAAGAGCTCCTCGGAGAACGCCCGCATCGCGGGGGTCACATCGGTCAGCACGGTGGGCTCGACGAAGGCGCCGGGACCCTCGACGTGGTGTCCGCCCGTCCGCAGGGTGGCACCCTTGTCCACAGCGTCCTGGATCTGTTCGATGAGGCCGTCGGCGGCGCTCTGCGAGGAGAGCGGGCCAAACCTGGTGTCGGCCAGCAGGGGGTCACCCGGCTTGATCGCCGACATCCTGGCGGTGAACTTCTCCACGAACGCCTCGTAGAGGTCCTCAAGGATGATGAAACGCTTCGAGGCCGTGCAGGCCTGCCCGGCGTTCCCCATCCGTCCGCTGACCGCGGCCTTGACTGTGGCGTCGAGGTCATTGGAGTCGAGGACGATGAAAGGATCGCTTCCACCGAGTTCCAGCACGTACTTCTTCAGGTTCCGGCCCGCCACCTCGGCCACTGCCGATCCTGCCCGCTCGCTGCCGGTGAGCGAGACACCCTGGACGCGGTCATCGGCGATGACCTCGGCAACCTGTTCCTGGCTCAGGAACAGGTTGATGTAAGCGCCCTCGGGGAGTCCTGCATCCTTGAAGATCTGCTCAATCGCGAGGGCCGACTGGGGGCAGTTGCTGGCGTGTTTGAGCAGGACAGTGTTGCCGAGCATCAGGTTGGGGGCGGCGAACCGCGCCACCTGATAATAGGGATAGTTCCACGGCATAATGCCCAGGAGCGGCCCGACCGGCGCGGAGCGGACAATGGCCTCGCCGCCGCCCTTGACGTCCAGCAGTTCGTCCTCGAGGAAGGACGGGCCCTCTTGCGCGTAGTACGAGTAAATGTCAGCCACGAGGTCCACTTCGCCCCGGGACTGGGCCAGGGGCTTGCCCATCTCCGTGGCAATCAGCCGGGCCAGCTCATCGCGGCGCTCCAGGTACAGTTCGGCCACGCGGGCAATCACCTTCGTGCGCGCCCCCACCGGAGCCGATTGCCAGTCCTTGAAGGCGTCCTTGGAAGCCGCGAGCGCGTGCTCGACCTCGCCCGCGGTAGCGAGCGGGAATTCCTTCAACGTTTCCCCGGTCGCGGGGTTCACTGTCTTGTAGGCAGTCATTAATGCACCATCTCCGATTCTGAGTAGTCCGGCTCAATCAGGCCCGCGGCCGCCGCCGCTTCGTGGCAGCCAGGCGGCACTCCGGGCCCAGTTCGTCGGTACGGGCAGTTCCGATGAGGTCGCCCGTCCTACTAGGCGGCAACCCGGACGGCCCGCCTCCTATTCCATCAGACCTTTTGCGGCCGGAATCCGCCGCTCCCGGGCAGGACCGGGCCTTTAGGCTGGAGCCATGCGCTCCTTGAGGGCCCTCCGTCCGTTCGCGCACAGGGAATACCGCGTGCTGATCGCGGCCCTGGCCATCTCCATTTTCGGCTCCGGAATGTGGGCCGTGGCAATGGTCTATGAGGTGATCCAGCTGGGTGGCGGCCCGCTGGAGCTCTCCCTGGTGGCGGCGGCGGGCAGCGTGGGCCTCGTCGCGTTTGTGCTCGCGGGCGGCATCGCGGCGGACCGGTTCCCGCAGCGGCTCCTGATCATCGCGGTGGAGGGTGCGAACCTTGCCGTCATCGCCGGCATCAGCGGGCTGGCGATCCTGGGCTGGCTGCAGCTCTGGCATCTGGCGCTCGGCGGGTTTGCGCTGGGCGTCGGGGCCGCGTTCTTCTTCCCCGCCTACTCCGCCATCCTTCCCCGAATCCTGCCTCCGGAGGACCTGCTCGCGGCCAATGGCCTCGAGGGGACCATGCGGCCGATGCTGCAGCAGGCCGCCGGCCCCACCGTCGCAGGCATCCTGGTCGCCGCAGTGTCCCCTGCGCACGCTGTGGCGGGGGTGGCTGCGTGTCATCTGCTGGCCTTTTCCATCCTCATTCTGCTCCTGCGCCAGCCCCGGGCGGGGGCGGAGAGCGTGGATTCGGGCCCGGGCGGACACGCCAGGACGTCCGTGCTGCACGACCTCCGCGAGGGGGTCAGCTACACGGTCCGCACGCCCTGGCTGTTGTGGACGCTGCTTTGGGCCTGCATCTCCGTGCTGTTCCTGATCGGCCCCATTGAGGTGCTCCTGCCGTTTGTGGTCCACGACCAGCCCGGCGGCGACTCGCGCATGTTCGGTTTCCTGCTCGCCGTCATGGGCGTCGGCGGTGCAGCGGCCTCGCTGGTTACGGCCTCGTTCCCGCTTCCGCGCCGCTACCTCAGCGTCATGATGGTCAGCTGGAGCGCAGGCAGCCTGCCGCTCGCCGCCGTCGGGATCATGGACAGCTTCTGGGCGCTGGCTGCCGCGCTGTTCATCTTCGGCGCCACCGGCGGCATGGGTATGGTCATCTGGGGAACCCTGCTGCAGCGCCGGGTGCCCCCGCACCCGCTGGACCGCCACCAGGTGGACGGCCTGGCGGATGCCACGGCCCCTGCCGAAGCGTCCGGACCAGGGCAGCCCGGTCCAAAGCAACGCGGGGTCACCTAGCGCCCATGTTGATGGGGATCATGGGCGCTGTCTGACCCCGCGTTGCTTGGCGGCGGCTTAGACGGCCGCCCGCACGATCGGGATCGACGCCGTCGGGAGTCCACTCGGGAAGACCGTGGGCTCCGGTTCCGCGACCGGTGCCAGCGGAACCCGCACCGTGTCGCCGTCGGCCGTGAGCCGCTCGCCGCGCACGTCAACCTCGAGCGGTGCGCCCTCGAGCACGGTCAGGCTGATGGAACCCTGGGCCAGTTCGACCCGCAAGAGCCGGCCCTGGATCTTCAGGTGGAAGGACAGGCCGTCCCATTCGGCGGGCAGCCGCGGGTCGAAGTACGGCACTGCACCCTGGTCACGCAGGCCCGCGAAGCCGCTGACCAGCGAGCTCCACACCCCGCCGGTGGAGGCGATGTGCACGCCGTCGATCGTGTTGCCGTGGGTGTCGTCCAGGTCGATGAACAACGCGTGCGTGAAGTGGTCCAGCGCTGCGTCGGCGTAGCCCACCTCGGCCGCCATGATGCCCTGCACACAGGCGGACAGGGTGGAGTCGCCGGTGGTGATCGGGTCGTAGAAGTCGAAGGCGCGGCGCTTTTCCTCGGCCGTGAAGTCCTGCCACTGCAGGAACATGGCCAGCACGCTGTCCGCCTGCTTGAGGACCTGGTGGCGGTAGATCACCAAGGGGTGGAAGTGCAGCAGCAGCGGGTACTGGGACCGGGGCGTGGTCCAGTCCCATGGCTCCAGGGTCATGAAGTCGTTGTCCTGCGAGTGCACCTGAAGGTCCTCGTCGTAGGGCAGCTGCATCCGGTTGGCGGCCTGCTCCCACAGCTGGCGTTCGGCGTCGTCGATCTCCGCGTGGTCCAGCGCCGCCGCGGCACGCAGGTTAAACCGGGCCATGACGTTGGTGTACAGATTGTCATTGACGACGGCGGTGTACTCGTCCGGGCCGGTGACGCCGTGGATGTGGAAGAGCCCGTCCTTGCCGAAGAAGCCCAGCGAGACCCACATCCGGGCGGTCTCGATCAGCAGCTCGGAGCCGAGGGTCTCCTCGAACGCCTGGTCGCCGCTGGCCCAGATGTAGCGGTTGGTGGCGAAGGCGATTGCGGCAGCGATGTGGAACTGGGCTGTGCCGGCGGCGTAGTAGGCGCTCGCCTCGAGCCCGTTGATGGTGCGCCACGGGAAGAGGGCGCCGTCCACGCTGAGCTCCTTGGCGCGGATCTTGGCCTCTGGGAGCATGTCGTGGCGGAACTCGAGGACCTGGCGGGCGTTTTCCGGGCTGGTGTACGTCAGGTACGGCATCAGGTACACCTCCTGGTCCCAGAAGTAGTGGCCGTCATAGCCGGAACCGCTGACGCCCTTGGCCGGGATGCCGGCGACGTCGGCGCAGGCCGTGGCCTGGGCCAGCTGGAAGAGGTTCCAGCGGACGGCCTGCTGGAGTTCGGTCTGGCCGGCGAGGTCGATGTCGCTGGTGGTCCAGTACTCGCGGTAGTGCGCGGCACTTTCGGCGAAGATCTCCGCGAGCGTCCTGAGGGTCGCTTCTGCGTCGTCGGCCAGGTCTTCGGAGGCCTGCCCGACGGCGTAGCTGACGCTCTTTTCCAGCACGAACGGCTCGTCGGCGCCGACGGCCAGGACGTAGCGCACGCTGCTGTCGTCCTCGTGCACCTGGGTGTCGAAGGGCTGCACCCCGGCGTTTGTCCAGTGGTCGACGGCGAGGCCGATGCGCTGCTTGGATTCGGCGGTCTCCCAGGACAGGCGCAGCGAGCCGTCGCCGCCGTCGAGCCGCACGGGAAGCAGCACCCGCCCGGCGTGCCGGCCGGCGCGGCGCGGGTCATGGGCTGTGTGGTCCTCGACCGGCTGGTCCTGGCGGTTGATCACCGAGGAGGTCACGTCCGCGGAGATGTCCCGGTCCGCGGCCAGTTCCAGCGAGATGCCGAGCGCACCGCGGGACTGGTAGCCGACGGCGCGGCGTTCGGTGGTGGTCACGGTGGCGCCGGAACGGCACTGCCAGGTGATCCGGCATTCGTAGACACCGGTGGCGAAGTTAACGCTGCGCCGGTAGTCCAGCACGTTGGATTCGTCCAGGCTCAGGGTTTCGCCATCGATGACCACGGTGAAGTTGTTGGCGTCCGGGATGTACAGGATCCGCTGGCCGGTGCGGGCGAAACCGTAGGCGTTCTCGGCGTGTTTGATGTCCCAGATCTCGTGGAAGCCGTTGATAAAGCTGCCCGGCAGCTCGGCGTCAGCGGCAGCCCAGTGCGCACCGCGGATGCCGAGGTGGCCGTTGCCCAGACTAAAGAGCGTCTCCAGCGTGCCGGCGTTGCCGGGGAGGTGGACGGTCTCGACCAGCTGCCAGGGGTCGTTGGGGAACCGTGCGCGGTCCGAGGTGATGAGGGCCATGGTTTTTCCTTCAGGCGGTAAAGAATCAGGTGGTGAAAGACGGTGCGGGACCCTGCATCGCGGGAAACGTAGGGCGGAAACGGAGGGCGGAGGAGGTGGCTAGAGGAGCTCGTCGAGGTCGTTGACCACGAGCGTGGCGCCGGCCTCCAGCAGGGTCTGCCGGCCGGCACCGCGGTCCACGCCGATCACCGAGTGGAAGTTCCCCGCGTTCCCGGCCTGGACACCGGAGACGGCGTCCTCGACGACGACGCACTCCGCACTGGGCAGGCCCAGCAGCCGGGCGGCGTACTCGTAGGTTGCCGGGCTGGGCTTGCCGGGCAGGCCCTCGGCGACGGCGACGACGCCGTCAACCACCACGGGGAAGTAGTCGGAGAGCCCGGCGGCCTTGAGCACCGCCGGGGCGTTGCGGGAGGAGGAGACGACGGCGACCTTGAGCCCGCGGGCCAGCGCGGCGTCGATGAACTGCACGGAGCCTGTGTAGGGCTTGACGCCGCCGGCCTCAACGATGTCGTTGAAGACCTTGTTCTTGCGGTTGCCCAGGCCGTGGACGGTGTTGTTCGCCGGGTCGTCATCCAGCGGGCCTTCGGGCAGGACGATATTCCGGGAGGCCAGGAAGTCACGGACGCCGTTGAACCGCGGCTTGCCGTCGATGTGGTCGAAGTAGTCGCTTTCACGGTAGCCGGGCGCCTCGGGCACGGTCTTGAGGAAGCCGCCGAAGAGCTCCTGCCAGGCGCGTTCGTGCACGACCGCGGTGGGGGTCAGGACGCCGTCGAGGTCAAAGAGAATGGCGGAGGCCCCGGTCCAGCTCGATGGGGTGCTGTTGGAAAGCTCAGTCATGGATCGGTTGTCCTTTCAGACGGCAGTAGCAAAGTAAGTTGGGGCGCACCGGCGGAGAGGGCACCCCCGGAGGGGAAACCCCGGAGGTTTTCAAGCCGCGGGCGCCGGGCCGGGCGCTGTTCAACGACGGCGGAGGCTGTTCCGTCGGACAGCCTCTGTGGTCTCCGGCGAGTGGCTGGATGGGGGATTGACGAGCGGTGGAGACGTTCAATCAGCAGCTTCGCCGCGAACTCGCCCTGATCGGCGGCCGGCCGGGAGCTGTCCGGCAGGTTCCGGAGGACGGTGCAGCCGAAAAGTGCGGCGTCCGGGAGGGTGACACGCGGCGTCTCAGCACGCAGCACAGGGCTCAGCCCTTTCTTCCCCCTGAAGTAAATGGGCCGTGAACACGGCCAACGCTCATTCTAAGCGCTGACAAAATTGGCGCGCAAGTGGATAAATGAATGAAGGTCGTTTATCCCTGTTGCGCCGCAGCCCCGCGGGCCACGTGGGGCTCTACGCCGGGCCGTCCGGGCGCAGCACGTAGTGGCGGAGGAACGCACTGACGTCCACGAGTTCCGCCGCCGAGATCGAGTGGCCCATTCCGGGGTACGTCCGCGCCGTGAGCTGCGTATGCTCGTGGAGCCATGCCTCGGTGTGGTCCGTGGCGGCGTCGTTAATCACAAGGTCGTCCCGGTCCCGGCCCCAGAAGAAGGGCGGGCGGGCCTCGAACGATTGGCTCATCGCCAGGAGCTCGTTTTCCAGGACAAAACCGGACAGCCCGACGACGGCCCGGAACTGCGCTGGCCGCAGCCGCAGCAGGGTGGTGGCCATGGCCATGCCCTGGGAGTAGCCGAACAGGCTGACGCTGCTGTGCTGGGCTTTGACGGATTCGATCCAGCCGAAGACGGCATTGGTCGAGGAGATGACGTCGGCAAAGTCGTGGGTCAGGAAGTAGTCCAGCAGGAACCAGCCGTGGCCGTCCCCGATCTCCTTGGGGCCGCGCAGCGCGGCGCAGGTGAACCCGGACGGCAGGCTCTCAAAAAGCTTCGCCATCCGCGATTCGTCCCGGCCGTAGCCGTGCAGCATCACCAGCAGCGGCGTGCCGGCGCGTTCGTGTTCCGGTTTGGACCAGACGACTGTCTCCATCGGAACAGCCTAGCTTTCGGTGATCACCAGCGCGGCGCTGTGCCCGCCGAATCCGAATGCGTTGGCGATCCCGGCCCTGGCCGGCCGCCCAGCCACCGTTTCGCGGAGGAGATTGAGGTCGATCCCGTCGTCGGGCTGGTCCAGGTTGCCGGTCCCGGGGACGTCCCCGGTCTTCAGGGCCTGGATCATCACGATGGCTCCGAGCGCACCGGCGCCGCCGAGGAGGTGCCCGGTGAGGGATTTCGTGGAAGTGACGGGAACCTGGTTTCCGAGCACGGCCCTGATCGCCCCGGCTTCCAGGCGGTCGCCGACCGGTGTGGACGTCGCGTGCGCGTGGACGAGGCCGATGTCCCGGGGGCCAAGGCCGGCAGCGGCGATGGCCTTTTCCATCACCCGGCGCTGCATGGCCGGATCAGCAGCGACGATGTCGACGGCGTCGGACGTGACCGCGGTTCCGGCCACAACACCCAGGATTTCCGCCCCGCGGGCCCGGGCGTGGTCCTCACGTTCCAGGACCAGGATCGCGGCGCCTTCGGCCAGCACGAATCCGTCCCGGTCCCGGTCGAAGGGCCGCGATGCGGACTGCGGGTCCGCGTTGCGGGTGGACAAGGCACGGATTTGAGCGAAGCCGCTGATGATCAGGCCATTGATGCAGGAATCCACGCCGCCCGCAATCACCACGTCGGCCGCGCCGGCCCGGATCATGTCGGCGGCCTGGGAGATGGCTTCCGCCCCGGAAGCGCAGGCGCTCACCGGGGTGCGCGCCCCTCCTTTGGCACCGACGTCGATGGACACCCAGGCCGCGGGGGCGTTGGTCATGATCCGGGTGAGGGTATGCGGGGAAACCCTGCGCGGGCCGCTGGAATCCAGCGTCCGGGTCTGCTCAAGAGTGGTGTCGAGGCCGCCGTAGCCGGACCCGATCACCACCGCCAGGCGCTCCGGATCAGCCTCCGGGCGGCCCGCCTGCTCCCACGCTTCCCGGGCCGCGATCAGCGCCAGATGCCCGCACCGGTCCATCCTCTTGTATTCGGGGGTGGTGAGCAGCGAGGCGACGTCAACCTTCACCTGGCCGGCCATGCGGACGGGCAGCGCCTGCGCCCAGTCCTCCTCAAGCGCCACGATTCCGGAGCGCCCGGCCAGCAGCCCCGCCCGGGTCTCGGCGGCGGTCCCGCCTACAGGGGTCACGGCGCCCAGTCCGGTGACAACGACTCTGGGGGAAGCTTCAGGCATGGGTACCGGCATTTCTGTGAGAACCGCGAGGGGACCCGCGGCAGTGCGGGGCAGGTGGGCGGGCGTAGCGGGGTCAAGCGGGGGCGGCAGGCATGGGGCTGCAGCGATGCACCCTTTAAGAGTACGTGCGTTCCCCCGCCCCGGGCCGAGCCCGTTTCCCCACCGGGGATCCGCCACGGAAACGGACCACCGCACCCCGGCTCCGCGCCGCCTCTCTCCGGAACCGCCGGGGCGGGGCACGATGCCGCGCGAAAACCTGATCGGAGTGGCGCCGCGCGGATCGTTGAAACAGCACCCATCGGGCTGTAGCGTGACGCTGGACAGCATGCTTAGTAATACCAATCCGTCCCACCGGACACAAGGAGCAAGTCATGAGAATCGGTTCCTCCATCTTCCTCATTGCCCTCGGCGCCATTCTGGCCTGGGCCATCACCCCCGGGCTGATCCCCAACGTTGACCAGACCATGATCGGCTACATCCTGATGGCGGTAGGTGTCATCGGACTGATCGCCTCCCTGGTCCTGGCCTCCCCGGGCCGCAGCCGCACCCGCCGGGTCAGCGAAACCCGCTCCGTCGTCGACCCCAACACCGGCGAGACCATCACCCGCAATGAGAGCCGCGACGCCGCAATCTAGTCCCAGAGCACTACCGCGCACCCGGTGCGCCGCATGAACAACCCGCACGCCGGGCCGGACCCAAGGGTCTGGCCCGGCGTGCTGCGTTTTAGGCGCCCACTGCCCCTCCTCCCCGGGACATGCCCAGCCTGCGGGGCCAATGGTGGACATAGTCCCTATATGCCCCCTCCGCGGCACAAAGAGTGGACATGCCCCCCGGCCCGCGACCCCGGGCACGCGCTCCCCCGGGCCCGCCAACCGCCCGCGCGCACATGCCCAGCCTGCGGAGCCACCGATGGACATGGTGCCAATATGTCCACTCCTCACCGCGAAGAGTGGACATGTCCCGCGGCCCACTGACCGCCCCGCGCACTTGCCCAGCCTGCGGAGCCACCGATGGGCATCGTGCCAATATGCCCATCCCAGGGCGCGAAAATTGGGCATGTCCCGCGGCCCACTGACCGCCCCGCGCACATGCCCAGCCTGCGGAGCCACCGATGGGCATCGTGCCAATATGTCCATCCCAGGGCGCGAAAATTGGGCATGTCCGGCGGGGAGGTGGGGTGGGCATTCTGCGTTCATGTTGTTTTCCATTGACAAAGCCACAGATTCAAAGATAAAGTCAATCAACTCCACTGCCTGTGATGGCAATCACTGAAGTGGCGGGAAGGTCCGCAGTACTGACGCAAGGGAGAGCCCGTGTTCGCCGAAGAACGCCAACAGCTGATCGTGGGACTCATCACTGCCAGCGGCCGCGCCAGTGTCACGGACCTTGCCGAGCGTTTCAGCATCACCACCGAGACTGTCCGCCGGGACCTTGCCGCCCTCGAAGCAGCCGGCAGCCTCCGCCGGGTCCACGGCGGCGCGGTGTCCCCGGACCGCTTCAGCACCAACGAGGAAAGCATTCTGGTCCGCGCCGACCAGCGGCAGCCTGAAAAGACCCGGATCGCCGAGGCAGCCCTTGCGCTCATCCCGCGGGACCGCACCGGAAGCATCCTGATCGACGCCGGATCCACCACGGAGACCCTCGCGGAACTCCTGGCCGCCCGGACGGCAGCGAGCACGGCCATTTCAGGACCCGCAGCCGAACTCGTGGTCATCACCCACTCGCTGCCCGTCGCGGCAAAGCTGTCCGGGGAACCCGGCATCGCCCTGCACCTGCTGGGCGGAAAGGTCCGCGGAATCACGCAGGCCGCTGTTGGCCAGTCCACCGTGGAAGCCGCCCGCCGGATCCGCCCGGACATCGCCTTCATCGGCACCAACGGCATCCACGCAGCCTTCGGGCTGAGCACTCCCGATCCTGAAGAAGCCGCTGTCAAGGCCGCCTTCGTCCAATCAGCGCGCCGCATTGTGGTGCTGGCTGATGCCTCCAAGCTGGACGCCGAAACCCTGGTCCAGTTCGCCTCGTTGAAAGATCTGGACACCTTGATCACTGACACGAAACCCAGCCAGGACCTGGCCGACGCCCTCGCCGACGCCGGAGTCGAGGTGGTGGTCGCATGATTGTCACCCTGACCGCCAACCCGAGCCTGGACCGCACCGTGGCGTTGCCGGGCCCCCTACTCCGCGGCGAAGTGCAGCGGGCCATCTCCGTCCGGCAGGAATCCGGCGGCAAGGGAGTCAACGTCTCCCGCGCCCTCGTCGCCTCCGGCCTGACGACGGTGGCGGTGCTGCCCGGAGCTGAAGCGGACCCCGTCCTCGCCGGCCTCCGGGACGGCGACGTCCCGTTCGCCGCGCTCCCGATCGGCGAGCCGCTGCGCAGCAATGTGGCGCTCACCGAGCCGGGCGGCGTCACCACCAAGATCAACGAACCCGGCCCGGTGCTGAGTGCGGACCAGCAGGAGGCCCTGATCGGGCTGCTCCTGGACCACGCCCGCGGAGCCAGCTGGGTTGTCCTGGCCGGATCGCTCCCACCCGGGGTACCGGCCGACTTCTACGCCACCGCCACCCGGCGGCTGCGCTCCATGGATCACGGCAACGAGGCCCCCCTCATCGCCGTCGACTCCTCCGGCGAACCGCTCGCCGCCGCGGTCTCCGGCGACGCGCTGGGGAAGCCGGATCTCATCAAACCCAACGCCGAGGAACTGGTGGAGCTGGCTGCCGCAGCCGGGTTCGCCACGCACAAGTCCGCCGAGGAACTCGAAGCGGATCCGGAGGCTGCCGCGGTGGCCGCTTCCGCCGTCGTGCGCTCCGGGGTGGGGGCCGTGCTCGCAACGCTCGGCTCCAGGGGTGCGGTCCTCGTGACGGCCGACGGCGCGTGGCTGGCCACGCACCCGCCGGTCACCGCGGTGAGCACGGTAGGCGCAGGGGACTCCTCGCTTGCCGGCTACCTGCTCGCCTCCAGCCAGGGCGCTGCCCCGGCCGATTGCCTCCGTCAGGCTGTAGCCCATGGTGCCGCCGCCGCTTCGCTGCCGGGCTCCACGGTCCCGGCAGTCCACCAAACCACCCCTGATGCCGTAACCATCACGGCCCTGAAGAAGGATTGACAGTGACTCAGCTCATTACGACCGAACTGGTCGAGCTCGACCAGAACCTGGGCAGCACGCCCGAGGACGTGATCCGGCACCTGGCAGGCAAAGTTGCCGCCAACGGACGCGCCACCGAAGTGGAGGGCCTCTTTGCCGACGCCTTCGCCCGGGAACAGAAGACCGCCACCGGCGTGCCCGGCGGCATCGCCATCCCGCACTGCCGTTCGACGGCGGTCACCGAGCCGACGCTGGTCATGGCCCGGCTCTCCCAGCCGGTGGACTTCGGCGCCAAAGACGGCCCCGCGGACCTGATCTTCTTCATCGCGGCACCCGAAGGCGCGGACCAGGAGCACCTCAAGCTGCTCTCCAGGCTGGCCCGTTCCCTGATCAAGAAGGACTTCACCGCGTCCCTGCGTGCCGCCGGCTCGGAGACCGAGGTCGTCGAGCTCGTCGAGGGCGCCCTCGCGGACAAACCCGCAGCCGCAGCAGCCCCGGCAGCGGCCACGGCGGCCACGGCCGCTGCCGCCGGTTCAACCGTGGCCGGTTCAACCGCCGGGCCCGCAACCGCCGGGGCACCCCGGCCCAAGCGCCTCGTCGCTGTGACCGCCTGCCCCACCGGCATCGCCCACACCTACATGGCCGCCGATTCGCTCGTGGCCGCCGCCAAGGAAGCCGGCATCGACCTGCAGGTCGAGACGCAGGGCTCCTCCGGCGCCAAGGCCCTTGACCCGGCCGTGATCGCTGCCGCCGACGCCGTGATCTTCGCCGTGGACGTGGACGTGCGCGGCAAGGAGCGTTTCGCCGGCATGCCCGTCATCAACGCCCCGGTCAAGCGCGGCATTGACGAGCCGGACAAGATGGTCCAGGAGGCCCTCGCTGCCGCGGACAACCCGCACGCCCGCCGCGTCCCGCACTACGGTGAGGAGCAGGCCCAGCAGGGGGCCGAGGAAAAGGGCGAGCATTTCGGCACGAAGCTGAAAAAGGCCCTCCTCACGGGTGTCAGCTACATGATCCCGTTCGTGGCCGGCGGCGGTCTGCTGATAGCCCTTGGCTTCCTGGTGGGCGGCTACGACATCAAAGGCTTCGCAAACACGATCCTGGCTGAGAACAGCATCACTAATCTGCCGACCGAGTACCCGGAACTGGCCTGGGGCCCGCTGGGCGCCTACCTCGGCGCCGTGCTCTTCAAAATCGGCGAGCTCTCGCTGGGCTTCCTCGTCCCGGCACTGTCCGGCTACATCGCTTTCGCCCTGGCTGACCGGCCGGGCATCGCGCCGGGCTTCGTCGCCGGCGCCGTTGCCGGGTTCATGGGCGCGGGCTTCCTCGGGGGCATCGTCGGCGGTCTGCTGGCAGGCTACACGGCACACGCCATCGGCCAGATCAGCGTCCCCCGCTGGCTGCGCGGCCTGATGCCGGTGGTCATTATTCCGTTGGTGGCATCCCTCGTAGCGTCCGGCCTGATGTTCCTGGTCCTGGGCGGCCCGATCGCCGCAATCACCGTGGGCCTCAATGACTGGCTGTCCAGCCTCACCGGCGCCAGCGCCATCGCTCTCGGCGTCATCCTCGGTCTGATGATGTGCTTCGACCTCGGCGGACCCGTCAACAAGGTTGCCTACTCCTTCGCCGTCGCCGGCCTCGGTGCAGCAACCATCGACAACCAGGCACCGTGGCAGATCATGGCGGCCGTGATGGCCGCCGGCATGGTGCCGCCGCTGGCCATGGCCCTCGCCTCCACCGTGTTGAACAAGAGGCTCTTCAGCCTCGCCGAGCAGGAAAACGGCAAGGCGGCCTGGCTGCTGGGAGCCTCCTTCATCTCCGAAGGCGCCATCCCCTTCGCCGCCGCCGACCCGCTCCGCGTCATCCCCGCCAGCATGCTCGGCGGCGCCGTGACGGGTGCCATTTCGATGGCAGCCGCGGTGGGATCGAAGGCCCCGCACGGCGGCTTCTTCGTCTTCTTCGCCATCGACAACTTCCTGATGTTCGTCGTCGCCATCGCGGCCGGCACCGTCGTCACGGCCTTCGCCATCATCGGGCTCAAGCGCTGGGCAGTCAAGAAGCCGGTTGATACGGTGGAAAAGGTTCCCGTAGCCGCCTGAGCCGTCCAGCAAACCTTCCCTAGCTGACATTCCCCCTGCTGAACCAAGGAGCAACAATGACCGAACGTAACGCCACCATCGCCAGCCGCGTAGGGCTGCACGCCCGCCCGGCCGCGATCTTTGCCGAGGCTGCAGGCGAGTTCGAACTCGAAATCACCATTGCCCGTCTGGGCGAACCCGTTGACGAGGCCATGGATGCCGCCAGCATCCTTTCCCTCATGAGCCTGGGCGCGTCCCACGGCGAGGTTGTGGTCCTGCGCGCCGAGGGCGACGGCGCCGACGCCGCCCTCGAACGCCTGGTCCAGATCCTTGAAACGGACCACGACGCCGAATAGCGTTACCGCCCGGCGGTACCGCCGCCGCGTCCAACGCCCGGCCGCACCCCGAACAGGGGCGCGGCCGGGCTTTGGCGTTCCCGGGTCCGCCGGAAAGTCCCTCAGCGAACTTAGTAAATGCTTGTCACGGCCCGGCGGCGCCGCTAGCTTGGAATCCGCGGCACCACCCACTGTGGCCCGCCGCAGGACGATTTCCCGGCCGAAGGAGGCACCCCCGTGACAAACGTGCAGGAAAGCATCGAAGTGGCCGACGCCGCCGGCGAATCCGACGGCCAGCCGCCGAGGTAGCCATGCCGACGAAGCAGAATGCCGCCCGGAGCTCCAATGCCGCAGCCAGGAACGGCCGGCCAGCCGTGGGCCGCAAGAAAAGCGAGCTCATTTCCGCGCTCCGGGACTCCTGATCCCGATGGCCGCGGGCCGGACAGCCGTCCGCTCAGGCTTCCTTTCGCGCGCTCCGCGCGGCGGCCTTCGGGGCGGACGCCTTGGAAGCGGCGATCTTGGCCGGAGTCTTACCTGCGGTCTTACCTGCGGTCTTGCCGGCGGTCTTGGGCGCTGCCTTGGCGGCGGTCCGGGAAGCGGTCTTGGCCGCGGTCGACTTGGCGGCAGGCCTGGCGGGTCCGTCCGCGGATGCTGCCCCTCCCCCGCGCTTCTTCTCCAGGCTCCGTTTGAGTGCCTCCATCAGGTCGATCACCTCGCCGTCGCCGGCCTCGGCCGCCGGGGCGCCAAAGGTCTCCTCGGTGTCCAGCGATTCGCCCTTCTCCAGCTTCGCCTCGATGAGCTGGCGCAGCTGCAGCTGGTAGTCGTCGGTGAACTGGCCCGGTTCGAAGTCCGCCGCCATCGAATCGACCAGCGCGGCGGACATCTCACGCTCCTGGGCGGAGATGCGGACCGTTGTTTCGAGCGAGGGGAAGCTGGCCTCCCGCACCTCGTCGGCCCACAGCAAAGCCTGCAGCACCAGTACGTCGCCGCGGATCCGCAGGGCTCCCAGCCGGGTTTTGTCCCGCAGGGCGAACTGGACGATGGCCACCCGGTCGGTGTCCTCGAGCGCCCGGCGCAGCAGGACATAGGCCTTGGGCGACGTCGAGTCCGGCTCGAGGTAGTAGCTCTTCTCGAACATCATGGGGTCGAGCTGCTCGGCCGGCACAAACTGCACCACGTCGATCTCGTGGCTGTTCTCGGCCGGAATGGACTTGAGCTCCTCCCGGCTGAGGACCACCGTGCGGCCGTCGTCCTCGTAGGCCTTGTCGATGTCCTCGTAGTCCACGATCTTGCTGCAGACCTCGCAACGGCGCTGGTAGCGGATCCGTCCGCCGTCGGCATTGTGGACCTGGTGCAGGCTGATGTCGTGGTCCTCGGTCGCGCTGTAGACCTTGACAGGCACGTTGACCAGCCCGAACGCTATCGCGCCTTTCCAGATGGCTCTCATGGATCAAGTGAACATCACAGTGGCGTGGAGGTGAAGCCCCTTGGCTGAACGGACATCCGCCAGCAACAAGGAACGGGTCCTGGTTGGGGGCCGCGAACTGGTGGTCACCAACCTGGACAAGGTGATGTATCCGGAAACCGGCACCACCAAGGCCGATGTGCTGGCGTACTACGCTGCGGTGGCGTCCGTCCTGATCCCGGCCGCCGCTAACCGCCCGGCCACCCGGAAACGCTGGGTGCACGGCGTCGGGACGGCCGAGACCCCAGGCGAGATGTTCTTCCAGAAGAACCTGGACCATTCGACGCCGGGGTGGGTGCCGAGGGCCTCCATCGCGCACAAGGAACGCACCATCCAGTACCCGCTGGTCAACGACCCGGCCACGCTGGCCTGGCTCGCGCAGATCGCGGCCCTGGAGATCCATGTGCCGCAGTGGCGCGTCGACTCGAACGGGGACGCCCAGCCGCCGGACCGGCTGGTGCTGGACCTGGATCCCGGCGAGGGGGCAGGGCTGGCCGAGTGCGTTGAGGTCGCGAAGCTCGCCCGCGCCATCCTGCAGGATGTGGGCCTGGATCCCGTTCCTGTGACCAGCGGCAGCAAGGGCATCCACCTGTACGCCGCGCTCGACGGCACGCAGAGCTCCGAGCAGATCTCCGAGTTCGCCCACGAACTGGCACGATCGCTGGAAGCCGATCACCCGGAGCTGGCCGTGAGCGACATGAAGAAGACCCTGCGCACCGGCAAGGTCCTGGTGGACTGGAGCCAGAACAGCGCGGCAAAAACCACTATCGTCCCCTATTCCCTCCGCGGGCGGCTCCGGCCCACTGTGGCAGCGCCCCGAACCTGGCGCGAACTCAGCTCGCCGTCCCTTCACCAGCTCGACTACCAGGAGGTCCTGAAACGGGTGAAATCCGGCAAGGATCCTTTCGCCGTTATCTCCGGCAGGGGTCGGCCGGGCGCCCGGCCGGACGGCCATCCGGGCGACTGCGCCGGGGAAGCGCCCGGCGACGGCGGCGGCACCGACCCGCGGCTGGAGAAGTACCGTGCCAGGCGGGACGCGTCCTCGACCCCGGAGCCGTTTACGGCGGAACGGCACCGTTCGGGGGCAGCAAGCACGGGGGCAGCAAGCGGCACCCGCCGGGAGAAGTTCGTCATCCAGGAACACCACGCCAGCCGACTGCACTATGATTTCCGGCTGGAGCGCGACGGCGTGCTGGTGTCCTGGGCGCTGCCCAAGGGGGTCCCCACGTCCAAGACAACCAACCACCTGGCCGTCCAGACCGAGGACCACCCGATGGACTACGCGGACTTCGAAGGCACCATTCCCGGGGGCCAGTACGGCGCCGGGACCATCAGAATCTGGGACCACGGCTCCTACGAGTGCGAGAAGTGGATTGCAGGCAAAGAGGTCATTGCCACCCTCACCGGCCAGGACGACGGCGGTCTGGGCGGCGCCCGCCGGTTCGCGCTGATCCGCACCGGCCGGGACGACGACCAGTGGCTCATCCACCTCATGGACCCGCCGGGGGCGAAGAAGGGCCACGCGCCCCCGCCGGCGCTGGCGGCGGCGAAAGCGGCGGCGGCGGCGCCGGACCGGGACTCCGGCGCCGCGGCGCCGGAGAGTAGGCAGCCCGGGGCCCCGGGCCCGGCAGACTTCACGCCAATGCTCGCCAGCTCCGGAACCACCGCCGACTTGCCGGACAAGGACTGGCAGTTTGAACTCAAATGGGACGGGGTGCGTGCCCTGATCGCCGGGGACGCGGGGAGGATCCGCCTGATCAGCCGCAACGGCAACGACATGTCCGCAGCGTATCCGGAATTGACGGACCGCTCCTGCTGGCCGGAGCGGGATTTCATCGCCGACGGCGAGATCATCGCCGTCGGCCCCTCGGGGCGGCCGGACTTCGGGCTGCTGCAGGGGCGGATGAAACTCACCAAGGCCGCCGATATCACGGGGGCGCAGTCGACGACGCCCGTGCGGCTGATGCTGTTCGACCTCCTGTCCGAGAACGGCACCGACCTGCGCCGGCTCCCGCTCCGCAAGCGGCGCGGCCGGCTGGAAGCATTTTTCCGCACGTCCGGCTGCCCGGTGGAGCTCTCCCCGCTGATCGACGGCGACGTCCTGCACATCCTGGAAAGCGCCGAGGAGCTGGGGCTGGAGGGAGTGATGGCCAAACGCACGGACGGCCGCTACGTCGGGCAGCGCAGCAGGTCCTGGCTCAAGCTCAAGTTCGAACGCACCCAGGAGGTGGTGATCGGCGGCTGGAGGCCGGGCAAAGGCGAGCGCGGTCAATCCGTCGGCTCACTCCTGCTGGGTATCCCTGCCGGTTCCAAGCTGCGCTACGTCGGGCGGGTAGGCAGCGGATTCAGCGCCCGGGAGCTCACGGAACTGCGCCAGCAGCTCGACGCCCTGCCCCGGAAGACCTCTCCGTTCGAGGACGTGCCCGCGGCCGATGCGTCGGACGCGCACTGGGTGAGCGCCAAGCTCGTCGGGGAGGTCAGCTATGGGGAATGGACCGGCAGCGGCAGGCTCCGGCACCCGGTCTGGCGCGGCTGGCGGCTGGATAAGAGCCCGGCGGACGTGGTGATGGAGTCGGACTGAACCCAGTGGGAAGGCAGCGAAAAGCCCGGGCGGCCGTTGCGGGCCGTCCCGGGCTCCCTTGCCGCCGGCGCAGGGCGCCGGGCTTGGTTCAAAAGGCGTTGTTTAGGAGGAGTGCGGGGTGTCGGGCGGGGTGATCCGGTGGACCGCGTTCGCCGCGGCCTCGTGCCCCGGCCGGCCGTGCTGGACGTCGTGCTCCTTGGGATGGCGGTGTTTGCCGCTGCCGTCCGGCCACTGCTTACCCTCGGCTGCAGTGGGCGGGGCCGGCCGTTTCGTTTCCGGCCCCGGCGCCTCGTCTATGGACTCCGCCAGATGAGTGGCAACCTCAGGATCGATCTCGTCTCCGGACTGGTGTTCCGCCATTGCTCTTCCTTCCGCTGTCGAATTACGTCATCGAAATAAGCTGTGAAACGAATTGTCCAACCATCGTAGGTCGGCCGGCGTGCGATGTCTGCAGGGCTACCAGCGGACTTTCTTCTCCGCCGGACCCTGCTTGCCGCTGACGTGCGTGGGTTTGTGGCTGTGGCCGACACTCTGTGAGCCAGCGCCGCCCCGCGACTTGCTCGCGAGCATCTCCTTCTGGGCATCGGTGAGGCGCGACTTGATGCCCTTCCCCTGCCCCTGCGTGTCCTGGGACGTGTCGTCCCCCTCGGCCCCGCCGCTGCCGCTCTTCTTGGTCTCTTTGCCCGTCATGGACTGTTCTCCTTGTGTGGCTCGTCATTTGCACTGCGCTGATCTCAACCCTAAGCGCTTTCCGGATCCCTTGGGTACCCCTTTTTCACGGTGCGGCGGGACCGCGCGGCGGGTGGCCCGGGCCCGACCCAATGGTGCGATTCGGCCCGGATTCCGGCTGCTGGGGGCCCCGCGGGGAAAAAGTTTCCGCAGCCCCCGGTGGCGGCCGGGGTTTCCCTGCAATGGCGCGGTGAAACCGCGGAAAGAAACCCGCCGGCAAGGTCCCTATTGCGGTCGAAATATCGGATGATACGGCACCAAACTCGGAAACACCATAGAAATCGCGTAAAATTGAAGGTCTGCCCAGAGCGGGGCAGCTACAAGTCGCAAGCAAATGACCTCCCTAGGAGCGGCCCACATGCCCCAAAACCGAAGCACGATCGACTCTTCAGCAGGCGTGATGAACGCCGGCGGAACCTACCAGGCTGCACCCGGCGGTACGACAAAACCAAAGCTGCGGACGCGCCGTCGACTCAAAGAGTCCGACGTCAACGTCGTCAACAAGCCAATGCTTAAGAAAGCCCTCGGCGGCACCATCGTGGGTAACACCATGGAATGGTACGACGTCGGTGTGTTCGGCTACCTGATCACCACCATGGGACCGGTATTCCTGCCCGAAGCGGACAAGTCCGTGCAGACCCTGTTCCTGCTGGGCACCTTCGCCGCCACCTTCATTGCCCGCCCGCTGGGCGGAGTCATCTTCGGCTGGCTCGGCGACAAGATCGGCCGCCAAAAGGTCCTCGCCTGGACCCTGATGCTGATGGCTGCCAGCACGTTCGCCGTCGGACTGCTGCCCGGCTACGCCCAGATCGGCATGTGGGCTGCTGCCTTGTTGGTGCTGCTCAAGGTCGTCCAGGGCTTCTCCACCGGCGGCGAGTACGCCGGTGCCACGACCTTCGTGAGCGAATATTCCCCGGACAAGCGCCGCGGGTTCTTCGCCAGCTTCCTGGATATGGGCAGCTACCTCGGCTTCGCGGCCGGCGCCGCCCTCGTCTCCGTACTGCAGCTGACCCTGGGCCAGAGCGCCATGGAGGAGTGGGGCTGGCGGATCCCGTTCCTGCTTGCCGGCCCGCTGGGCCTGATCGCGGTCTACTTCCGTAACAAGATCGAGGAATCCCCCCAGTTCCAGGCCGCCCTGGACGCCCAGGAGGAAAACGCGATGGAGGCCACGTCCTCCGACGCCGCCGCTTCCAAGGGCCCTGTGGGCATCGTCAAGGCCTACTGGCGTTCACTCATCGTCGCCATGATCCTGGTGGCCGCCGCGAACACTGCAGGCTATGCCCTGACGTCCTACATGCCGACGTACCTCACCGAGTCCAAGGGCTACGATCCCGTGCACGGCACCCTGCTGACCATCCCCGTGCTGGTCATCATGAGCCTGTGCATTCCGCTGACCGGCAAGCTGTCCGACAGGATCGGCCGCCGTCCCGTGCTTTGGATCGGCGCGCTCAGTACCGTAGTCATGGCCACCCCGGCGTTTATGCTGATCGGCGTCGGAGAAATCTGGTCCACCCTCCTGGGTCTGGGCATGATCGCCTTCCCGGTGACCTTCTACGTGGCCAACCTGGCGTCGGCCCTGCCTGCGCAGTTCCCGACGGCGAGCCGTTACGGCGCCATGGGTATCGCGTACAACTTTTCCGTGGCCATCTTCGGCGGCACCACACCCTTCTTCGTTGCGGCCCTCATCGGCGCCACCGGCGATGACATGATGCCGGCCTACTACCTGATGGCCACCTCGGCGATCGGCGCCGTTGCGATCTTCTTCCTCAAGGAATCGGCCAACCGGCCGCTGCCGGGCTCCATGCCCAGCGTGGGCACCCAGGCCGAGGCCAGGGAACTCGTCGCGAACCAGGACGAGAACCCGCTGATCGACCTGGTGGAGATGGACATGCCGTTTACTTCGGCTCCGGCAGATTCAGTTGCCGGTTCGACGGCGGCCCGGGACACCGACAAGGTTCCGGCCGGAGCCTAAGCTTGCCCCTCTGGCAGCCCGGCCGGGTTCATCCTGAGCCCAGCCGGCTACTCCGGATTCTGTAGCAAAGTCCCGCCCGTTGAGGCCTGCCTTGCGTGATGACCCATCGGGGAATCACGCAGGGCGGGCCTTAGGCGTGTCCGGCGGCATGCCGCGTTTTGTCCCGTCCGCCCGCGGCAGGGCGCCAGCCGCCGGCGCGCCGCCGCCGCCCGGCTATTTGGCGCGGCGGGGTGGCCCGGCCAGGAGCCGGTCCGGGAGGAGACGCGCGGCGGCGATCAGCACCTTGTGGCGCTTGGTCGGGATGGACACGGCCTTGCCCTTGGCGTTGTCGGCGAGGCCTTCACGCACGACGCGCTCGGCCTGCAGCCAAAGCCAGGGTGGCGCCACCGACTTGTCCATGCCCATCCGGTCGTGGAATTCGGTGTGGGTGAGGCCGGGGCAGACCGCGGTCACGTTCACGCCCCGCGGGGAGTAGGCGAGGTTGGCCGAGCGGGAGAAGCTGAGAAGCCACGCCTTCGCCGCCGAGTAGCTTCCCCGGGGAAGAAACGCCGCCACACTGGCAACGTTGATGATCCTGCCGGAGCGCCGGCTGAGCATGCCCTGCAGCGCGGCGTGCGTCAACCGCATGGGGGTCTCGACGTGCAGCTTGAGGTGCCTGGCTTCCTCCGCGATGTCGTTTACCTCGAAGGGGTGCAGCAGGCCGATTCCGGCGTTGTTGACCAGGATGTCCACCGGACGGGCCGGATCCGCAAGCCGGGCGACGACGGCCGCCACTCCGGCGTCGTCCGCGAGATCGGCGGCGAGGACCTCGGTGCGCACGCCGTACTGATTCTTCAGTTCCTGCGCCCTGGCCTGCAGCCGGGCGGTGTCTCGGGCCACGAGGACCACGTTGTGGCCCTGACCGGCGAGCTGCCGGGCAAATTCCGCACCGATCCCGGCGGTTGCTCCGGTGATCAGTGCCGTGGTGCCAGCCGGCGTCGCGGCTCGTTCAGTCATGGCGCCAGCTTAGCCCGGCTCCCCGGCCTCAGGTCAGGGCCTGGCCCGCAGCCAGTTCGTCTTCCGCGGGGATCGCCCGCCCCGCCCGGATGGCGGCAGGGTCAAGGGTCCCCTCGGAGTATTCGGCGAGCTCCAGGCCGTTGATGGTGTTGAGCCCGGCGGGGATCGGGCCAAGCGGCGGTACCGTCGCGGGCTCCCCCTCGAAGCCGGCGAGGACCTCGCCTCCCGAGCCCACGTGCAGCAGGCAGATCGGCAGGTCCGCGGGTTCCGCCAGCGTGACCCGGAATTGTTCCGACCCGGCCGGGGCCCCGGCGCCGGTCCCGGCAGCAGACACGCTGGCGTCAGCGATGGACCGCAACTGCAGGAGGATCTCCGGGTCGAGGTGGGACGCACCGTGAAGGTTGATAAAGACATCGGTCCCTGCGCCGAGGCGTCCGGCCCGCCGCATGATGTGCAACAGTGAGGAAAAATCTGACTGGGTAAGGCAGCCGGTGACTTCGAGGGTCACGAGGCCGGGATCGGCGTCCACACGGACAAGCACACGCAGCTTATGGTTCACGGGGTACTCCAAAGGGACACGTCCAAGAGCCAACTGCATAACTCCGCTGACGACTTTATTAGCTTGTCGCCCCGGTCACAAAACTGGCCCCACCGTCCAGGCCCGCCGCCGGTCCGGGTTTCAGGCTCCGGCCGGGGGCTGCTCCGGCCAGTCGATGTACTGGTTGTACGAGTCGTGCCGGCGCAGGTAACGGTACATAAAGGGGCAGTTCGGGATGATCCTCTTGCCGGAGGCCACCACGTCGTCGAGCGCGAAGTGGGCCAGCACCTTGGCGAGTCCCTGGCCCTGGAATTGCTCCGCCGTATCAGTGTGGATGAAGTCGATATGGCCGGGCTCGTCGATGAAGCGGACCTGGACGGCCAGTTTCTCGCCGACGTGGAGCTCGTAGCGGTGGAGCTCATCATTCCGGATGGTGGTTACGTTCGGGCTGAACGTGTCTTCAGTGGCTGCCGAGTTCTCCGTCATGGTTCGACATTGGCACTTAAAGGCGGGCGTGGCAATGGCGGACCCGACCCGCCCGAGCCCGGATCGGCCACGAACCGGGCCGGGATCCGCCCCAGCAGCAGGACGGCGAACGCGAAGCACGCCGCGCCCCCGCCGAGTAGTCCCAGCGTGAGCCCGTTCAGTGCGGCGTCGGCTACCGGAATGTAGACGACGGCGGCGGCCAGCACCACGGCGGCCGCCGGGCGGGACCGGGCAGTGGCGGGCGCCGTCGGGCGTTCTTCGAGCCGTCCGAAGAGCACCAGCACCGGCAGCAGCAGGCCGATCAACGCCAGCAGCACGAGCGGACGCCCCCACCACCACCCGGCGGTTCCCCCCGCAGGCTGCGGAAAGTCGGTCAGCAGCAGGAGCCCGGACATCGCGGCGAGCACGGGCAAATGCCAGAGGTAGACGGTCACCGACCGCCTGCCGGCGACACCAATGAACCGCTGCACCCGTCCCCGGGACGCGAGTCTTGACATCACGGGCCGGACGAGCTGCAGGGCGGCGGCCTGCGAGACCCCCAGGAGCAACAGGGTCAGATTGGGCGGGTTAAGGTTCACCAGCATGTTCCCGGAGTACAGTCCCAGCCACACGAGCAGACCCAGGACCAGGTTGCTGCCCAGGATGATGAACACCAGGGCGAGGCGTCCGAGGGCCCGCGGTCCGCCGTCGTCGAGGATGAATCCAAGCTGCTGCACGGCGCACCACAGGAAGACCATGTTCAGGTACGCCAGCGCCGGCATCGTCCCGCGCAGGCAGTCCACCGCCACCACCAGCGAAGTCAGCCCTGCCAGGGTCAACCAGGGTGCCCGGGCATGCAGGCCTGCCAGCAGCGGCAGATTCAGCTGCGCCGCGAGATAGGCGGCCAGGAACCACAGCGGCATGCCCGCTCCGGAAACCAGCAGCTCGATGACCTGGGGGTCCACCCCGCCCAGACGTGCCGCCCAAAGACCGGTGAACATGATCGTGAGCAGGACGGCGGCAGGGCGCAGGAGCCGCAGCATCCGCGCCTGCATGAAGTCGAAAGTACAGCCGCCCCGGGCGCGCAGGCGGCGCCAGGACTGCACCCCGGTCACTCCCCCGACGACGAAAAAGAGCGGCATGACCTGCAGGACCCAGACCACGGGTTCAAACCAGCTCTCGTTTCCGAGGGTGTTGGAGGAGGTCACGGTGCCGTTCGGGTGCAGCACCGGGCTCACCATCATTGTGTGCGCCACCACCACGAGTGCAAGGCAGAAGAATCTGGCGAGATCAATCACCAGGTCGCGGTCCGGCCGGGGGGTTGGGCCGCCCCTTGCATGCTGCCGTGGAACCATGAAGCCCCCCTTGGGACCTGCCGACGCACCCGCCTGGGCTGATGAGCGTCGCCGCTGCCGTGTTTTGCCCCCATTGTCGGCCTTGTCCGGGCCGGCGGCCAGTGCCGTCGGTCCCGGCCTCCGCTTCCGGCCTGAACGTCCGGCGGGAACTAGCGCGAGAGCGTCACCAGGGCCGCGCCGCAAAAGTCCCGGCCGCATGCTGGATTCGGGCGCCCGCGAGCTCGCTGCGGCCCGGATCAGCGACGCAGACCTCAATACCCTTTACGGGGAGCTGGAATCTATGCGCGGGGCGCATGACAAGCACGATGTCGCCGCGTTTGTGGCGGCGGACGCAGGCGGTCAAGGTGCGCGAAATCCAGTCGCACGCGATCGGCCATCGCGGGCGGCTCAGGCGAGCGAGAGGAAGAGCTTCTCGAGTTCGGCCCGGTCCAGGCTGGGGTCTTCCTGCTGCATGCACTGCTGCAGGCCGGTGGCAATGATCGAGAAACCGGCCTTGTCCAGCGCACTGGATACCGCGGCCAGTTGGGTGACGACGCTCTTGCAGTCGCGGCCCTCCTCGATCATCCGCGTGACGGCGGCAAGCTGCCCCTGGGCGCGGCGAAGTCGATTGATGACGGGCTTCATGTCGGTGGGATCGAGTTCCATTTTGTTCCTCCGGTATCAACAGGGCGTCTTTCCATGATATACCCCCCTACGTATCAGGGATGCCCTGCAGGGTATGATCTCCCTCGCTTCCGGCTAGGGACCTAAGTACCTAGTGGAGCCTGCATTTTGGGCGTATTTCTGGGAGTGTGAACGCCGCCGGTTTCCTGGATTCTGGCGCCGGCCCAGCCGGCGCAGGTGGCCCCGCCCCGCGGCGCGGCCCGGACCGGGCCTTGGGCCCGGCTCCGGGGTCCTGGAACGCAGGACTGTGGAGCCGCTACGTCGCGATGGGGGACTCGTTTACCTCGGGGCTCGGGGATCCGGAACCGCTGAGTCCAGGCGGCATGCGGGGCTGGGCGGACCGGATCGCGGAGGAACTCAGCGAGGGAAGGCCTGATTTTCGGTACGCGAACCTCGCTGTCAGCGGCCTGCTCATGCGCGAAATCCTGGACCGGCAGCTCGGGCCGGCGATTGCGCTGCAGCCGGACCTGGTCACGCTCTCGGCTGGCGGAAACGACATTGTCTTCCGCCGGAGCGATCCCGACCGGCTTGCGGCCACTCTCGATGCCGCGGTGGGCACGCTCAGTGCCACCGGCGCCACCGTCGTCCTGTTCACCGGGCCCGACTGGGGCGACACACCGCTGCTGGGACATAATCGCGGGAGGGTCGCGGTCTTCAATGAGAACATCCGGACCATCGCCATGCGCCATCACGGTGTGATCGCTGATCTCTGGGCCTTGCGGCAGCTCTCGGACCCGCAGATGTGGGACCCGGACCGCCTGCACTTCTCGCCGATGGGGCACCACACCATCGCGGCGATGGTGCTCGAATCCCTGAGCGTCCCCCACAGCCTGAGCCCGCTGGTGCCCAAGCCCATGCCGGCCGGAAGCTGGCGGGAAAGCAAGGCCGGAGACCTTGCCTGGTTCACCACCTACCTGCTTCCCTGGATGGTCAAGCGGGTCAGGAAGCGCGCTGACGCCCCGCCGCTGGCGCCCAAGCGTCCCGAGCCGGGGCCGGTCTCCGGAACCTGATGCACGGCCTCCGGCCCCTAGTCCGGCTGCGATCTGTCGGCTAATCTGCAGGAACGGCCCACCGCCGGGTCTCGATGGCGATCACGAGGAGCGAAGTTGTCCAATCACACTTACAGCATTTCTGAAATTGTCGGGACGTCGAACGAAGGCGTTGACGCCGCCGTCCGCAACGGCATCGCCGAGGCGGCCAAGTCCCTGCGTAACCTTGATTGGTTTGAGGTCAAGGAAATCCGCGGACACCTCGAAAACGGCGCGGTCGCCGACTGGCAGGTAACCATCAAGATCGGGTTCCGGCTGGAGCGCTAAGCCGCGGAGGACGAACGCATGGCGTAGACACAGCTGGGCCATCCATTTCTTCGACACCGCGAACATCTACGCCGGCGCCGGCCAGCGAGCCGGCCAGGGAAACCAGGGACGTCGCGCCGGCCTGGCTACAGCACCAGCCCTCCGCGGCCGCACCGACGCCCGCGCGCTCCGGCAGCTGGACGGCATCTTCCCGGGGCACCGGACCGGACTGGAGAATTATGTGTGGTGACGGTCCGGGCACGGCTTGGACCTGCACCGACGGGTCCGGAGGGCCCGAGAAGGGTCGCCGCCGGATGCTCCCCCGCCCGAGGTGGCCCCTTTATGCTAAGTATGATTAGTAATTTTATGCTAAGCATGATTAGTATTAGAGCAGAAGGATGAAGCGCACTCGGCAACCCGGGTGTCTCCTCAACGAAAAGAAGAAGGAACGACAAAAATGGGTTTTCTCGCATTTCTGATTCTGGGCCTTATCGCCGGTGCAATCGCTAAGGCAATCCTCCCCGGCAGACAGGGCGGCGGCATTTTCATCACCCTGCTGCTCGGCGTCGTCGGCGCCCTCCTGGGCGGCTGGATTGGCGGACTGCTGTTCAACGCCGACATCAACGAGTTCTTCTCGCTGTCGACCTGGCTCTTGGCCATCGGCGGTGCGATCATCGTCCTGCTCGTTTACGGCATGATCACCAAGCGCTCGGCCCGCTAAAGCTGACGCGGCCGAAAACCGGTCCCGGGATTCTTCCCGGGGCCGGTTTTTTGGCAGACGCCTCACCACGTTTTAAACGACCACCACATTTTGAGCACCACCAAGGAGCAGGGGTACAGCATGAAAGGCAAAGTTCTTTTTGGAGCCGGAATCGCCGCAGGCTACGTTCTTGGGTCACGGTCCGGGCGGGCAGCCTACGAGAAGCTCAAGGCCCGCGCGGCGGCCCTCTGGGAAAGCCAGCCGGTCCAGGACAAAGTGACCGCGGCGACCGAAGCTGTGAAGGAAAAGGCACCCGAGGTGTCTGAACAGCTCGGCGAGGCTGCCCGGCGCGCCGGGACGGTCATCGGCTCAGCCGTACGCCGTGACGATGCCCCCACCGGAACTGCTGGCGTTGAAAAGTCGAACGACGACGCGGCAGCTGCCGGCATCCCCGCGCACAGCACTCATCCGGAGACCGTGAACCTGGGGACCTCTTCCGCAGCCGCTGCGTCCGCTGCTTCCGACGTGGAGTCCGACCCGGCGCTGAACGACCAGCACGGGCAGGACTGGTCCGACGAAGGCGGGGCCACCCCGGCCGGAGCCGCGACCAACGTCGATCCCGACAAGGTTTCCTAGCTACACCGGTCCAGCCGGCCCGGCCGTCGCGCCACTCGCTGTTCCGATCACCACCGTGGCGTCCAGCTCCCTGGCGCTGGACACCCGGGCCGTGAGTCCGTTGCGGAGGAACAGCTCGGCGGTCCTCGACGCCTGCCGCGGGCTTGTCTCGACCAGCAGGTGGCCGCCCGGCGCCAGCCATTGGGGCGCCGCGGCGGCCACCCGCTGCTGGACCTGCAGCCCGTCCGTGCCGCCGTCGAGGGAAACCCGCGGCTCGTGGAGACGGGCTTCCTGCGGCATGGTGCCGATTTCCCCTGACGGAACATACGGGGCGTTGACTGCGAGGATGTCGACCCGCCCGCGCAGCCGCGCCGGGAGAGGCTCGTAGAGGTCCCCCTCGTGGACGGCGCCGCCGAGCGGAACGATGTTCCGGACTGCGTAGCGCACCGCGGCGGGGTCGATGTCTGCGGCGTGAAGTTCCAGGGGTCCGGCCAGTGCCGCCAGCGCGGTTCCGACCGCCCCTGATCCGCAGCACATGTCGACGACGACGGGCGCGCGCCCCGTGCCGCCGGTGCCGGCCAGGAGCCGACCGGCCTGCTGGACCAGGAAACCGGTGCGGCGGCGCGGCACAAACACACCCGCGTCCATTTCGATCCGAAGCCCGCAGAACTCCGCCCAGCCCAGGATGTGCTCGAGCGGAAGCCCGGAAATGCGCCGCTCCACGAGGGCATCAAGCTGATCCGGCGTCGCGGCGGCAGCGGCCAGCAACCGGGATTCCTCCTCGGCGAAGACGCAGCCCGCAGCCCGCAGCCGCGTGATAACCGAGGGACAGGGCGCGGGAGAAGCCCTCATGCGCCCCCTGTCCGCTGATGGTGCCGGAATCCCATGCTATCGAAGTGGCAGGACGGCACCACCCCACGGATCACTGTACGAACTGACTCACTGTACGAACTGACGACGGCGGCATCCCGGCACGGTACGCGGCAGGGGACATGCCCCTCCCCTGCGCCGGACACTGGGCATAGAGGCACTATGTCCAGCCTTCCCCGCCCCCGGAGGGCATGTCCCCCGGGGAGGGCGGCGCCAGCAGTCAGCGCGTCGACGCGGCCCACTCCAGCAGGCGGTCCAGGGGCCAGGTGGTGACGATCCGCTCCGCCGGCACGCCGTTGCGTTCCGCGCGCTCGGCACCATACTGCAGGAAATCGAGCTGGCCCGGGGCGTGGGCATCGCTGTTGATGCTAAACAGACAGCCGGCGTCGAGGGCCACCTCAATGAGGGCTCCCGGCGGGTCCTGGCGCTCGGGCCGGGCATTGATTTCGACGGCGACGCTGTGCTCCGCGCAGGCGGCGAAGACCTCCTGCGCGTCGAACTCCGACGGCGGACGCGTTCCCCTCCCCCCTTGAATGAGACGGCCCGTGCAGTGGCCGAGCACGTTCATGTGCGGGTCCGTGATCGCGCCGAGCATTCGCCGGGTCATGGTGCGCCTGTCCGAGCGAAGCTTCGAGTGCACGCTGGCGACCACGACATCCAGCCGGTCCAACATCTCCGGGGTCTGGTCCAGGCTGCCGTCCTCGAGGATGTCGGCCTCGATGCCCCGCAGGAGGCGGAAACCGCCGTCGCTGCGGGCATTGATCTCCGCGACGATGTCGAGTTGTCCGGCCAGCCGCTCGGCACTGAGCCCATTGGCGATCCTGAGGTGGGGCGAATGATCGGTCAGCGCGAGGTACTCGCGGCCCAGCAGTCTGGCGGCGCCCACCATGGCCTCGATCGGGGATCCGCCGTCGGACCAGTCACTGTGACTGTGCAGGTCGCCCCGCAGCGAGGCAAGCAGCTCATGGCCTCCCGGCACCAGCGGCCGGGCTCCCCGGCTTCGCAGACCGCGCAGGTACTCGGGCACGTCGCCGTCGAGCGCCTCCCTGATGACCTGGTACGTCCGATCGCCGATCCCCCTGGTCCTCCTGAGCCGGCCGTCCCCGGCCCGGGCTGCCAGGTCCTCTGCCCCGAGCCCGGCAATGATTCCGGCGGCTTTTCGGAACGCCTGGATCTTGAAGGTCGGGGCAAGCTCGCGTTCGAGCCAGAAGGCAATCTCGTTGAGGGCGTCGACGGCATCCATGGCACCATCCTGCACCCCTCGCGGCCACCCGGGACCCCCTCCGACGCTCCGGTGTTGCACCGCTTCGGGCAGCGGGGGCCGCGTCCGGGGGGATGCTGCTGCTCGACCGGTCAACGATCAGGGTGGTCTTCGCCGTGACGGCGCAGACAATGCTGGTCCTTTGCCACGTCGATACCTACCCCAAGAGCCGAACTACGCCCGCCGGACCGAGGACCTACAGGAGTTGGCCTACCGTGACGGGCCGGCCGTCCGGCCGGCAGAGCCGTTCCGCCAGGGCCACAGCTGAGGGCGGGTCAACGGCTGAGCTTGGACAGGACGCTGGGCGTGCGCACGATTCCGTCGAGCTGGAAGCCGCAACCGCAGCGCCAGAGCGGCGGCAGCTCTGCCGCGGCATCGGCCGGCGCGAAGGAGTACACGGACATGGTGGCCGACATAGGCGACTTCCACTCCATTGGCATCCCGCAGTGGACCGGTGCGGCCAGGGACTGCACGGGACGCACGGAGGCGGGGCCCAGTTCAGCCATGGCGCCGCCGGAAAAACGAATATCAGCCATAGTTAGTAAGCATACATATAACTAGTCTGACTAGCTAGTTTGAGGGTGATTCCTCACTGCCGTGGTCAGGGGCCTGGGCGATGGCTTCACTCATCCGCCGCAGGAAACTGACCACGATCCTCGCCTCCTCGGAGCTCAGGCCCTCAGCGACAGCCATCATGTTGCGGTGCATGTCCCCCAGAGTGGCCCGCACCTCCGCATCTGTGGCCACCGTGGGAACAATCACCAGGGAGCGCCGGTCCGTGGGGTGGGGCTCGCGGCGGACGTGGCCGCTGCTCACGAGGCGGTCGATCAACGAGGTGGTGGAGGCCGTGGTGATGCCCAGGACGCGGCTGAGGTCCTTGGGTCCGACCTGCTCGCCATTGGTCTGGGCCCGCAGCAGGTACCTCAGCGCCAGCAGGTCCGTCTCGCCCATCCCCATGGAATCCCGTGTGGAGCGCCGCCGGGCGACTTCCACATTGCGGTATTCACGCAGCGCCTGGAGCACTGCGCCGGGCGGGTCGAGCCTGTCGTCGGGTCTATACCAGTACCCGGAACCGGAAGGGCTGTGCGCGTTCATCCGGTAATCCTAGCTGAACTGATTACTAGTCCAGCGTGGTTTGTGGCCTCCCCGCCACACGCGGGAGATGTCATTAACGGTGCCGGGATGCCGTGTGTTTAGGCAGCAGGCAGGGGGTCCATAGCAGTGCCGGGGACACGACGGTCATCCCGAGCAGGGCCGCCGCCACCCCTTCGGCCCCGGGCAAAGACCTCCACGGCGCAGGCCCCGCGCAGAGGCACAAGGAACAGCACCGCCGCAGGCAAGAGACGACGACCGAGGTCACCGCACCTACGGTGCCGATAAGTACGAGGCGACACAGCCGACCCTCCATCAGGGCGGAACCACACGTACGGCTCTGCCTCAGCAGGCCGCTCCCGGGTCCGTGGCGAAGGTGGCCACCACGTACTGGGTCCCTGCTGATGCGGCCATGACGGCCGAGGTTCAAGGAAAAGTGCAGGTCCCGTCCGTACCGTAACGCCGGGACGTGGCACTCATCGGTGACGGTGCCACACGGCACACCCCAGCGAGGTGCCGCTCCTGAGGCTGGCTCCACAATCCCCCCCATGAAAACTGGAGCCAGCCTGCGGCCAGAGCCGAACAATAGCCCGAAACCCAAAGGCCCGCCCCCGAAAAGGGCGGGGCCTTTGCGTGGGGAACTTAACCGGCCCTACCTGCCCCGGACCTGGAGGGTGTCTACTATCGGGGACCTCACGAGAAGCGGGCTCCTGATGCATCCCGGAGCAGAGGGGATGGCGGCAGATGAGAGGCTCTCTGAACCGCCGGACCCATTCGGCCAACCGGTCAAGGCCACCACTCCCGGCGAGCAGCTATTCGCCGAACCCTCAGTTGCACGCACCCCTTGGACGCCATCCAATTAGCTGGGTTTCCGTTGAGTGGCGGCCTTAAAACAGAAGCAGGTCAGAGGCAATATGCCTCTGACCTGCTCGGCGGGTGGGCCCTGTGGGGATCGAACCCACGACCCACGGATTAAAAGTCCGATGCTCTACCAACTGAGCTAAAGGCCCCAGCCGAAGCCCCGAAACAACGGATGAATCCGCTGTTCAAGGGCCGATCAGCCCAGTCCATTTCTGGACGTTAATACTGTACCCCAGACCGGGGCGGGTTTTTGCACCGGGTGGGGACGACGCCGTCGTGCGCCGTGGCGGAAGTCCGCCGCCGGCCCTGCGCCGTTACCGGGCCGCTGCGGCGCTGACGGTCCACACGCTCGATTCCCCGACAGCACTGGAGTAGCGTGGTGGCATGAGCGAGCAAGCAGGATCCAGCGCCCCCGGACCGCACCGGCACCACAAGCCGAAGCCCTTCGCCCCCATCGACTTTGAGCCCTTCGCGGGCGGGGCCGATCCTGCCCGCATCTCCGAAGCCGCCCATCTCGCCGCCCGCGCCCTCGTACGCCGCGGACGCGACAGCGACGACCCCGTCGTGACCAAACGGCTGGTGAAGCTTGCGGATGAACAGGGCCTGGAAGCCATCGCTGAGATGTGGGCCGAAAGCCCGGCACGCTCGCTCCCGGGGGCCCTCTGGCGCCTGTACGCCATCCGCGCCGCCACGATCCAGGATCCCGAGCGGATCTCCGTCTACTTCAAGGCCGGCAAGGACACCGCGCAGGTATCGCGTGTGGTGGCCGGCGCCGCCGAGCCGCCCGGAGCGGACGAGATGAAGTCGATGGCGGACGCCATCCTGTCCGGAGCGTTCGACGGCGAATTCGACGTCGCGCTGGAACGCTCCGCAGCCTTCTGCCGCGTGGTGGCACTGGGCCAGGCCACCCTCGCGGACGGCGCCGAGCACAGCAACGAGACCCACGCGAGCAAGCTCACCCGGAACTCGCACCTCCTGGTCAAGACCGCCGAGGACCTCGAACATGCTGCCAACGCCTGGCGCCGGGGCGAGCTCGACTGAATCACCCCGCACGCCCCGGAAACCCGATACGCATGCCACCCACGGACTGTCAATGTTGACTTGTGCCGCACCTCGTAGAAAACTAAAAGCGGTGCCGAACCGCGAAACCCCCGGGCTTCAACATCTAGCCGCCTAGAGCGGCCTACCGCCGAGAGGCGTATCCGGTTCGGCACCATTTTCATGCCCTTGCGCACCCCGCGGGCCGGCCGTCTCGGTGCCCCTGTTCCGGCCGTACCGGGCCCACTTCATATTACAAAGGCCGCCGGGGGCTCTTTTCCGGCGTTCTCAAGCCGAACGGTAAAGTAATTCTTATGCGCGGGTCACCACCACCTCAGAGACCCGGCAGCCACCACCCGTGCACCTCCCTCCCGAAGACCGGTAATCACACGTGAAGCTGCGCCTTTTCCCCCAGGAGCCCGCCGGGCTGAACCTCCTTGCCCAGCTGGCAAGCCAGATCGTGCTGGCCACGGGCACCCTTTCCGAGATCCTTGGCGCCCCGGCCAGTGAGAATGCCCGGCTGGTGGAGGACATGCACAACCATGAGGCGAAGGCCGCGGAGCTGCACTTCGCTCTGCTGACCCACATGCGGACCACCTTCGTGAGCCCGCTCCCCCGCGAAGACATGTACGCCCTCTCCCGGCATCTCAATGAAGCGATGGAAAAACTCGACGCCGCCGCCGAGATGGTGTCCCTCTACAACCTGGACCGTCTGCCCAAACGCGCCGCGGAACAGCTGGAAATCATCAGCAGGCAGGCCGAGCTCACCGTCGACGCCATGCGACGGCTGGACAACCTGGACGATCTCGAGGACTACTGGATCGAGGTCCTCCGGCTGGCCAAGCGCGCAGAGAGCTCCCACCGCGTCTGGGTGGCGGACATGCTCAACGAAATGAAGTCGGCGCGGTACGCCCGCACCCGCGACATCGCCGACCAGCTGGTCGACGTCACCCGGGACATGCGGAAGATCGCGACCCAGGTGGGCAGCATCATCGTCAAGGAATCCTGACGTGATGATCTTCCTGTTTGCCCTGGTGGTGGTCTTCGCCGGGGCATTCGCCTTCCTGAACGGCTTCAGGGACGCCTCGGCGGCGGTGGCACTGGCCGTCCGGACCCGGGCCCTCACCCCCACCGTCGCAGTACTGCTGGCCGGATTCTTCAACTTCATCGGCGCCGGGCTGAGCGCCGCCCTGGCCCTCGCGGTCAGCCAAACCTGGGTGCAGCTGCCCGCGGGGGCGAACGGGCTGACCATCCTGGTGGCGGGCCTGGTCAGCGCCGTTCTCTGGGGAACCTACGCCTGGTGGCGGGGCATCCCGTCGTCCTCGACACACGCCCTCGTTGGCGGGCTGGCCGGCGCAGGAATCGCGAGCGTAGCTGTCGGCGGGAACGCCGTCGGGGGCGTTGACACGTCCTTGCTCTTCCAGGTGGTGCTTCCGCTGCTGCTCTCGCCGCTGATTGCGTTCATGGGCGCCTACCTGCTGGTCTGGCCCGCGACGTGGGCCGCACGGTACACACCGCCGAGCGTGGTCAACGGCCGCTCGCGGAGGGCCCAGAGCATTGCAGTGGGCGCCGTGGCGCTGGCCCACGGACTGCAGGACGGCCAGCGCACCAGCGCCGTCCTGATCCTGGCGCTGATGGCGTCCGGGCTGTCCGACGGCAGCGAGATGCCAGTCTGGGTGGCGCTGTTCACCGCGGCACTGTTGACCGCCGGGACCCTGGCCGGCGGCTGGCGGATTTCCTACACCATCGGCTACCGGATGATCCGGATGGATCCTCTGCGCGGCTCCGTGGCGCAGCTGTTCAGCTCGGCCATTCTGCTGGTGGGCGCAGTCGGCCTACAGTGGCCCATCTCCACCTCGCACACGGTCACATCAGCCGTGCTGGGCGCCGGCACCAACCAGGGGTTCCCCGCCACCAACCGGAAAGTCGTGAGCCGCGTGCTGATGTTCTGGGTGATCACGCCGGCAGTCACCGCGGCAGTGGCGTTCGTGCTGGCGCTATCCCTGTCACCGCTCGCGGCACTCTAGCGCGCGGTCCGGTGGTCCCCCGTCGGAGCGCTTATCCGAAGCGGCCGGAAACGTAGTCCTCGGTGGACTTCTCGGTCGGGTTGCTGAACATGGTGTGGGTGTCACCGTACTCGATCAGCCGGCCCGGCTTTCCGGTGCCCGCGATATTGAAGAACGCCGTCTTGTTCGACACACGGGCAGCCTGCTGCATGTTGTGGGTCACGATCACCACGGTGTACTGGTCCTTGAGCTCGTTGATGAGGTCCTCGATGGCGAGCGTGGAGATCGGGTCCAGCGCGGAGCACGGCTCGTCCATCAGGATGACCTGCGGCTCCACGGCGATGGCGCGGGCGATGCAGAGCCGCTGCTGCTGGCCGCCGGACAGGCCGGAGCCGGGCCTGTCCAGCCGGTCCTTGACCTCGTTCCAGAGGTTGGCGCCCTGCAGGGAGCGCTCCACCAGCACGTCGGCCTCCCCCTTGGACATTTTCTGGTTGTTGAGCTTCACGCCGGCCAGTACGTTGTCTCGGACGGACATCGTGGGGAACGGGTTTGGCCGCTGGAACACCATGCCGATCTGCGAGCGGACAGTGACCGGGTCCACGCCGGGGCCGTACAGGTTGTCGCCATCGAGCAACACCTCACCCTCGACCCGGGCACCGGGGATCACCTCATGCATCCGGTTCAGGGAGCGAAGGAAGGTGGATTTGCCGCAGCCGGAGGGTCCAATGAAGGCGGTGACGGACTTGGGCTCGATATTGATGTTGACGTCTGCGACGGCCAGGAATTTGCCGTAGTAGATGTTCAGGTCCTTGACGTCGATGCGCTTAGACATGATGTTCCTTCACTTGCTGGAGGTACGGGCTGAAGTTTTGGTCCCCGGCGCCGGGCTAGCGGCCGGTCTTGGGGGCGAACGTGCGGGCAATAAGGCGGGCGCCGAGGTTGAGCAGCATCACCAGGATGATGAGGACCAGGGCGGCTCCCCAGGCGCGCTGGGAGGACGGATCCGGGTTGGATGGCGAGGTGGGGTTGAGGATCTGCGTGTAGATGAATGTGGGCAGCGAGGCCATCCAGCCGCTGAACACGTTGAAGTTGATCGAGGTGGCGAAGCCCGCGGTGACCAGGATCGGGGCTGTTTCGCCGATCACCCTGGCAATCGCGAGGGTGACGCCCGAGGCGATGCCGGAAATCGCCGTCGGGATGACCACCTTGAGGATGGTCCGCCACTTGCGGACGCCCAATGCGTAGGCCGCTTCGCGGAGTTCGTTCGGGACGATCTTGAGCATTTCCTCGCTGGAGCGGACTACAACGGGGATCATCAGCACGGAGAGCGCGACGGCGGCGACAGCACCGGTTTTGGTGCCCGGCCCGACGATTGCGAAGAAGAACGCCGCCGCGAACAGGCCCGCCACGATCGAGGGGATGCCGGTCATGACGTCCACGAAGAACGTAATGGCGCGGGCCAGCGGGCGGTCGTTGCCGTACTCCACCAGGTAGATGGCACTCAACAGGCCCACCGGCACCGAAATCACGGTCGCCATCGCTGTGATCAGCAGCGTGCCGGTCAGGGCGTGGAAAATGCCGCCGACCACCGGAGTGCCGTTTTCGACACTCTTGTTGTCAAAGGTGCCGGTGACGCCGTTCATCGAGGTGGAAAGGAAGCCGGGCTCCATGAGTCCCGGCAGGCCGTTGACCAGGACAGTCCAGATCACGGAGAACAGGGGCAGCAGCGCAACGAGGAACGCGCCCACTACAAGGCTGGTAGCCAGTTTGTCCTTGGCGCGGCGGGAGCCTTCCACTGCGGCGCTCCAGCCGACGAGGCCGACGGCGAAGATGATCGCCGAGACGATTCCCCAACCGAGGGCGTTGAAGCCGATCAAGGCCAGGACCGCCGCGCCGAGAACCAGGGCGATGCCGAGAACCAGATAGGGTGCCCACCTCGGGAGCTGGCCCTTGGTGAGGGCCGAGCGCTTCTTCACTGGGGTCAGGGTGGCGGTCATTTAGTTGGCTCCCGAGAATTCTTTGTGCCGGCTGATGATCCAGCGCGCGATCATGTTTACGGCGAGGGTGATGACGAACAGGACCAGGCCTGCGGCGATCAGCGTGTTGACCTTCAGGCCGCTGGCCTCGGGGAAGTTCAGCGCGATTTCAGCGGCGATGGTCTGGTTTCCGGACTGGATGAGGCTCGCTGTCAGTGCGCCGGAGGACAGTACGAGCGCGACGGCCATGGTCTCGCCGAGGGCTCGGCCCAGGCCCAGCATGACGGCACTGATGACTCCGGGGCGGCCGAAGGGAAGCACGGCCATCCGGATCATTTCCCAGCGGGTTGCCCCGAGGGCCAGCGCGGCCTCCTCGTGCAGCTTGGGGGTCTGCAGGAAGATTTCCCGGCTCAGCGAGGCGACGATGGGCAGGATCATGACGGACAGCACGATTCCCGCGGTCAGGATGGTCTTTCCCGTGGCCGAGGCCGGGCCCTGGAAGATCGGCAGCCAGCCCATGTTGTCGGCCAGCCAGTTGTAGGCAGGCGAGATCTCCTTGGCCAGGAACGCGGCGCCCCAGGCACCGTAGACCACGGAGGGGATCGCAGCCAGCAAGTCTACCACGTAGCCCAGGCCGGAGGCGAGCTTACGCGGGGCGAAGTGCGAGATGAAGAGCGCTACTCCGATCGCAACCGGCGTCGCGATCACGAGGGCGATGACGGCCGCGATAAGGGTGCCAATGACGATCGGCCAGATGTAGGCGAAAAAGCCTTTGCCACCCTGGATCTCATCCGGGGAGGCCACGAGGGCGGGGAACGCCTGGATGAGGAGAAAGAGCGCCACTCCGAAGAGCACGGCCAGGATCAGGCACCCAGCGGCCATGGTGGCTGCGGAAAAGACCTTATCTCCGGCGCGGCCTGCGCCCCGGGACTTGGTCATGGAGGTGGTGGTCACTTCACGATCCTTCAGATCTTTGTGTACGTCGGACAAACACGTTGGTTCCCTGCCCCGGCATGGCCGTCGATGACGGCCGGACCGGGACAGGGAACCAGAATCAGGCTGGCGTTTACACTAAGCCTGTCAGCGCCAGGAATCCCTAGGACTTGACCTTGATGGACTCAATGGACTTGAGGGCCTTGTCCTGCAGGTCCTTGGACAGCGGAGCGGACTTGGCGGCATCAGCGGCCGCGGTCTGACCGGCGTCGGAGACTACGTAGCTCTCGAAAGCCTTCACGAGGTCCACGGTCTTCTGGTCAGCGTAGGTGCTGCAGACGATGTGGAAGGAAACCAGCACGATCGGGTACGCGCCTTCGATGGTGGTGGCGCGGTCCAGCTTGATGGAGAGGTCGTTGGCGCTGCGGCCCGCAACCGGCTTGCCGGCGTCGACTGCCTTGGCTGCTGCCTCGGCGGAGATCTTCGTGTAGGACTCGCCCACCTTGATCAGCGCGACGCCCAGCTTGCCGCTCACGGCTGAGTCATCGGCGTAGGTCACGGCGCCCGGGGTGTCGGTGACGGTCTTGACCACACCGGAGGTGCCCTTGGCGTTCTCGCCCTGGAGGGTTGCCGGCCAGACACCGGAAGCCTTGTCGGTCCATGCTTCGGGGGCTGCGGCGGCCAGGTAGTCGGTGAAGTTGGACGTGGTGCCGGAGTCATCCGAGCGGTTCACCGGGGTGACCGCGAGGTCCGGCAGCGTGGCGTTCGGGTTCTGGGTGGCGATCGCGGGGTCGTTCCACTTGGCGATCTCGCCGCGGAAGATCTTGGCGACCGTGACGGCGTCGAGGTTCAGTTCCTTGACCTCGGGCAGGTTGAAGGCCACGGCGATCGGGGAGATGTAGACCGGGAGGTTGAGGGCGGCGTCGGGTCCGCACTGGGTGGTGGAGCTGGCGTACTCGTCGTCCTTGAGGTAGGCGTCGGAGCCGCCGAACTGGGCGGATCCGTCCAGGAGTGCCTTGCGGCCCGCACCGGAACCGTCCGGGGAGTACTGCACAGTGGCGCCCTGGTTCGCGGAGGCGAAGTTGGTCTTCCACGCGTCCATGGCAGCACCCTGAGCGGAGGAGCCGATGCCAGTCAGCGTGCCCGTCACCTGGGGACCGGAAGCGGCGGAGGTGGCGGGAGCGGTGCCCGTTGCGTTGTCCGAACCACAGGCGGTCAGCGCGAGAGCGCCGACTGAGATGACAGCGATAGCCGCGTTGCGGCCGAAGCGGAGTGCCTTCACTTAGATGTACCCCTTCCAGGGATTTTCTGAATGCGTGCCGGGCCGGAGAAGACCAGACAGGGATGCGTACGGTTTGTACCTTTATTGAAGGTAGGTGCCCCAGATGAAGAGAATGGCCGACCAAGATGAACGAAGGGTTAACGACGCCGGGACATTGGCTTACATCGGCCGGCCCCCGTTGCGTTAGCCGAGTCACAGCCGTAAGGGGGTTCCCGCGGACGGTCGGACGGCACACCGGCCAATAGACTGGAGCGCATGGCCCCCGCTATTGGATTTTCCGCAAGCGCCCGATTCCTGCGCGGCAGGGTCCGCACGGGTCTGGTCCGGAGCCGGAACTCCCTCGTGCCGGCCATCCAGATGACCGCCTGCGCCGTCGGCGCCTACGCGTTTGCCGAGAACGTGCTGGGCCACAGCGGCCCGCTCTTCGCTGCCACGTCCTCGCTCATTTCCCTGGGCTTTTCCCGGGACCCGCGGCTGCGCCGCGTGATCGAGGTCGGCCTGGGCTGCACCATCGGCATCGCGGTCGGGGACCTGCTGCTGCACTGGCTGGGCGCCGGGATGTGGCAGGCCGCCGTCGTGCTGCTGTTCTCGATCCTGCTGGCAAGGTTCCTGGACAGCGGCACGATTTTCACCACCCAGTTGGGGCTGCAGTCCCTGCTGGTGGTTCTTTTGCCGGCGCCGGCCGGGGGCCCGTTCACCCGCAGCATTGACGCCATTGTGGGCGGCGTGTTCGCCCTGCTCGTGACGGTCCTCATCCCGAAAGACCCGCGCCGCGAGCCCCGCAGCGACGTCAAAAAGCTCCTGCACGAACTCGCCGAGATGCTGCGCGAATGCGCCTCCGCGCTGAGCTACAGCGACTCCACCCAGGCCTGGCATGCGCTCATCCGCGGGCGGAACTGCCAGCCGCTCATCGATGCCATGCGCCAGTCCCTGCGGGCCTCCGGCGAGGTCGCCACCCTGGCGCCGGCCTACCGCCGGCACCGGGACGAGCTGGACCGGATGGAGCAGTCGCTGGACTACATCGACCTTGCCCTGCGTAACAGCCGCGTCTTTGCCCGCCGACTGACCAGCGCCATCAACCATGCGGCACTGTCCGACGACGCCACCCAGAACATCGCCGACGTCCTCCGGGACACGGCCGACGCCGTCGACGAACTCTCCCTGGGCCTGGCGGAAGTGCACGACGGCGCCCGCCGCGCGCACCTGCGGACGGCCCGGACTGAGCTGCGGGAGATCGCCGGCCGGCTGCACCCGCGGCTGCTGGACGTGCAGCGGCTGGAGGGCGAAGCGGTGGTCATGCTGTTCCGCCCGCTGATGGTGGACCTGCTGGAGGCAGCCGGCGTCGACTCCCGGGAAGCCCGGGACATCCTTCCGCCGCTGTAGCCGCCGCTGCGCGGAAGCGTGGGCACGGAAGCGTGCTTGTCGGCGTCCGCCGATAGGGTGGAGCAATGGCTACCAAGACTTCCCGGGCGACCAAAGCGCCGGGCTACAAATGCGCCGAATGCGGCTGGACCACGGCCAAGTGGGTGGGCCGCTGCGGCGAGTGCCAGGCCTGGGGCAGCGTGGAGGAAACCGGCGGCGCCGTAGCGCGCACAACGGCGGCCGCCACCGTGCTGGAGCCGGCCCGCCGGATCGCGGAGGTCGACGCCACCACTGCGGCTTTCCTGCCTACCGGCGTGGACGAACTGGACCGTGTCCTCGGCGGCGGGCTGGTCCCGGGTGCCGTGATCCTGCTGGCGGGCGAACCCGGGGTCGGCAAGTCCACCCTGCTGCTGGACGTCGCGGCCAAGTTTGCCCGCACCGCGCAGGACGTTCTCTACATCACGGGCGAGGAATCCGCCGCGCAGGTCAAGCTCCGCGCGGACCGGATCGACGCCGTCGCCGAATCCCTGTACCTCTCCGCCGAAACGGACCTCGGCCAGGCCCTGGGCCAGGTGGAGAAGCTTGAGCCGCGGCTGCTGATCGTGGACTCCGTGCAGACGCTGAGCAGCGCCGACGTGGAAGGCAGCGCCGGCGGTGTCTCGCAGGTCCGGGAGGTAGCTGCCTCCCTGATCGCCGCGGCCAAACGGCGCAACATGACCACCCTGCTGGTGGGGCACGTGACCAAGGACGGCTCCATCGCCGGTCCCCGGCTGCTCGAGCACCTGGTGGACGTGGTGTGCCAGTTCGAAGGCGAGCGCCACTCCCGGCTGCGGCTGCTGCGGGCGGTCAAGAACCGTTACGGCCCCACGGACGACGTCGGCTGCTTCGACCTGAACGAGGACGGCATTGTGGGCCTGGCCGATCCCAGCGGGCTGTTTGTCTCCCGGACCAAGGAGCCGGTCTCCGGTACCTGCATCACGGTGACCCTGGAGGGGCGCCGCCCACTGCTGGCCGAGGTGCAGTCCCTGCTGGCCGAAAGTTCCAGCTCGCAGCCGCGGCGGGCCACGAGCGGGCTGGACAGTTCCCGGGTGGCCATGCTGCTGGCCGTCCTCCAGCAGCGGGCCGGCTGCCTGCTGAACAAGGACGATTCCTACGTGGCAACCGTGGGCGGGGTGAAACTCAGCGAGCCCGCCACGGACCTCGCCGTCGCGCTGGCCGTGGCCTCGGCGAAGGCCAGGAAACCCCTGCCGGAGCGGCTGATCGCCTTTGGCGAAGTGGGGCTCGCCGGCGAGGTCCGCCCCGTGCCCGGCATCAACCAGCGGATCCACGAAGCCCACCGGCTGGGTTTCACCCATGCCGTGGTGCCCGCGAGCCCCAACGGCCCGGGCCCGGTGCCGGCGGGCTTCTCGGTGCGGGAAGTAGGGCACCTGACCGAAGCGCTGAGCCTGCTGATCAGCTGACGCTGCCCCGCCGCCCCCCGGTCCGGCGTTTCGCCCGAAAGGCGACCTAGGGCCCTATCACTTAACCGGTATCCGGCGGAAGATGGGAGCAGTGGGGGGTAGGGACGGTCACGGGCGAAGGGATCAGGCCATGATGGGTTACTACGGTAACGGCTTCGGCTGGATGTGGCTCTGGGGTCTGTTGTTGCTGGTAGGGATCGCGGTGCTGGTGCTGCTCGCGGTCCGCCTCTTCACCGGCGGAGCCAGCCGCGACCGGCCCGAACAGTACGGGCCCGCCGGGTCCTACGGCGCCCGGCCTTATGGCCCGCCGGGGACTCCCCCGGGTGGCCCGGGTTATCCGGGCGGCAAAAGCCAGGCCCGGCTGATTCTCGATGAACGATTCGCCAGGGGCGAGCTCACCGCTGAGCAGTACCGCGAGAATATGAAAGTACTCGGCGAGGAGCCGTAATGCGGCCGATCAGCCGCCGCGACGCCCTGATAGTGGGCGGCCTGGGCGCTGCGGCCACTGTGGCGGGCGGCGCCGGGCTGTGGTGGTCCTTGAATTCCACGCAGCAGCCCAACGGCGGCGGCAACAGCGGCGGCAACAGCGGGAGCGCTTCGCCCCCGCAGGGTGCCGAGCTGCGCGGTCCCGCCGAACTTCGCAGCGCAGACGGCCGGCTGGAGCTCACCCTTGACGCCGCCCCCGGACGGGTGGAGCTCGGCGGCCGCCAGGCCCGCGCACTCTGTTACAACGGCACCGTCCCGGGCCCCACCCTGCGCCTGCGGCCGGGCGATGAGCTCAACGTCAGGCTCGTCAACGGCCTCAGCGAACCGACGAACCTGCACGTCCATGGCCTCCATGTGTCCCCGCAGGCCGACGCGGACAATGTGTTTATAGCGGTCCTGCCCGGACAGGGCGTTGATTACCGTTACCGGCTGCCGCCGGACCACCCGCCGGGCGTGTACTGGTACCACCCGCATCACCACGGCATGGTCGCGGACCAGATCTTCGCCGGTCTTTTCGGGGCGATCATCGTCGAAGATCCGGAACCCATCCCGGTGAGCACAGAACGGGTTCTGCTTGTCTCGGACACCTCCCTGGACAGCGCCGGGAACATCGCCGCCGTGTCGCCGATGGAACGCATGGCGGGCCGGGAGGGTGGACTGCTCCTGCTCAACGGGCAGAGCGACCCGCTGTTCACTGCCCAGCCAGGCGCCCGGGAGCGGTGGCGGATCATCAACACCTCCGTGGCCCGCTATCTCCGGCTCCGGCTCGACGGCCAGCAACTGCAGCTGCTCGGCATGGACTCGGGACGGTCCCCCGAACCCGAAAGCGTCGACGAACTTCTGCTGGCCCCGGGCAACCGGGCGGACCTGCTGGTGACCGCCGCCGCCGGCGAAGCCGCGCTCCAGGCCCTCCCCTACGACCGTGGCGCCATGCCGGGGATGATGATGGGGCGGGGGGCGGTGCCCGCGCGCGGGGCGGGCACGCTGGCGACCTTCCGGGTCAGCGGCGCCGCCGCAGCCCCGCCCGGCGCCGTCACGTCCCGGCCGGCCCAAGAGGACCTGCGGACTGCCGCCGTCGCCGCACGCCGGCAGATCGTCCTGTCCATGGGTGCGGGACCGGGACGCCGGGGCGGGGGCGGGGGGATGGGCGGCATGGGTTTCACCATCAACGGCCGCGAATACGACGAGGCCCGCACGGACACGACCGTCGCGGCCGGCACCGTGGAGGAATGGACACTCGTCAACACCAGCCCCATGGACCACCCCTTCCACCTGCATGTGTGGCCGATGCAGCTCATCGACGACAACGGCCAGGCCGTCGGTTCTGTAGTGATGCGGGACGTGGTGAACGTGCGGGCGAACGGGCGCGCCACTGTCAGGATCGCGTTCCGCGACTTCAGCGGACGCTCGGTGTACCACTGCCACATCCTGGACCACGAGGACCTGGGCATGATGGGCGTGATCGAGGTCCGATGACCCGGAAACCCCTTGCCGAGTATACCCCCTAGGGGTATGGTAAAGCATGCCGGGCACAGCGTGGCGATGTTCAAAAACAGGTTCTGACTGACCCTGGTCCTGGCTGTACCCGTGGTTTTTTCAGCCCCATGTTCGGGCACCTGCTCGGCTACCAGGCACCGGTCTTTCCCGGCTCCGCGTGGATTCCGCCGGCGCTGGGCACTGCCATCTTCTTCTACGGCGGCGAGCCGTTCCTCAAGGGCGGCCTGACCATGAGCTGAAAAGCCGCAAACCGGGGATGATGCTGCTGATCGCCATGGCCATCACCGTCGCCTTCACCGCATCGTGGGTGACCACCCTGGGGATCGGCGGCTTCGACCTCGACTTCTGGTGGGAACTGGCCCTGCTCGTCGACATCATGCTGCTGGGGCACTGGATCGAAATGCGCGCCCTCGGCTCGGCCCAGGGCGCCCTGGATGCCCTCGCGGCGCTGCTGCCGGACGAGGCGGAACGCCGCACGGAGTCAGGAACCGAAACCGTCAGGGTGTCCGAGCTCAGGAGCGGCGACACCATCCTGGTCCGGTCCCCAGCGAGCACCCCCTGGCCCGCGAGATCGTGGCGGCCGCCCGAGGGCGCGGGCTCCCGGTCCCACAAGCGAGCGGTTTCACGTCCCTGACCGGCCGCGGCGTCCGCGCCACGATCGGCGGCAGGACGGTCCCGGTGGGCGGCCCGGCCCTGCTCCGGGAACTCGGCGCAGCGGAACCCCCAACGCTGGCCGCCGTCACGGCTGCCTGGCGGGACCGGGGCGCGGCGGTGCTCCACGTGGTGGACGGCACCACCGTGCTGGGTGCCGTGAGCCTGGAGGATGCGGTGCGCCCGGAATCCCGCCAGGCGGTCGCGGCCCTGCAGGACCGGGGAATCAAGGTTGCCATGATCACCGGCGACGCCCGGCAGGTGGCCCAGGCCGTGGCCACCGAGCTGAACATCGACGAGGTGTTCGCTGAGGTCCTCCCGGCGGACAAGGACAAGAAAGTCGCCGAACTCCAGTCCCGCGGCCTCAGGGTGGCCATGGTGGGCGACGGCGTGAACGACTCCCCCGCCCTGGCCCGGGCCGAGGTGGGGATCGCGATCGGCGGCGGAACCGACGTCGCGGTGGAGTCCGCCGGTGTGGTCCTCGCCGGGAACGACCCCTGGGCGGTGCTGTCGATGGTGGACCTGTCCCGGGCAAGCTACCGGAAGATGTGGCAGAACCTCGTCTGGGCCACGGGCTACAACATCGTGGCGGTGCCGCTGGCTGCCGGTGTCCTGGCCTTCGCCGGGGTGGTCCTCTCCCCCGCCGCCGGTGCTGTGCTGATGTCCGCCTCCACAATCGTGGTGGCGCTCAATGCCCAGCTGCTGCGGGGCCTGAAACTCAACCCCGCCGATGTCGGCGTAAAGTGACCCCTATGCCGGAGACCAGCCCCCGCCGTTCATCCTTCGGGCAATCCTTTGCCCGCGTCGGTCCGCGGATGGACGCCCGCGGGGCAGCGGAGCACCGCCGGCGCCTCCTGGAAGCGGCACACGGCTCCGTCGTCGAAATCGGGGCGGGCTACGGGGCCACCTTCCCGCTCTACCCCTCCGCGGTGACGGGCGTGCTGGCCCTCGAACCGGACCCCACGCTCCGGGAGCTGGCCCGGGCCGCCGCGGCCAGGGCGCCGGTGCCGGTCACCGTTGAAGACGGCGTGGCGGAGTCGCTGCCGGCGGTGGACGCCTCGGTCGACGTCGTTGTCTCCAGCCTGGTGCTGTGCAGCGTGGCGGACCAGTCTGTTGCCCTGGCGGAGGTGGTCCGGGTCCTGCGGCCGGGCGGCCTGCTGCTGTTCTATGAGCACGTCCGTTCGGCGCACCTCGTGCTGGGGGCCGCCGAGGACCTTCTCACACCGCTGTGGAGCCGGATCGCCGGCGGATGCCATCCGAACCGGAACACCGCCGCCGTGATCGCCGGAGCGGGGCTGACGGTGCAGACCCTGGAGCGCTTCGGCTTCTCGGTCCTTCCCGGCAACCCGCGGGTGGCCCACGTTCTCGGGGTGGCCGGCAAACCCTGAGCGCCCCTCCGCGCGGCATTCCCAGACCCGAAGCCTGGGCCGGGTACACCCCACCAACACCACCGAACTGGTGGAGCGCCTGAACGGTCCAGGACAGCGCAATTACGCGCACCAGGGATCACGGCAAGCCGGTCACGCTGCCCCCATCGCCTGCCGGGTCCGGGGTTTCGGGCCGGTGGACCATGACGAGGTTCAACGGCCATCTTGGTCCTGCAGGGAAGATGCTTCCAGGCGCAGCAGGCGAATGGCATCCGCCAACCCTGCCCCGGTTGCCGGTACTGGTGCGTCACGGGCCAGAGCTGCCCGCAGACCGACGAGGGCCTGGGCCAGCGGCGGGCAATCACGGCAACTTTGGAGGTGCTCGTCAACCGTTTCCATGATTCGGAGCTCCAGAGTCCCGTCAAAATACTGTCCAAGGTGCCCGCGCGCGTCACGGCATTCCTGGCTCTGCCCGTCGATGACGCCGGGCGTCTCGGACAGCGCCTGGATCAGGCGAAGCCTCGCCCGCTGAATCCTCTTATACACCGCAGCGGAAGACCACCCGCTTAATTGCGTGATTTGAGCCGCACTCCATCCTTCACCGTCGTGAAGAACGAGGACCATTTTGTCCTCGACGCCGAGCGTCGACATGGCCGCCCGGAGCCATTGCCGGTTCTCCGCTTTCTCAACGATCCCGGCCGGGTCGCCAACCGTCAGAGAAATCAGATTCAGACCATCCAGGGTTGCGGCCTGTGGAAGGCTTCGGGCCCCAAGATCGGTGGCTCTGTTCATCAGGATCCGGTGGAGCCACGTGGACAGGCGAGCGTCCCCACGAAAAACTTCCCTAGCGCGCCACGCCCGTTCGAGGACGTCTTGAACCAGGTCATCGGGTTCCATGCCCGCAGGAGCCATACGCGACGCCGCACGCCGCAGCCGGGGTAACTCTTCTTCCAGTCCTGCGACGAATTCTTCCGCACTCAGCATTAGCTCGCTCCTACATGTCCACTTCACCGGCCGGCGGCGTCTAACACAGTATCTACCCGAGAAACGGAGAAGGATCATGGAATTTGTAAGCTTCATGCGCGGCACTGCCGGCAGGGCCTTGCGGATAATAGCCGGGCTGGTGCTGGCTGCAGTAGGAATTCTGACCGTCGGCGGCCTATGGGGCACCCTGCTGGCTGTCCTCGGCGGGGTCATGATCGCTGCCGGAGTCTTCAACTTCTGTCTGCTGGCTCCACTCTTCCACGCCGACCTATGGGGCAAACCCAAGCGCACCGACCTCCGGGGCTCGGATTCGTGATCGATAACGACTTCGTCACCCGGCCTGCGACCCCCGGGGGCGCATCCGCTCACTAGCTTGACCTCGACCCGGGCTGTGGGACAGCGATCATCATCGGCTGTCCCACAGCCCACTACACCTCCCCTCACTACAAACCATTCAGAAAGAGGACAGCCAAAACGACCACCAACGCAACCTATCCCCGCTCGTTCTCCCACATCGGACTCAGTGTTCCCGACCTGAAAGCGGCAGTGAAGTTCTACTCCGAAGTCCTCGGCTGGCACGTCGTCATGGAACCGACCACGATCGAAGAAGACGACAGCCCCATCGGTGTTACGTGCACCGACGTCTTTGGCTCCGGATGGCAATCATTCAAAATCGCGCACCTGTCCACAGGCGACCGCGTCGGAGTGGAGATCTTCCAATTCAGGAACTCTGAGCGCCCGGAGAACAACTTCGAGTACTGGAAAACCAGCGTCTTCCAGTACTGCGTCCAGGACCCCGACGTCGAAGGACTGGCAGCAAAAATCGTTGCCGCCGGAGGAAAGCAGCGCATGCCCATCCGCTACTACTACTACACCGGCGAAAAGCCCTACCGCATGGTCTACTGCGAGGATCCCTTCGGAAACCTCATCGAGATCTACAGCCACAGCTATGAACTCACTTACTCGGCAGGCGCCTACGACGCCTGACAATTCCCGATCGCGCCCGAGAATCATGGGCGTGCTTCATCCGAACGAGACGGCCCCCTACCCCTCGATTTGGCTCAACGAGTCCGGCACTACCCGCAGCTTCACAGCCGCCTCGGCTTCTCCGACCGATACCGGGCCCACGGCCGTGAAGAGCTCTTGTTTGTCCTGGACCGCCACTGGAAACGCCTTGGCCGGTCACTGACCCCGAGGACTACACGGATGCCCAAGCGATCGCCGCGATAGAACGGATCACCCGCGGCAACTACCGGCTCCTCGAGCGGCTATTCCCCCAGATCCGGGCGTTCCTCCACGCGGCGTTCCCGCCCGGGCACGCAAAAAGGGCGCCTGCCGCAATGGCAGGCGCCCTTCAGTCAACCCAGTTGAGCCCCGGCGCTTAGGCCTTTTTGGGCGGCAGTGCCAGCTTGAAGACCTTGGCCCAGGTGGAGCCGACCTGCTTCCAGATCGGTCCGGTGGTGTACGGCAAGCCGTAACGCTTGCAGATCTCCTGCACCTTCGGCGCCACCTCGGCGTAGCGGTTGGACGGAATGTCCGGGAAGAGGTGGTGCTCGATCTGGTGCGACAGGTTGCCGGTCATCAGGTGCATGAACTTGGAGCCGGATATGTTGGCGGAGCCGATCATCTGCCGCACGTACCAGTCCCCGCGGGTCTCCCCTTCCACCATTTCCTCGGTGAAGGTGTCCGTCCCCTCGGGGAAGTGTCCGCAGAAGATCACCGCGTGCGCCCAGACATTGCGGACAGCATTCGCGGTCAGGGTGCCGTACAGCGCCTGCTTGCCGGAGCCGGTCAGCATGGCGACGGCGGGAGTGGCAGCGTAGTCCTTGGTGAACTGCGTGAGCGCCTTGCGGCCAAGGGCCTTGAGGTCCTTGGTGAGGGCTTCCTTGGACTTGTTGCCCTCCTTATAGTCGACCAGCTCGAGATCGTAGATCGCGATGCCCCACTCGAAGACCGGTGCCAGCAGGGCGTTGTAGAGCGGGTTTCCCAGGTTGAACGGCTTCCATTCCTGGTCCGCGTCCATCCGCAGCAGGTTGTATCCGACGTCGTTGTCCTTGCCGACGACGTTGGTCCAGCGGTGGTGCAGATCGTTGTGGGTGTGCTGCCAGGAGCGCGCCGGGGTAACGAAGTCCCATTCCCAGGTGGTGGAGTGGATGTCCGGGTCCCGCATCCAGTCCCACTGGCCGTGCAGGATGTTGTGCCCGAGCTCCATGTTTTCCAGGATCTTGGCGAAGCTGAGCAGGGTGGTCCCGGCAACCCAGGCCGCCTTGTGCTTGCTGACCAGAAGCGTGGCGCGCCCGGAAATCTCGAGTCCGCGCTGGATCTTGATCATGCGGCGGATGTAGGCGGCGTCGGACGCTCCGCGCTTGGCGAGGATGTCGTCCTTGATCGCGTCGAGTTCACGGCCCATCTCGGCGATCTGCTCGTCGGAGAGATGCGCGGCCGCCGGCGGCCGGAGGGTCGGGCTGCCCGTCTCGGCAAGGGCGCCGGGCCGCGTCTTCACGGCAGCGGGCGCTTTGCGCTGGGGAGCGTCCTCGGAAAGGTCAGGCTTGTCGGAAACAATCGTCATGCGGGTACTCCTCAGAGGTCGAGGTTAACGGGTCCGGCGGCTGCCGAAACACACGTCTGGATTAGTTGGCCGGGTTCGCCATGGACTTCGTCCGTGCGCAGGTCACGGACCTGGCCGGCCCGGAGGGGGATGAGACAACTGTGGCAGATGCCCATGCGGCAGCCGCTGGGCATCAGGACGCCGGCGTCCTCGCCGACGTCGAGCAGCGGGGTGTCGCCGCCGGCTTCGACTTCGCGGTCCGACGACTCGAACGTGACCAGACCGCCGTCGTGCCCTGCGCCGCCAGCCAGCTTGGTGCTGAAGCGTTCGATGGTAAGGGTGGCCTCCGAGGCGGGCTCGGCGGCTGCGGTCTCCGCCTCCCAAAGGGCCTCGGCGTCGTCCAGGAAGCTTTCCGGGCCGCAGGCGTAAGCGGCCCGCTGGCGCCAGTCCGGGCAAAGCTCTTCCAGCCCGGCAACGGAGCTGAAGTCAAGCCGCCCACGTTCCCCGGTGAACCAGTGGATGACGCGGAAGTTGGGGAACTGGTCCGCGAGTTCGGCCAGTTCCTCGCGGAAGATGGCGTCCGCGGGGGTCCGTGCCGTGTGGATGAGGACGACGTCGGAGTCCGGGCGGTGCGGGACGAGCGTGCGGATCATCGACATAACCGGGGTGATGCCGCTCCCGGCGGTGAGCATCAGCAGGGGCCGCGGGTGCTCCGGAAGGAGGAAGTCGCCCTGCGGCGGCGCGAGGAAGAGCACGTCACCTGGCTTCGTGTTGCGCACGAGCGTCCCGGAGACGGCCCCCATGTCACTGACAGTGATGGCCGGGTCTTGCCCGGCGGGGGCGCTGAGCGAGTAGGACCGCCAGTGGCGGACACCGTCGAGCTCGACGCCTATACGGGCCCACTGGCCGGCAAGGTGTGCTTGCCAGCCGCGGCCGGGACGGAAGAAAATGGTGGCGGAATCGGCCGTTTCTGGAACCACCCCTGTGACCACGCCGCGCAACTGGCGGGCGGAAAACACAGGATTGAACAGCGACAGAATGTCTTCTGGAGCCAGTGGGGTGGTTAATAGAGATGCGGCACGCGCCAGCTTACGGAGCCGGATCATTCATTAATCGTATGTCAGAAAAGGCCACAATTCTTCACTCAAGGCATACGATCGACGGGAAGAAACTATCTCCCCGCAACAACTTTGGAACCAGCCTCATGAACGCTTCCCCGACGGCGACGCCCGCCTCCCCCGCCTACGACCCCCCGTGGCTCGCCCTGCCCCGCGAGGTCAGCGACGTGCTCCGGCCGATGATGCCGGGCATCGTCGAAGCCATCATCGACGCCGTGCCGCAGCTCGTGCCGGCCTACGCCAGGCCGATCGAAGGCCGTTTCGGGCGGGGGCTGCGCCGGGGCGTGGCAGCCGCACTGGAGCGCTTCCTGCAGCTCCCGGGAACCCGGCTGCCCGCCCTTTCGGAGGAAAGCAGGCAACTCGTGGCAGGGCTGGGAAGCGGCGAATTCCGCCAGGGCCGAAGCATGGATGCGCTGCTGAGCGCCTACCGGACGGGCGCCCGCGTGACGTTCCGCGAGATGTCCCGGGTGTCCGTGGAACACCACCTTGGCCAGTCCGTGGTGGTGGACCTGGGCGAATCGATCCTGGCCTACATCGACGAACTGTCCGCGGTCAGCGCCGAGGCGTATGCCTTCGAACAGTCCGAACGGGCCGGCGCGGTGGACCGCCGGCGCACCGAACTGCTCGATCTGCTCCTGCTGGGGCAGGCCGACGAGGCGGCCCTGCGCCAGACGGCCGCCATGGCGGACTGGTCCCTGCCGCAGCGGATGATGGTGGTGACCCTGCCGGTGAACCGGTCCGCCGGGCTGCGGATCCGGCTGGGGGCGGGAACCCTGGTTATCGAACGCGAGACCGACGCCGTTGCACTGGTGCCGGCACGGCAGTCCGCGGCAGCGCGGGTGGACCTGGACCAGGCGCTGCGCGGCCGCGGGGCCGCGGTCGGGCCGGCCGGAAGCTGGGAAAAGGTCCCGGATTCGCTGCGCCTGGCAGTGCGCGCCGCCTCGGTGCTGCCGCCCCGGGACGGGCCGGAGGACCCTCCGATCTGGGCCGACGAGCATCTGGCCGAGGTGATTCTCGGGGCGGAGCCATCTGCCATCGCGGAACTGGCCAACCGCCGGCTGGCGCCCCTGGAGGGGCTGCGCCCGGCCCAGCGCGAGCGGCTCGCGGAGACGCTGTTGTCCTGGCTGCGGCACTGGGGCCAGCGCGCCCCGGTGGCGGCAGAGCTCGGCATCCACCCGCAGACCGTGGGTTACCGGGCAGCACAGCTGCGCGAACTGTTCGGAGACACCCTGGAGGACCCGAAGGCGCGGTTCGAGCTGGAACTGGCGCTCCACGCCGGCCGGCGTTAAGTCGCGTCCATGCCGCCCTGCTGATAGGCGAAGTGCTGCGAGCCGATGTCCGAGAAGATCTCCTTTTGCATTGAAAGGAACGTTTCCTCGTAGTAGGCAAGGTCCGACCCGCCCAGGGAAGCCAGGAGCGTGATCCAGCTTCGTTGCGCGGGGTCCGTGCCATCCAGCTGTTCTGACAGGTCCTGGCCGGCTGCGGCTGCCTTTCCGAGCACCGCCAGGTCCTCGAAGCCGGCGATGAAGGTTGGCCCCACCTGGTTGGCCATCCCGATCCACTCCATTCGGGGATCGTCCCTGTACAGCTCAGCGTAAAAGGCGTACACCTTGTAGATCTCGGCGCGGTTGTGGTCAACGCCCTTGGACGGATCCCACCGGCTGGAGTCGATCCCGGCCTCGCGCATGGCAGATTCGGTCCAGTACTGCTGGAGGAACTGGCCGTAGCCGTTCTTGTTCCCCCGTGCGTCCGAAGGGGCCATGGCACCAGTGTCCACGAGGCCGTCCAGAACGGTCTTTGCCGCATCGGCGCGGGACTGGCTCTGCCGGACCCACAGTTGGAATTCCTCGGACTTCAGGTAGGCATCGCGTTGTTCAGGGGTCATGCCGCTGAGCTTGTCCGTCAGTTCCTGGGCGGCGACGGCCGGTGAAGTGCTGCCCCCGCCGCTGCCGGGTCCTCCCGGGCCTGCACCCGTGGAACCGATGCTGGCCCGGTCCTGTTAATCGGCCTTCTGCAGCAATGCCTTGGATGCGCTTGGGATGCCGGCGGCCGCCGCCCGGAGCACCCTGGCGTGGGTGCCGTTCCAGTCGCTGCGGAAACGTTCGCCATCCAGGCCCTTCCAGGGGCTCGAAGCGATGGAACTGCCCACCTGCTGCCCCAGTTGGTCCAGCCGGTTGGCATCGTTCGCCAGATCCTGCGCGAGCCGGCGCAGCTGAGCGACGTCCGCGCCGTAAAAGTTCACCGCCAATTTTCCCCCTGTTTGAAGTCCACGGTCAGCCTAACGTCTTGGGCGGCGGGCAGCGATGGGGAGAAGTCCCGCCCGGGTGCTTCCTCAGGCGCAGCAGCCCTGTATAGCTCTGAGTTCTTCGCTAAACGCCTGACCCTATCCAAGGGTCATTGGCGGGTCACGGCTGGGCGCCACCGGATTGCTTCTACCCGGCGATCGCTTCCCTGCTCTGCAGCCGCAGCTCAAGGTCGTTCATCACAATCGCGGCCAGGTCCTGCAGCGCCCGGGTGTCGTCGGCGCTGAACTCCCGCGGTTCCCGGTCCAGGATGCAGAACGTGCCCAGGTTGTAACCGTCCGGGGTGCGCAGCGGGACCCCGGCGTAAAACAGCAGGCCGAATTCGCCTGCCACCAGCGGGTTGGCGAGGGTGCGGGGATCCCTGGCAGCGTCCGTAATGATCCATGTGTCATCCTGCAGGATCGCGGAGGCGCACAGCCCCGGGTCGCGGCCGATCTGCGTGACCTCGGTACCGTGGTGGGCCTTGAACCAGATCCGGTCATGGTCGACCACGCTGACGATCGCCACGGGGACCGAGAACATCCGCGCCGCGAGGCCCGCTATCCGGTCGAAGGCGCCGTCCGCCGGGGTGTCAAGGATCCGGTAGCGCTCTACTGCGCGCATCCGGCCTTCCTCGTCCGTGGGCGCCGGGGCCGGGTCCATGCGGTGGCGCGCGGCGCTGTTGATGACTTCCCGGCGCAGGGCCAGCGACACTTCCCGGGCCGGCGGGCGCTGCGCCGGGTCGCGGGCCAGCATGGAGGACAGCAGCGCAAACCACATGGGCGCGAGCTCCTCAGGGATCTGCGGGTCGTTGAGCAGCCGCGCGACGGCGGACTGGATGGGCGCGCCAGGGTACGCCCTCTTACCGGTCAGTCCCTCGAGCAGCACCAGGCCGAGAGAATACACGTCGCTGAGCGGGCCGACCGGTTCGCCGGCCGCCTGTTCGGGGCTGAGGTAGGCCGGTGTTCCGGAGGTCCCGCCCTCATCCGGCACCGGGCCGCTGCGGGTGAAGACGGCGACGCCGAAATCGGTGAGCTTGGCCCGCGGGCGCCGGTCATCGTTGCTGTAGTCCACGAGCAGGATGTTCGCGGGCTTGACGTCCCGGTGCACAATGCCGTGGTGATGGATATAGGAAAGCCCGTCCGCCAGGTCATAGCCGATGTGGGCCATGTGCGCCGCCGAGAGCGGGCCCTGGGCACCACGGTGTCGCAGGTCCTGCCCGCGTACCAGTTCCATCACCAGATAGGTGAGCCGGCCGGCCGGGTCGCTCAGGTCGGCGCCCGCGTCGAAGAGCGTCACGAGGGCGTGGTGGCTCATGCCGGCCAGGATGCGGATTTCCTCGCCCTGACGGCGGGTTTGCTCAAGATCGTCCGGGTCGTTGCGGAAGAGCTTGACCGCCACCTCGCGCTGCAGGAGTTCGTCGTAGGCCCGGAACACGGTGGATTGGCTGCCCCGGCCGATCAGGTCTGCGACCCGGTACCGGCCGCTGAGCAGATACCCGGGTTCCATACGCCGCTTCGGGGTGGCCGGCGTGACACGTGCCGGTTGTGAAATGAGCTCAGTCAAGGAGTGTGCGTTGTCCCTTATAGCGGGGTCCGCCGATGGCGCCAGGCAGATCAGTCCAATACCGGCTTGAGAGAAAGTCCGGCACCCTCATAATTAGCAAGGTTACTTATGATACCGCGGTTTCCTGACTCAGGAAGACCTGCAGACTGTCCCTTTTCTCCGCCCGCGAGCGGGCGCCGGCCGCTACTTGGCGGGGTTGTGTGTGCCGATCGGCAGCAGGGTCAGGTCAGGGTGGTTCTTCTCGATCCGGCGCAGCGCCCACACATCATTGAACAGGGCGAGGTATTCGCCGTCGGAGCGCAGCAGCACCTCGGCGCCGGGCACGTTGGCCAGCGCCGGCATGGCGTCCGCCGTCGAAATCCTGGCGATGGAGTACGGCAGCCGCTCCAGGCGCATCGGCGCGCTGAAATCGTGGGCCATGCGGTCTTCGACCACTTCGAACTGCATGGGTCCGACGGCGGCCAGCACCGGGGCCTGGTCGCCGCGGACGTCCGAGCGGAGCACCTGGATGACGCCCTCGTGCTCGAGCTGCTCGATGCCACGGCGGAACTGCTTGAAACGGCTGGGGTCCTTGGAGCGTGCCACCTGGAAATGTTCCGGCGCGAACAGCGGGATGGCGGGGAACTCCACCGGCTCCTCAAAGAAGAGGCTGTCGCCCACCCGCAGCGAGGAGGCATTGACGAGACCCACAACGTCCCCGGGGAAGGCCTCGTCGATGACCTCGCGCTCCCGGCCGAAGACCTGCTGGGCGTACTTGGTGGCGAAGGACTTGCCGGTGCGGCCCTGCGTCACCACCATCCCGCGTTCGAAGATGCCGGAGCAGACCCGGATGAAGGCAACGTGGTCGCGGTGCGCCTTGTTCATGCCGGCCTGGACCTTGAAGACGAATCCTGAGAAGGGCGCATCGACGGGCCGCGGGGCGCCGTCGACGTCGGGCCGGGGGGCGGCCGGCGGGGCGAAGTCCACGAGGGCGTCGAGGATCTCCTTGACGCCGAAGTTCAGCGCGGCGGAGCTGAAGAGGACCGGTGTCGCCTTGCCGGCGTGGAAGGCGTCGACGTCGAACTCGAGGTTGGACTCGATGACCAGCCCGGCCTCGTCGACGGCGTTGGTCCAGTCCTCGCCCTGGCTGGCGGCGGCCTGTTCCGGGGTGAAGTATTCGGTGAGGGCGATGTTGGCACCGGCGTTGTTGCGCTTGAACTGGGCGAAGCGGTCATTGCGCAGGTCCCAGACGCCGCGGAAGTCACCGGAGATGCCAACGGCCCAGGTCAGCGGCATCGGCTGGAGCCCGGTGCGCTCGGTGAGCTCGTCCATGAGGGCCAGTGCGTCCAGGCCCGGCCTGTCCCACTTGTTGATCACTGTGATGATGGGCAGGTTGCGCTGCTTGCAGACCTCGAAGAGCTTCATGGTCTGGGTTTCCAGGCCCTTGGCGGCGTCGACGAGCATCACGGCGCAGTCGACGGCGGCCAGCACACGGTAGGTGTCCTCGGAGAAGTCCGCGTGGCCGGGGGTGTCCAGCAGGTTGATCACGGTGTCCCGGTAGGAGAACTGCAGGGCCGCGGAGCTGATCGAGATCCCGCGGTCCTTTTCCATCTGCATCCAGTCCGAAACCGTGTCCTTGCGGTTGGACTTGCCGCTGGAGGCGCCGGCGGTGCCGATCACCTTCGCGTGCAGCGCGAGCGCTTCGGTCAGCGTGGACTTGCCGGCGTCGGGGTGTGAAATGACCGCGAAAGTCCGACGCCGGGCCGCCTGCTTGTGAATCTCCTGGACTCGGGCGGGGCTAAGGACTTCTTGGGACACGGTGCTACTTTCGCTGCGGCGTTGATATGGTTGCGCTCCCGGGTCGGCGGGAATCCGGCTGGCCCGGTGGAAGCGCGGGTTGTTCTGCGTGGTGGCTGTGCGGGACTGCTGTGAAGGATTGCTGGGGCGCGGCGACAGGCAGCCGACGGAACACCCAAGGCTCCCAGTTTATCGCAGCCCGCCCCGCCCCCGCGAAGCGGGAGCAATGCCGGCGCGAAGCGGGACAGCGGCTCCTCGAAAGTATGCGTCCGGGCATCCGTCTGCAGGGCCTTTCCGGCGGCGCTCCCGCGGACGTCCTGATGGACCACTTTGGGGCTTGTCCGTGCGGAAGTTGGCCCGCTTTACCTCTACTATGGGGAGAGCGGGAAACCGAGTACTTTTGATCCTGCCGGCAATCACTGGAAACCGGCGCACTTGCGGGCTGAGGCCTGCACCTTTGAAGGGAACGTCTATGGCCCGGAGCCCTGAAGATTCACTCAAGGCGACCCTGGGCAGAGTGGCACCGGGCACCCCGCTCCGCGACGGCTTGGAGCGCATCCTTCGGGGACGAACCGGCGCACTGATCGTCCTGGGCATCGACCGGACCATCGAATCCATCTGTTCCGGCGGCTTCGACATCGGAATCGACTTCTCCCCCACCCGCCTGCGGGAACTGGCCAAAATGGACGGCGCCATCATCTGCGACAAGGACGCCAGCAACATCCTGCGCGCGGCCGTCCAGCTGGTCCCCGACTCCAGCATCGAGACCCAGGAGTCCGGCACCCGGCACCGGACCGCGGAGCGTGTCGCCATCCAGACGGGCGTTCCCGTCATCTCGGTCAGCCAGTCGATGCAGATCATCGCCCTCTACGTGAACGGGCTGCGGCACGTTCTGGAGGGCTCGGAGAAGGTCCTGGCCCGCGCCAACCAGGCGTTGGCAACCCTTGAACGCTACCGGTCGCGCCTGGACCAGGTAACGAGTTCCCTCTCGGCCCTGGAAATCGAGGCCATGGTGACGGTCCGCGATGTCGCCGTCACCCTGCAGCGCCAGGAGATGGTCCGCCGGATTTCCGAGGAAATCTCGCAGTACGTGCTCGAACTCGGCGAGGACGGGCGGCTGCTTTCCCTCCAGCTGGACGAACTGACCGTGGGCCGCGGCCCCGGCAGCGACGTCATTATCCGCGATTACTCGGGTCCCGACGCGACCGCCGACGACATCGACAAGGCCGTCAAGGCACTCGTGAACCTGGGCCCCACCGAGCTGATCGATCTGGGCAGGATCGCCGGCATCGTCGGCTTCTCCGGCGGGGAGGCCAACCTTGACGCCGTCGTCCAGCCGCGCGGCTACCGGCTGCTGTCCGGGTTGAAGGCCGTGCCGAAGGCCGTCGCGGACCGCCTGGTGGACCACTTCGGCGGTTTGCAGTTCCTGATGGCGGCCACCATCGATGACCTCATGACGGTGGACGGCATCGGCGACCAGCGCGCCCGGACCGTCCGTGAGGGCCTGAGCCGGATGGCCGAGGCAAGCCTGCTGGACCGCTTCCTCTAACCACCGCCGAGCACCCCCGTCGAGCAGTGAAGGGGGATTGGTCGATGGGGATCAGTTGAGCTGGAACACGGCTTTGGGGCTGGTCTTGTTCGCCAGCCGTGCGGTGAAGACGTAGTACGCGCCGCCCGCCCCCGGGTTGGCCTCGACCGGGGCGCAGCCCTGGACTGTGCGGTTGCGCTGCCAGGGGAAGTTCGCCGACTCGCTTTGCCCCGGAGCGATGGTCTTCACGAGATCGGTGGAGTCGGTCTGGCAGTCAGTGGACGAAAAGATCCGGTCCGAGCCGCTGGTGATCAGGAATTCCATCTGCGACGTCCCGATGTTGACCTTGCACGGCACCTTGTTGCCGTTGGTCACCTTGAGTATAAGCAGCGGGTTCTCGCCGGCCGGGTAGGTGGCTTTGTCCGTGGTCGCCGTGACGGTCAGAAGGTTCTGCTCGCAGCCGTTGCCCGTCGGAGTAGCCGTAGGGGCAGCCGTGGTTTCCGGGCCGGCGGCCGGTCCTGTTTCCTGTCCCGACGGCGACGATCCCCCGCCGGAGGCGGACTGCCCGGCGTTGACAACGCTGGAGACGGCGGCGAGACCGCCGAAGGCGACGGCGATCACGAGCAGGAGGGCGGCGCCCACGAACAGCCGGCGGCGGCGGTAAACGGGGCTGGTATTCCGGGCAGCCTTGCTGGCGGGCTTGCGCGCAGGCTTGCGCACGGATTGGCGTGCTGAATTGCGTCCGGTAGTGCGTTCGGAACCGTGAGTTCCTGAATTGTCATGCCTGCCCATCCCTCTAGGCTAGAGAACCGCGCCGGGTATGGGGCCCTCCCACGCCGCAGGCGCACTGTGGCCCTCATCTATTACGCTGAATCCATCAAAGCTCTAGCCGATTCCCTCACCGCCCCTGCCGCCGCGCGCCCGGCCGACCTTCCCACGGCCGCGCCGCTGACCGCCCTCCATGACGCTCTCGACACCTGGTTCGGGGCGAACGCCCGGGAGCTGCCGTGGCGGGCGCGTGAATGTACGCCGTGGGGCGTGCTGGTCAGCGAGATCATGCTGCAGCAGACGCCGGTGGTGCGAGTGCTGCCGGTCTGGGAGGAATGGCTGCGGCGCTGGCCTGCGCCTGCCGATCTGGCCCGGGAGCCCGCCGGCGAAGCGGTCCGGGCCTGGGGAAGGCTGGGCTATCCGCGGAGGGCCCTGCGGCTGCACGCGGCCGCCGTCGCCATCGGCGCCAACCACGGCGGAAAGGTTCCCGGCACGTACCCGGAACTGCTGGAGCTGCCCGGAGTGGGCAGCTACACCGCGGCGGCCGTCGGCGCCTTCGCCTTCGGGCACCGCGAAACCGTGGTGGACACCAACATCCGCCGCGTGCACGCTCGCCTGTTTTCCGGCGCGGCCCTGCCTTCGCCAACGCTCACCGCCGCAGAGATGCGGCTTGCCGCGCAGGCACTGCCCGACGACGCCGGCCCCTCCGTCCGCTGGAATGCCTCCGTGATGGAGCTGGGGGCGCTGGTGTGCACGGCGCGGTCGCCGAAGTGCGGGGAATGTCCGGTCAGCGGCTCCTGCGCCTGGCTCGCAGCCGGCGAGCCGCCGCCGACGTACACGCCAAAGGGTCAGTCGTGGCACGGAACGGACCGTCAGGTGCGGGGAGCGGTGATGGCGGTGCTCCGCACAGCCGAGTTGCCGGTGGCAGCGGAACTGTTCCACCGGGCCCCGGCGGACCTTGGCTTCGAACCGGCCGGGATCGGAATTCCACTGGCCGCCCTGCACCGGCTCAACTGCGGCCCGGAACAGCTGGAACGCGCGCTGGCCGGGCTGCTGAGCGACGGGCTGGCCGAGCTGCATCCCGCAGGTTTCCGGCTGCCCGCCTGACCCCCGCCGGGTAAGGGCCCCTGGGCGTCTGGAGACGATAGCTGCTGCCAACTTTTCCAGCCGGGGGATCAATCCAATCGGGAGAATCGCCGCATTGCCCGTGCGCCGCCAACCCGGCGGGATCACCGCACGGAATCTGCACGGACCAGCCGATCAGGCACATTGGAGCGGGGGGTAATCCGGGGGGTCCGGGCCGTCGTCCGCGGGCAGGCCGTGGCCCGTGCCTGCGTCCGCGGGCAGCCCCGGGTCAGTAAGTGTGCCGGTGGCCGGGAAGTGGTGCGGCCAGTCGGGTGGTTCCCAGTCCTGCTGTTCGCTGGGATAGTACCGCCCGGACGGGGAGATCCACCCGGGCGGCTTGTGTTTGCTGGCCCCGGCCGGTGTCCAGGCCGAGCCGTGTTTGAGCCGGTGGTGTTTCGGGCACGGCTGTCCGAGGTTGGAGATCCCGGTGGTGCCTCCGTCGGCCCAGGCCAGGAGATGGTCCGCGTCGTTGTCCAACGAGTGGTTGTTACACCCGGGGAAGGGACATCGACCGTCGCGCAGGCTCAGCCAGCGTCGCTGGGCCGTGGTGAGGCGGTAGCTGGTCCGGCCGATTTCCAGCGGCGCCCCGTCGCGGGGGTCGACAAGGACCCGGTAAAAGGACCCGGCGCCGCCGGCGACCAGGGCCCGGGCCATGGACGGCGGGATCGGCCCGTACCCGTCCAGGACCGCCGGTTCCTCCCCGGCCCCGAGCAGCGACATCACCGGGACGGTGATCAGGACCTGCGCCCGCGGCGACGGCACACCCCCGCACACGCCACCACCCATCCCAACGCCGCTGCCGGCCGTTCCGCCCGAAGTGACGGTACCGGTGCCGGTCCCACTGGTGAGGAGCCAGGTGGCGGCGATGTCGGCGCGGAGCTGGGACAGGGTCCTGGCCTCGTCCGGGCCCTGAAGGGCGCGGGCGGCGGCGGTGCTCCGCTCCCAGATCCCCGCCGCGGTGCCGGCCGGGAGGTAGGTGTTGAGCCAGGCCATGCCGTCCCGGTCCGGGACGTACTCAACCCGCCGGTCCGCGGCACACTTGGTGTGGCGGGTTTCGATACTGACCGGGTGATGGCGTTCGCGCCAGGTGCGTGCCTTGGTGCGGAACCGTCCCGGGACGAGGTCCCCGGCCGGGCACCCGCGGGCCGGGTTCGGTGCGCCGGGGTCCAGGAAGTGCGCTTCGAGTCCGGCCGCCCCGGCCGGATCCAGGCCGGCGGTTTCGTCCACGATGATCCGGGCGTGGGCCCAGGAGATCGTCCCGGCCTGCAGGGCCGCCAGGGTCAGCGGCAGCGAAGTCGTCAGTGCCTGGCACTCGCACAGCAGGGCGCTGGCGGTGCGTTCGCTGACGGTCAGGACACAGGCGACCTCCGCGGTCACGGCCAGCTCCTGGACCGTGGCGTCCTGCGCGGAGACTGCCGGCGGCACCAGTGCCGTCGTTGCCTGCACGTACTCGGCGGCGAGCCGCACCTTCAGTGCCGCGGTCCGGGCCTCCAGCCGCGCCACCCCGGCGAGCCCGTCCAGGCAAGCATCCGCCAAATCCCGCAACGGATCAGCCCACAGCGGACCAACAACCCGGAACGGATCGCCGTCCCGAATCGGATCGGCGCCGGACGGACCAGCGCCGGGTGGATCAGCGTGGTTCCCGCCGGCGCCGGTGAAGGAAGCCAGCGCTGCAGCGGCCGTGGCAACGGCCTCCGCCGCTTCCCGGCTCTCCGCACTCCAGGCTGCCCTGTTATCCATGCCTCTATCGTCTCTCGGGGCTCTGACAATAAAACGAATCCTGCCAAGGTGCAGGCGTGACGCTTGCACGGAAGTCCTGAGGAAACACGAACTGGACGCAATTGACATAGCCGCCGTCCAAAAACGCCCGTTGGAATTAGACCTAGCCCGGCCGGGCTGCCGGAACTACCCTGAAACATGCGCAGCCGGATGATGACGGCCCCGCGCAGGCCGGCCAGCCCGCGCGGAGAAAGGTGGACACAGTGAACTCGCAAAACATCGGCCACTGGATCCGGGCCGGGCTGTGGGCACTTCCGGTCTCGTGGCTCGTCACTGCCTGGTCCACGCTGGAGCCGCAGCCGGACCAGGAGAAGGATCCGGATGCCTGGGCGCGGTTTGTCAGCTCCGACTCCTACCAGTTCAGCCACCTGTTCGGCAGCACCCTGGGCACCATCCTGGCAATCTTCGGCGTCTTCGCTCTGGGCTGCTGCCTGGCGAACAGCCGGGTGGGGCCCCTGGCGCTGGCAGCAATGGTCACCGCGGCCGCGGGCACGGCCTTGCTGCTGGTGCCCGCCGTGATTTCCACCTTTGCCGCTCCCGCCATCGGAAAGGCCTACCTGGTCGGAAACCAGGAGGTGATGCAGCTGGAATTCCCGGGCTCCATGACAGCGGCGTTCCTGGTTGGCCTCCTGCTCGCGTTCCTCGGCAACATCCTGCTGGGGGTTGCGGTGTGGCGTTCCCACGTTCTGCCGCGCTGGGCCGGGGCACTCTGGGCCGCTGGCGCCGTCGTGTTTTATCTTCTGGGCGTCGTCCTGGGGCAGGCGACGACGGGGAGCAGCCTGCCCACCCAGGCCGCCGGTGCCGTGCTGATGGCCGTCGCCGGAGGGTGGATCGCCTGGCGCGGATACCGGCCGGCCACGGCAGCAGCAGACCTGACCGCGGCCGGGGCGGTCTGAGACCAGTCCGCTAGGGTTCGCCGAAGCCCGCTGTGATCAGTCCGCGCAGATAGTCCACGGCTTTGCCCGCATCAGGGCCGCTGGCTTCGATGTGCAGTACCGTTCCCTTCACCGCGCCGAGCATCATGAGCTCCGTCATCGATGCGCCGTCCGCGCCGTTCACGGTTACCTCGGCGTCCATGCCGGACAGCCCGCCGGCAATCTTCGCGGCCGGACGGGCGTGCATTCCGGCCTGGTTGGTGAGTTCAAAGTCCCCTGACGCCTCCGGCGGCCGGTGCTCGCGGACGTGCTGTGCCGCGGCCGGGGGACGGTAGACGGCTTCCGCTGCTTCCTTCACGCCTTTGGAATCCGCTCCGGCCTGGGCAGCCACGGCGGCCGCGACAAGACCTTCAACCAGGGGCGCATCCGCCAGCAGCACGGAGGAGGGATCAGCCAGGAATTCCACCGCTGACTCGGCCGTCATCACGGCTGAGCCCAGATCCGTCAGGACGACGATGCCGTCGCTGTTGGCGTCCCCCGCCTGCTCCAGCGCCGCCATAACCCGCTCAAGGCTGGTGCCGATCCGGCCGTCATCGGTGCCGCCGGCGGGGAGGATCAGGACGTCAGGCGCCATTTGGGCGGCTAGCTCCACGGCGCCGTCGGCAATCTTTTCGCTGTGGGAGACGACGACGAGATTGACCGTCATTCAGCTGCTCCGACGGCGGCGCGCAGGATGAGAGCGCTGGAGACGGCGCCCGGATCCCGGTGGCCGATGCTGCGCTCCCCCAGATAGCTGGCGCGTCCCTTGCGGGCGAGCATCGGGTCAGTGGAGACGGCCCCGGCCTCTGCCGCCTCTGCGGCGGCCACCAGTACCTTGAGCACATCGCTGTCCCCGGCCGCGGCGGCGGCTGCGTCAACCGCCGGGGTCCAGGCGTCAACCATCGTCTTGTCGCCTGATTGAGCCTTCCCGCGGGCCACGATCCCGTCCCTGGCGGCCCGGAACGCCGAGGCGAGGGTGGCGGCGTCGATGTCGGACGCCTCACCGAGCGCCGTGGCCGCGCGGAGGAAGGCCGTGCCGTAGAGCGGGCCGGCGGCCCCGCCGACCTTGGACATCAGGGTCATGGCGGTCAGTTTCAGGGCCGCGCCTGCCGTTTCCGGCGGGACCTCGGCGATCTTCACCATCACCGCTTTGAAGCCGCGGTCCATGTTCTCTCCGTGGTCCGAATCGCCGATGGGCCTGTCCAGTTCGATGAGTTCTTCCCGGTGCTCCGCCATGGCCTGGGCCGAGAGGGTCAGCCACCGCAGTGCCCAGTTGACGTCCAGGCCCACGGTCAGACGCCCCAGCGCAGGGCCGGGGTGTGGACTGGCGCATCCCAGAGGGCTGTCATTTCATCGTCGAGGCGAAGGACGGTAATGGAGCAGCCCTGCATTTCGAGGGAGGTGATGTAGTTGCCCACCAGTGACCGTGCCACAGTGACGCCCTGCGCGGCCAGCTGCTGCGCGGCGCGGCGGTAGACGATGTAGAGCTCGCTCTGCGGGGTGCCGCCCATGCCGTTAACGAACAGGAGTGCTTTGTCACCGGATGCCAGGCCGAGGTCGCTGACGACCGGGTCGAGCAGGCGGTCGGTGATGCCGTCGGCGTTTTCCATCGGAATGCGGTGCCGTCCGGGCTCGCCATGGATGCCGATGCCGATCTCGATTTCGTTTTCCTCGAGCACAAAGCTGGGCGACCCCGCGTGCGGGACGGTGCAGGCAGTCAGTGCGACGCCCATGCTGCGCACGTTTTGGTTGACCCGGTCGCCGATCGCGGCGACGGCGTCGAGGTTGTCTCCGCGTTCGGCGGCGGCACCGGCGATCTTTTCCACCAGCACTGTTCCGCCCACGCCGCGCCGCCCAGCCGTGTACAACGAGTCCTCCACCGCAACGTCGTCGTTGACGAGCACAGTGCGGACCTCGATACCCTCCGCTTGGGCCAGTTCCGCAGCGGTCTCAAAATTGAGGACGTCGCCGGTGTAGTTCTTCACGATGTGCACGACGCCGGCGCCTGAGTTCACGGCGACAGTGGCCGGAAGGATCTGGTCGGGTGTCGGCGAGGTGAAAACGGCGCCCGGCACCGCGGCGTCGAGCATTCCCATGCCGACATAGCCGCCGTGCAGGGGCTCGTGACCGCTGCCGCCGCCGGAGACCAGCCCGACTTTTCCTGCCACCGGCGCGTCTTTGCGCACGATGTACTTGGGGTCCGCAAAGACGGTCACGAGGTCGGCATGGGCAAGCCCGAAGCCTTCCACTGACTCGTCAACCACGGCGCGGGGATCATTGATGAGCTTCTTCATGGCTGTGCTCCCTGGATGGTGTCCTGGCTGCTTGGTTAGACCCTACTACCGGGGCCCCTGCCAGCGGTAGGCTCCGGTTACACAACCTCTGGAGCGGAACCGGGGTGCTGCCGGACGGCCGCTCTCCCCGGATCCGCGGGTGTATCAGCTCGGTTTGGCCTGCCACAACGCGAAGTTCGGCCAGGCGTCGCTGCCAAGCCAGGAGAAGGGCGGCGCGTTGAGCCGCCCCCGATCGGCCCCGGGCCCCGGGCCGGACGCGAGGTCCGGGTCCGGGCCCGGCTCTTCCTGGGCGCCCGGGTCCGTGGTGGGGTGTGGCGTGGCCCCGTCGGCGATAGTCATTTGGAGTGCGGAGAGATCTGGAAAATTCGCGCGATCGTGCAATTTCGTGCCTCCGAAAGTCGGTTGGTCCACCCCCTGGACCGGGATCAGTTTATCCATCAAATTTATAGATGGGAAGACCCCTCCTGATGCCCGCCGGGCGCCCGCTTACAGGGTTTTAATCATCCGGGTGTTGCCGAGCGTATTGGGCTTCACCCGGGCGAGGTCCAGGAACTCGGCTACGCCTTCGTCGTGGGAGCGCAGCAATTCCGAATACACCACGGGGTCGACGGCGGTCTGGTCGGCCATGACTTCGAAGCCGTGCTTCTCGAAGAAATCCACTTCGAAGGTCAGGCAGAACACGCGGGATACGCCCAGTGCGCGTGCGTCCTCCAGCAGGCGCTCAACCAGCAGGTGGCCCACGCCCTTCCCCCGCCAGGCATCCGAGGCCGTGAGGGTGCGCACTTCGGCGAGGTCCTCCCACATAACGTGCAGCGCGCCGCAGCCGATCACTTCGCCGTCCGGCGACTCGGCGATCCGGAATTCCTGCAGACTCTCGTAGTAGGCCACGGTTTCCTTGGCCATGAGGATCCGTTGCACGGCCAGGGGCGCCACGAGCGTCTTGATCGCCCCGACATCGCTGGTGCGGGCAAGGCGGATGCGGATTGTCTCAGTCACAGCCCAATCCTACGGGGGCTGGCTTCCGTGTCTTGTTTTGCGGCTTGAGGAACGCACAAGGCGACGGAGGCCCGGACGCTATCAGCCTAGAGACCCAGTTCTGCGGGCACTGGCAGATCCTTGTCCAGCAGGTTCCTGGCGAGGAAGTGCTCGACCACGCCGTACCAGACCTTGGCGTGCTGCGGCTGCAGGATCCAGTGGTTTTCGTCCGGGAAGTAGAGAAAACGGTGCTCAGTCTCGCCGTTCTCGTCGGCCGCGAGCCTGGACTTGGAGAGGAGCTCGTACCAGAGGCGCAGGCCCTCGCCGATCGGGACGCGGTAGTCCTTGTCGCCGTGGATGACGAGCATGGGGGTGCTGATGTTCTCCACATGCAGGTGCGGGGAGTTCTCCAGCGCCATCTCGGCCGTCATCTCCTTGAGCCAGTATTGCGCGGCGTCCGTGGTGGGACCGAACTGGTCCAGCGCCCAGAGGCTGGCGTGGGTGACGATCGCCTTGAACCGGCCTGTCTGGCCGGCCACCCAGTTGGCCATGTAGCCGCCGAAGGAGCCGCCCATGGCGGCGGTGCGGGTCTCGTCGATGTCCGGCCGCTGCACCACGGCGTCGGTGATGGCCATCAGGTCGGTGAACGGAGCCTTGCCCCACGCGCCCCAGCCGCGCTGGATGTGGTGCTGGCCGTACCCGGTGGAGAGCGCAGGGTCCGGCAGCAGCACAGCATACCCCCGGGCCACCAGCAGCCAAGGGTTCCAGCGCCACGTCCACGCGTTCCAGGATCCGAGCGGGCCGCCATGGATCCAGAGCAGCAGGGGCGCGGGGCTGCCGGCCGAGGCCCCTTCAGGGAGCGCGAGGTACGCGGGCACGCGGGTGCCGTCTGCCGCCGTCGTCTCCACCCGCTCCAGCAGGCCCTTGTACGTCGGGCGCTCAGCGGGGGCAGGGAGCCGGACGGCTTCCCCGCTGGCGAGGTCGATGCGGACCGCTTCCGGCGGAAATTCGTAGGAGCTGCGCAGCGCATAGGCAGCGCGGCCGTCCGGGGCGACCACGACGTCGGTGTAGGCGGCGGTGTCGGCGGTCAGGCGCACGATCTGGCCGGCTGTGTCGTCGCCGCTCACGCTGATCCGGAAGACCGGCGAGGCGCCGTCCTCATCGGCAGTGACGAGCAGGGCTGATCCGTCCGGCAGCCAGGCGGCGGGCCGTGGCCAGCGGTCCCAGCCGCCCGCCAGCGGCGTCAGCGCGGCGTCGCGCGCCGCTTCAGTTGCGGACGCAGTGCCGGAGAGGTCGAGCAGGTGCAGCTTGACCTGCGGGGCCGCCCCGGCCGTGGTGTCGCTTTCGCTGAGCACCACAAGGGTCCGGTTGTCAGGGCTCACCGGGCCGGGGAAATAGCTCATTCCCTCGGTGTCCAGCACGACGGTTCGGGTGCCGCTGGCAACGTCAATCGCGACGAGGACGGACCGGGAATTGGCGTGCGCGAGCGGCTTTGCGAAGCTGCTGTAGATGGTCTTGCCGTCCGGGCTGACGACTGACTCTGCATCGCGAAGGCCGGCACCGGCGTCGGGCGTCAGGTTGCGGAGCTTCAGCGGCGCCGCGGCGTCAACGGTCGTGGGCCTGCCCGGTTCCCTTACCTCGCCGGGTTCGACGGCGAAGAGCCTCGGCTGGGCGGGCCCCAGGTCGGCGTCCCAGTAACGCACGGGATAGCCGCTGTGCAGGATGGCGGCGACTTTGTTGTCCTTGCGCACCTTGCGGCGTTCCTCGTCGCCGTCCTCATCCGCGGACCCTGCCAGGACGGAGGCGTTGACAAAAAGGGCCCCCGATTCCTTCGCAGCCAGCAGCGCGCTGACTCCGCCGGCCCGGGTGAGCACGACGCGGGCCTCGCCGCCGTCCGCGGGCAGCATCCACAGGGCGTTGACGGGGTCCGCGTCGGGGGTTTCCGGGTCCGGACGCGCGGAGCTGAAGTACAGCTCGCCGCTGGCGGCGAAGACGGCGCCTGCCTCGCCCTTGGCGCTGCGGGTGATGCGGCGGGCGTGCTTCTGTCCCGCGGGATCCAGTTCCCACAGGGCGGTGCCGTATTCGGTGCCTTTGGCGTTGAGCGTGGCCACGGTGGTGACCAGCCGCGTGCCGTCCGGGCTCAACGCCAGTCCCGCCACCCTCGGGATCGCAAGGTAATGGTCAAGGTCGTGGAAGGGTGTCTCGGGTTGTTCGCTCGGGGACTGCGTGTCAGGAGAAGCCATGCCCCCGATTCAACACCCCCTGCAGGCCAGATCACACCCCGTTCACTCAGAGTGAAACACTACTTTCACATTGAAATGTCCCGGAATCGCTGGGGGCTATCAGCGACTGCTGGCATGATGAAGCCATGAACCCTGAAAAGTCCCTGCCTCGACGTTCCCTCTTGCGCGGTGCCGGTGCCATGGGCGGCAGCGCCCTGGCCCTCTCGTCCTGCGCCGCTTCCACGACCGACACCCCGGCTTCCACTGCCGCAGCCGGCACCTCTGCCCCGGCCGGCACCGCGGTCAGGCTCGGCAAGCTCAGCGACGTGAAGGTGGGCGGCACAGCCACCGGAAAAATGGACGGCAAGACGGTGGTGATCTTCCGTAAGGATGAGCAGACTGTCCTGGCGTACGACGCGACTTGCACGCATGCCGGCTGTCCGGTGGCTCCTGCCGGAGAAGACTTCGAATGCCCTTGCCACGGTTCCTCCTTCAAGGGATCCGACGGCAGCGTGGCCAACGGTCCGGCACAGGCGCCACTGGCCAAGCTGAAAGCGGCCATCGACGGCGAATGGATCACCGTCAGCGTCTGACACCGCCATTCCGCGCTAGCGCCAAAAGGCCCCGGCCGCTTCCTTGAAGGAAGCGGCCGGGGCCTTTTGGCGTGGCGCCCTGGCGGTTGATGCCTAGACGCTCGGAGCGATCTCCGGGATGCGTGGCTTCGTGTTGCCGGCGAAGGTGAACTTGGCGTCGTCGCCTTCGCCGTCCACATCCACTACAACAATGTCGCCGGCATGGATTTCGCCGAAGAGGATCTTCTCGGAGAGTTGGTCCTCGATCTCGCGCTGGATGGTCCGGCGCAGCGGCCGGGCACCCATCGCGGGGTCGTAGCCGCGGGTTGCCAGCAGGATCTTGGCCGCGGGCGTGAGCTCGATGCCCATGTCCTTGTCCTTGAGGCGCTTCTCCAGCCGGCCGACGAACATGTCCACGATCTCGATGATCTCGTCCTGGGTCAGCTGCGGGAAGACCACAACGTCGTCAACACGGTTCAGGAACTCGGGACGGAAGTGCTGCTTGAGCTCCTCCGTGACGCGGGCCCGCATCCGGTTGTAGCCGGTCTGCGTGTCCGTGCCGGACTGGAAACCGGTGGCAACGCTCTTGGAGATGTCCCGGGTGCCGAGGTTGGTGGTCATGATGATCACGGTGTTCTTGAAGTCCACAACGCGGCCCTGGGAGTCGGTCAGTCGGCCGTCTTCCAGGATCTGCAGCAGCGAGTTGAAGAGGTCGGCGTGCGCCTTCTCCACTTCGTCGAACAGGACCACGGAGAACGGACGACGGCGGACCTTCTCAGTCAGCTGCCCGCCCTCCTCGTAGCCCACGTAGCCCGGAGGGGCACCGAAGAGACGCGACACCGTGTGCTTCTCCGAGTACTCGGACATGTCGAGGGTGATCAGGGCGTCCTCCTCGCCGAAGAGGAATTCGGCCAGGGCCTTGGCGAGCTCGGTCTTGCCGACGCCGGTGGGACCGGCGAAGATGAACGAACCGCCCGGACGCTTCGGGTCCTTCAGGCCAGCACGGGTGCGGCGGATCGCCTGGGACAGGGACTTGATGGCCTCGTCCTGGCCGACAACGCGCTTGTGCAGCTCGTCTTCCATCTTCAGCAGTCGCGAAGACTCTTCCTCGGTCAGCTTGAAGACCGGAATGCCGGTGGAGTTCGCCAGAACCTCAGCGATCAGGTCCTCATCAACTTCGGAGACGTCGTCCATGCCGCCGGTCTTCCACTGGCGTTCCTTCTCGGCACGCTCGGCAATGAGCTTCTGTTCCTTGTCGCGCAGCGAGGCGGCACCTTCGAAGTCCTGCGCGTCTATCGCGGATTCCTTCTCCAGCTTCATGGCGGCGATCTTCTCGTCCATGACCTTGAGTTCCGGCGGGGCCGTCATCCGGCGAATGCGCAGCCGCGCACCGGCCTCATCGATCAGGTCGATCGCCTTGTCGGGCAGGAAACGGTCCGAGATGTAGCGCTCGGAAAGGCTCGCTGCCGCGGCGAGGGCGCCGTCGGTGATGGTGACACGGTGGTGAGCCTCGTAGCGGTCGCGAAGTCCCTTGAGGATCTCGACCGCGTGAGCGACAGAGGGCTCCTTGACCTGGATCGGCTGGAAACGGCGTTCCAGCGCGGCGTCCTTCTCGATGTGCTTGCGGTACTCGTCCAGCGTGGTGGCACCGATGGTCTGGAGCTCGCCGCGGGCCAGCATGGGCTTCAGGATCGAGGCCGCATCGATGGCTCCCTCGGCGGCGCCGGCACCCACCAGGGTGTGGATCTCATCGATGAAGAGGATGATGTCGCCCCGGGTGCGGATTTCCTTGAGGACCTTCTTGAGGCGCTCTTCAAAGTCACCGCGGTAACGGGAACCGGCCACAAGGGACCCGAGGTCCAGCGTGTACAGCTGCTTGTCCTTGATGGTCTCCGGAACGTCGCCGCGAACAATCGCCTGGGCAAGGCCTTCGACGACGGCGGTCTTGCCGACGCCGGGCTCACCGATCAGCACGGGGTTGTTCTTGGTGCGGCGGGACAGGACCTGCATCACGCGTTCCATTTCGGATTCGCGCCCGATGACGGGGTCCAGCTTGTTCTCGCGCGCAGCCTGGGTCAGGTTGCGGCCGAACTGGTCCAGGACGACGGAACCGGCAGGAGTGCCTTCGGCCAGGCCCGGGCCAGCACCGGTACCGGTGGTTTCCTTGCCCTGGTAGCCCGAGAGCAACTGGATGACCTGCTGGCGGACGCGGTTGAGGTCCGCACCGAGCTTGACAAGCACCTGGGCGGCAACACCTTCACCCTCGCGGATGAGGCCGAGCAGGATGTGCTCCGTGCCGATGTAGTTGTGTCCCAGCTGCAGGGCCTCGCGGAGCGAGAGTTCCAGGACCTTCTTGGCGCGGGGGGTGAAGGGGATGTGTCCGGACGGGGCCTGCTGGCCCTGGCCGATGATCTCCTGTACCTGCTCGCGGACGCCGTCGAGCGAAATGCTCAAGGACTCAAGGGCTTTGGCAGCAACACCTTCACCTTCATGGATCAGACCCAAGAGGATGTGTTCAGTACCAATGTAATTGTGGTTCAGCATGCGTGCCTCTTCTTGGGCAAGCACAACCACGCGACGGGCACGGTCAGTAAATCGCTCAAACATTTCGCCACACTCCTAGCTACGACGTACTTTGATGCTACGTGGCCCGGTTCAAAATTTGGGGCTTGTTCGCCACAGGGGAAACCGGAGCGCCGCAGACGCGTCACATCGGGGCGCAAACGCCGGCCCGCCGGAGCCGGCGACGGCACCGGCTGGCCTTGCCCTGCGGCGGCGAGTGCCCGACCGTCTGCCTGCGTGATCAAATCCGGGCCCGGCGCGCTCCTGCCCAGTTACTTCCGCCGAAACCCAGAATGATCGGCGCGCCCGCGCGTCCCGCCCCCTTCTTTGACCGGCAACTGGGCTGGAACGTACGGAGGCGGCTCCAGCACTTGCGGGCACACACGACAATGCCCCCGACCAAAGCGGGGGCAAAGTCATCGGTATTGCGCCGCCGCGCCGTGTCCACGACGAGAGGTTCTTCCTTGACAGCTAGGAATTCGCCTTTTGGTAGGCTTCCTGAATTTCAGCCTGGATGCGTCCGCGGCTGTTTACCGCATAGCCGTTATCGCGGGCCCATTGACGGATCTGGGCGGAGTCCTGGTTCCGGCCGGACGATATTTTGCTGCGGGTTGCGCGGCCGCTCGACGTCTTGCGTGCGTGGGTGACAAACCGCTCAACTGCAGAGCGCAACTCGGAAGCGTTCTCCGCCGACAGGTCGATTTCGTAGCTGACTCCGTCGAGGCCGAACCGGACGGTTTCGTCCGCGGATCCGCCATCTAGATCATCAACGAGGATGATTTTTACTTTCTGTGCCATTAAAGACTCTCTTTCCAAAAGGGATGAGTATTTAGGAAAAGCAGGATTTACCTGCCTAAAAGTATCCTCCGCTTTATGGCAACGAGTCAAAGTGAAAAAGAGTTTCCGAAGGAAAACCCAAGGTCGAATAGCCCGCTATTAGTTCGGGCCGTTGGAATGGCCTTCGTTGCGGAGCGTATCGGGCGCCTGGGCCATTTCGTCAGCTTCCGCCTGGGCCCGCGCTTCGGCCTGGCGTTCGGATTTGTCGGCATTGAAAATCGATTTCATGGCGAACCAGAAAATCAGGCCGACGACCACGGAGGGAAGCAATACGGCGATGTACTCCATGGTCAGTGTCCTTCGGGCTTCAGCAGAGGGAACAATATTGTCTCGCGGATGCCGGCCCCGGTGAAGAGCATCACGAGCCGGTCGATGCCCAGCCCGATGCCGCCCATTGGCGGGGCACCGTATTCCAGGGCCCGCAGGAAGTCCTCATCCAGCTGCATGGCCTCCACGTCGCCGGCGGCGGAGCGGCGGGACTGCTCGGTGAGCCGTTCGCGCTGGATCACCGGGTCAATGAGCTCGGAGAACGCCGTGCCGCGCTCCATGCCGCCGATGATGAGGTCCCAGGCCTCGATCAGCCGGTCGTCCTCGCGGTGCTGGCGGGCCAGCGGCTGGGCGGAGGGCGGGTAGTCGTAAACGAAGGTCGGGTTCAGCAGCGTCGGTTCGACGAGTTCACCGAAGAGTTCCACCACGAGCTTTTCGGCATCCCAGCTGGCGTCGACCTTGACCTCATGCCTGGCGGCGAGCGCCAGCAGTTCCGACGCCGGGGTCTCCGGGGTGATTTCCTGGCCCACGGTTTCGGAGAGCCCCGGGTAGACCGCCATCCAGGCCCAGTCGCCGTCGAGGTTGATCTCCCCGGCCTCGGTCTGCAGGACGCGGCCCACGCCGGCGGCGTCGGCGGCCTCGAGGATGAGTTCCTTGATCCGGTCCGCCATGACGAACTGGTCGGCCCACGCCTCGTAGCTTTCCAGGGTGGTGAATTCCGGGCTGTGGGTGGAGTCCACGCCCTCATTGCGGAAGACGCGGCCCATGTCGTAGACCCGGTCGATCCCGCCGACAACGGTGCGCTTGAGGTACAGCTCGGTGGCGATCCGCAGCGTCATCTTCTGGTCGAACGCGTTCATGTGCGTCTCGAACGGACGGGCCGTGGCGCCGCCGTGGACCAGCTGCAACATGGGGGTTTCCACCTCGACGTAGCCCTGGCGGTGCAGTGTCTCGCGGATGGAACGGGTGATCGCGGCCCGGGTGTAGACCATTTGGCGGGCTTCGTCGCGGACAATGAGGTCCACGTAGCGCTGGCGGACGCGGGTCTCCTCGTTGAGCTCGGCGTGCAGGACGGGCAGCGGGCGCAGCGCCTTGGACGCCATCGACCAGGACCCGGCCATGACTGAGAGCTCACCGCGCCGCGAGGAAATGACCTCGCCCTTGATGAAGACGTGGTCACCCAGGTCCACCAGGGCCTTCCAGTCTGCGAGCGCGTCCTCGCCGATGTTGGCCAGGCTCAGCATGACCTGAAGCCGCACGGCCTTGCCGTCCACGCCGCCCTCCTGGAGCGTGGCGAAGCAGAGCTTGCCGGTGTTGCGGATGAAGACGATGCGGCCGGTCACGCCGACGACGTCGCCGGTGGTTTCGTCGGCCTGGAGGTGCGCGTACTTCTCCCGGATTTCACCCAGCGAATGGGTGCGCTCAACACCCACCGGATATGCCTCGACGCCGCGCTCGATCAGCTTGGCGCGCTTCTCCATGCGGATGCGGGTCTGCTCGCTGGCTTCATGGGAATCGGCGGCGGTATTCGGGGCTGCGGTGTTTTGGGAAGTCACAATCCCCAAGTTTACCGGGGATTCTGATCGGACCGGTCCCGTTCGGCCATGGACTCGGGGCTGTGGAGACGCGGACCATCGGCACCGGCGACGGCGAGGGGCACCTCGGGCTGCGTTCCTTCCGGCCAGGGGCGGGCCCGGTAACCGCCGCAACCGCGGCCCCCGCCGCTCCGCCCGGATCCCATCCCGGACAAGCGACCTGGGCAGCGCCGGGGCCGGGAATCGTCGTCGTGCACGGCGGCACGCTTCCTGCTCGCCGGCGAATGGAGCCCGCGGCCCCTCCCGGCGCGCAGGCGACGGCTCAAGCTGGGCCGCTGAGCGGCGCGCCTTTACAATCGGTGGGCGACCCTCTCGAAAGGACCCCCTTGGCCAAGCTTTACTTCCGCTACGGCGCAATGAACTCCGGCAAGTCCACGGGGCTGCTGCAGGCCGCCTTCAACTATGAGGAGCGCGGCCAGCGGGTCCTGCTGGCCAAGCCGGACGTGGACACCAAGGGCGACGCCGACGTCGTGTCGCGCCTGGGCATGACCCGGTCGGTGGACTTCCTGATCCCGGCCGGGTCGTCCGCCCGCGAGGTGTTCACCGCCCACGCCCACGGGGACGACCCCGACGCACTTCTGGAGCACGTCGACACGCAGCCGGTGGCCTGCCTGCTGGTGGACGAGGCGCAGTTCCTCGAACCGGCCCAGGTGGACGACCTGTTCCGGATTGCCGTCCTGGACAACGTTCCCGTGCTGGCCTACGGCATCCGCACGGACTTCCGCACCCGGGCGTTCCCGGGATCGCTGCGGCTCCTGGAAATCGCGCACACCCTCGAGGAACTCAAGACCATCTGCCGCTGCGGACGCAAAGCCATCTTCAACACCCGCCGGGCCGGAGACCGGGTGGTCTTCGACGGCGACCAGGTCGCGATCGACGGCCAGGACGTCTGGTACGAGTCGCTGTGCGGCTCCTGCTACCTCGAGGTCTCCGGCGGGCGGCTGGGCGGTTAGCCCCCGGCGTCCAGGAACCCTACTACGCCGTAGCGGCAGCCTCGGCTAGGCTCTGACCATGACCCGCGAGAACATCAGAACCCCCGACGGCGGAACGATCGAGCTTTTCAGCACGGGTGCCGAACTGGCCTCGGCGGGCTCCGGCGTCGTCGTCGTAGCGGCCTCAATGGTGACTGCTGCCGACTACACCCGCTTCGCCCAGAAGCTCAGCGCGGCCCTGGGGCGCCCGGTGCACACCTTCAACCGGCGCGGCCGCGGCTCCTCGTCGCCGCAGCCGGAGGACTACACCCTCGATGTGGATATCAAAGACCTCGACGCGGTGATGAAGCACACCTCCAGCACAGACATTTTCGGGCACAGCTTCGGCGGCGCGGTGGCGCTGCACGCCGCCCGCACCCTGCCGGTGGAGCGCCTCGCCGTGTACGACCCGGCCGTCTCCGTGAACCACAGCGTCACCGCGGACTGGACCACCGAATATGAGAAGGCGACGGCGGCCGGCGACGACGACCGCGCCCTCGCCGTCCTGCTCCGGGGCCTCGAAACCGGCAGCGCCCTGTCCCGGATGCCGCTGTCCATGCTGACCCTGGCGAACAAACTGGCCGCCGGCACCCCGCTCGGCAAGCAGATGCGCGAGCTGATGACGACCGGGGTCCGGGAGATCAAGGCCATCATCGCCGCCGATATGCCGGCCGAGCCGTTCCTGGAGCTGCCGCTGGAAACGCTGATCATTGTCGGCGAGAGGAGCCCGGCGTACTTCGGCGTGGCCTGCGCCCAGATCCACGATGTCCTCTCCGGCTCCAGCTACACGGTCCTGCCGGGCATGGGCCACGACGGCGTCAACAAGGCACCGGACAAGCTCATCTCCGAACTCAGCGAGTTCTTCGCAAGCTAGCTCCTACGCCGCACCAACCCAACGCGGGGTCACTTCGCGTCCCTTCCGGGCGGCCGGATGGGCGCTAGGTGACCCCGCGTTGGGTTGGGCGGGCCTGGACCGGATTAGCGTGAGGCGGCGGCGGGTTGGTCCACTGCTGCGGGGTGGTCCACGGCTGCGGGGTGGTCCACGGCGGGGGTCTTGCGCATCATCGCGGACAGGACGACGGCGGCGACGGCGATGACCGATGCCGTCAGGAACGCGGCGTGCATTCCCGCGACCATTCCCGCGCTGGCGGACACCACCGCGTAAATCGAGACGAGCAGCGCCGTTCCGGCGGCCCCGGCAACCTGCTGCAGGGTGCCCATGATGGCCGAGCCGTGGGAATACAGGTGCGGCGGCAGCGGGTTCAGCCCGGTGGTGAAAGCCGGTGTGAAGATCAGAGCCAGCCCCAGGCTGAGGCCCACGTGCAGCGTGACGATCCACCCGACCGGCGTGCCCGCATCGAGCAGGGAGAACTGAAACAGGGCCACCACGAGCAGGGAGGAGCCGGTGACAGTCAGCGGCAGCGGGCCGACCTTGTCAAAGAGCCGCCCGATGAACGGGCCCAGCAGGCCCATCGCGAGGCCTCCGGGCAGCAGTGCCAGCCCGGTTTCCAGCGACGTCAGACCGCGGATCTCCTGCAGGTACAAAGGCAGGAGGATCACGGAGCCGAACAGCGCGATCATGGCCACGACGAGCAGCAGCACGGACACCGTGAACATCCGGAAGGTGAACGCCCGCAGGTCCAGCAGGGGCGCCTCGGACTTCTGCAGCCGCAGCTGGCGGAGAACAAACACCACCATGGCAATGACGCCCACGGCCAGGGCAACGATGGCAGGCGAGCCGCCCTCGCCGCCGATCTGGCTCAGGCCGTAAACGATCCCGCCGAATGCGGGGACGGTCAACAGTACGGACAGGACGTCAAGCCGCGTCTTTTCCTTTTCGCCGATATTGGTCAGGTACCGGCCGCCGATGGCGAAAGCGGCCAGCGCGATCGGCAGGACAAAGACAAACAAGAAGCGCCAGGAGAAGTGCTCAAGGATCAGTCCGGACACGGTGGGGCCCATGGCCGGCGCCACCGAGATGGCGATGCTCACGTTGCCCATCACGAAGCCGCGGCGTGACACGGGGACCAGGGTGAGGATAGTGGTCATCAGCAAGGGGATCATGATGGCCGTGCCCGCGGCCTGGACGATCCGTGCGAGCAGGAGGATTTCGAATCCGGGAGCCAGCGCCGCGAGCAGCGTGCCGCTGGAGAACAGCCCCATGGCCAGCATAAAAACAGCGCGGGTGGACAGCCGCTGCAGGATGAAGCCCGTCGTGGGGATCACGATGGCCATCGTGAGCATAAAACCGGTCGACAGCCACTGCACGGTAGGGGCGGTGACGCCAAGATCCACCATCAGGCGCTGCAGTGCGACATTCATGATGGTTTCGTTCAGGATCACCACGAACGTGGCGACCAGGAGGGTGGCGATGACGGTGACCGATTCCCGGGACATCTTTGCCGGCGGCGCGGCGGCCTCCGCGGCGGCCTGGGCCTGCGCGGGATCGCCGGGGGGCTTTGAAGAGACGTCAGTAGGCATAGGGATTTCCCTCAGGGAGTTTTGAAGTGGGGTCGGCGAGCGTCGCCGCTACAACAGGTGCCAACCTGCGATGCACCACGGTAATTCCCCGCGGTGGAGATAATTTCCGCGCCCGGACTGCAACGCGGGGTCAGATATGGTCCATGGACGGCCTCGGCATGGGCCGTATCTGACCCCGCGTTGCTTGGTGGTGGTGGTGGTGGTGGTGGTGGTGGGTGTTAGGTCAGGAATCCAGCGGGACGTTGTCGATCAGCCGGACCGGACCGACCGTGGCCGCGATGATTGCCAGGCCCTCGCCGCGGAACGGGGTCTCCCGGCAGTTCTCGGCCAGCGGTTCCAGGGTGCGGGGATCCACCACCTCGAAGTAGTCCAGGTCCACGAGCGGCTGGGACTCCACGAGCGCCCGCGCGGATTCAAGGTCCAGGGGCTGGTGGGCGTTGGCCCGTTCCTCGACCAGCCGCAGCGCCCGCGAGAGCACCAGCGCCGCCTGGCGTTCCCCGGCGGAGAGGAAGCGGTTGCGGCTGGAAAGCGCGAGGCCGTCGGCGGAGCGCACGATCGGCACAGGGACGATCTCCACCGGGAAGTTCAGATCCTCCACCATGCGCTGGACCAGGGCCAGTTGCTGGGCATCCTTTTGGCCGAAGTACGCCCGGTAGGCCGGCAGTTCCGGACCCGCGGCCGCGCCGGGCGTCCCGTAGTGCAGCAGTTTGGCCACCACGGTCAGTGCGCCGTCGAAGTGCCCGGGGCGAGACGCACCCTCCCACTTCTCGGCCACCGGGCCGGCGCTGATCCGGACGCGGGGTGCCCCGCCCGGGTAGACCTCGTCCACGTCCGGAGCGAACACCAGGTCCACCCCCACCGCGTCCAGCAGCGCCAGGTCCGCCTCGAGGGTCCGGGGGTACCGGTCCAGGTCCCCAGCCTCGCCAAACTGCAGCGGGTTCACGAAGATACTCACCACCACGACGTCGTTCTGCTCGACGGCGGTGCGCGCCAGCTCGGCGTGCCCCTCGTGCAGGGCGCCCATGGTGGGCACCAGGCCCTGCGAGGTGCCGCCCCTTTCCTTGAGCAGACGGGCGCTTGCATCCCGGAGCCGGGCAGCCGTGGTCACGAGTTGGATCGCCAAAGTCAGGGACCTTCCTTAGGTTTGCGGGCCGTCGAGGTCCGGGCCCTCGAGCGCCTGCGTGATGTCGCCGAGTTGCTCCGGCTTCAGCAGTCCCCGGCGTTCTGCCCGGCGGGCCGTCGCCCGGGCCAAGGCCAGGTACGCCTCCAGAATATCGCCGCCGGAGCCGCCGTCGTGTTCCCGCAGGGACTCGGCGTGCGCGGCAACGGTGCCTACATCGCCGCGGGCCACCGGCCCGGTCAGAGCCGATTCGCCCGAGGCCAGCGCGTTCTCCAGGGTCGCCCGCAGCAGCGGTCCCAGCATGCGTTCGGGGGCGTCGACGCCGACTTCCCGGAGCAGCTGCGAGGCCTGCGCCACCAGGGTGACGAGATGGTTTGAGCCGTGCGCGAGGGCCGCGTGATAGAGCGTGCGGTCGGCCTCGGCAATCGCGACCGGCTCCGCGCCCATCTCCACCACAAGGGCCTGGGCAATCGGCAGCATCGCGGCGTCCGCGGTGACGCCGAAGGTGCAGTCCAGCAGCCGGGTCAGGTCCAGGCTCATCCCGGTGAAGGTCATCGCAGGGTGCAGCGCCAGCGGGACGGCGCCGGCGGCGCGGACAGGATGCAGGATCCCGACGCCGAAGCGGCCGGACGTATGTGCCACGAGCTGGCCGGGCTGCCAGGCGCCAAGCTTCGCCAGGCCCTCGATGAGCGGGCCGAGCGCGTCGTCGGGGACGGCCAGGAGCACCAGCTCGGCGCGCTCGACGATGTCCTGCACGTCCAGCACCGGGACGCCCGGAAGCAGCGTCTCCGCGCGTTCGCGGCTGGCGTCCGAGACCGCGGAGACCCCGATGATGGCATGCTCCGCGCCGCGCAGCGCCGCCCCCAGGACGGCGCCGACCTTGCCGGCGCCGATGATTCCGATGCCGAGTCGTCCTGGTTTAGCCATGCTGCCGGTCTTCCTGACTGTTGGGTTCTTCGGTGCGGGAGGATCCGGCCATGAGCGGGCGGACCTGGTCCAGCCAGTGCTCGCTGGTCTGGCGTTTGCGCGCGGCCCGGGCCCGGGCCGCCTGTGCATCCAGCAGTGCACGGCCCTCGTCGAGGCCGGCCTGGATCAGCCGCGGGGACACCGGCCCGGCGGTGGTGTGCAGCACCAGGTCCACCACCCGGAAGCGCCGGGCCAGGGGTCCCTGCTCCATTGCCATGGATTGGGTGCGCTGGTGCGGGACCACCACGAGGTGCCGCCACCAACGGCCCGAGCGGATCAGCAGGGCCGTGTCAGTGGCGGTGAATCCGTTGCGCCGCCAGCCCAGCGGGGCCAGCAGCCGGGCGCGACGCGGGGTGGTGACGAAGCCGCCGTCGTCCGCCCCGGAACCCGCCGGCCCGGAACCCGCCACCCCGGCGGTGAAGATACGCTCCGGGTCCGGGGTGCCCGGATCGGGCAGGACCAGGGAGATCATGGTGAGCACGTCGGGGAAGGTCCCCACCGGCAGGAGCGTGGTCCGGGATGAGGTCTCGCCATCGCTTCCCGCCGCGCCGTAGCCGGCCACATTGACCTGGATCCGGTACCAGCCGAAGATCCGCCACAGCGGCGGCTGGCTGACCCGCAGGGCCTGGATCCGGCCCGGCGGCAGGGTCTGCGCCTGGGTGTCCAGCAGCCCGTAGCGCAGCCGGATGCCGTCCGGGGAAATGGCCGCGGTGAAGTTGTAGCCCCTGTTAATGGAGTTCCAGTAGGCGGCCACCATGCCCAGCACGGCCGGGATCAGGAACAAATAGAAGCTGCGGTTCTCGGTGACGGCGGAGAGCGCCACCGAGGCCAGCCCGCCGATGACGACGACGACGCTCTGCTCGCTTAGGAGCAAGGATCCGATAAGGAGCCCGGGCGGGACGGTGAGCACGGCATGTTCGGGCGCCTCCGCTGCGGCGGCCCCCTGCTGCGCGGGGTCCGGCACCACACCGGAGGCGCGGGCCAGAATCGTGGCCCGGAGCTGCCGCGCTTCGTCCATGCGGAGGTAGGCGAGCCGCACCGCGGACTCGCCGGCGTCGGCGACCTCGAACTTAAGCTCGGCCAGCCCGAAGATCCGAGCGAGCAGCGGCTGCACGATGTCGATCGCCTGGACCCTGTCCAGCCGGGCCTGCCGCTGCTGTTTAAAAAGGAATCCGGTGTTGATCCGGACATAGCCTTCCGCCACCTGGTAGCGGGTGAAGTACCAGCTCAGGACGTAGCCCGCCCCGGTGAGCAGCAGCAGCACCCCGCCGCCGAGCAGCAGCCACGGGGCCCGACCTGCGAGCTGCTCATCGACGAGGGGGCCGCCCTGGAGCATCCGCTCGAAGGTATCCCGGAAGAAGAAGAAGACAATTGCGGCCAGCGCAAGCCAGCCGCGCACGAACGGTGAGGCCGGGTGCACGCGCAGCCACGCGCCGTCGGGGGTTCCCGCGCCGGCGGACGCGTCCGGGGCCACGTCCGGCTTCACGGTGTTCCCCTCACGGAAGACCTCACAACGGACCCGTCACAGTCCGGCCAGCCGGGCTTCACCACGGGCGGAGAGCTGCTCGCGGAGCCGCGCGCCCTCCGCGGCGGGCAGGCCCGGGATTTCCGCGTTGGTGCCGGCGGAGGCGGTGTGCAGTTTCAGCGTGCACAGGCCCACGCCGCGTTCCACCGGACCGGCGCCGATGTCCACGTACTGCATCCGGCCGTAGGGGACCACGAGGGTGCGCTGGAAGAAGATGCCGCGGCGGATGAGCAGGTCATCTTCACGCTCGGCGTAGCCGATGGAACGCACCTGGCGGGGAATGAGCAGGAGCCGCCACAGCGCCAGGACCAGCATCACGGCCGGGATCGCGACGGCCAGCCAGAGCGGGAAGGTTTCCCACCGGCCGTTGACGACGAGAACCAGGGGAACGCACAGCAGCCCCACGACGACGAGGTTGGCCAGCGCCCAGCTGGCGAGCCGCACCGTGACGTATTTTGGCGAGACACGCAGCCATGTGATGCCAGGGGGATCAATCGCCTCGGTACGCATATTCGCCTTCCGCTTTGGGTTTGCGCTTTTCCGCCCGGCCCGGGGCCGTTTCGCCGTCGCCCTCCTCGGGCGGTATCCGGCAGAAACGTTCCACCATCAGGCCAGCCCCGATCATGGCCAGGCCGCCGCCGGCCATGGCGAGGGCCTGCCAGGCGATGGTCTGGTCACTGCGCAGGTTCCAGAGGCGCAGCTGGTCAACGAAGATCCCGGCATGCCAGCCCAGCAGCAAACTGCCGGTGTAGGCACAGGCCTGGGCGAGGACGAGGGTCAAGGCGGCCAGGATCGGGTTGAGCATTTTTTTCTTTTTGCCGTTCCGCCAGCGGAGGACCCGGATGCCCAGCACGAGGGTGAGCACCACAATCACGCCCATCGTGATGAGTCCGGTGAGGGGCAGCACAGGGGTGCTCAGCCCGTAGCGGGTGCTCAGCACGGCGGCCAGCCAGCCCAGGATCGCCACGGCCACGCTGATCGCCAGCAGCACCAGGGGGCTGGTCAGCTTCATCACGCGAGATCTCCGGACGCGCCGTGGAGGTTTTCGAAGCCGTCGAAGGGCACGAGGTCGGCGAAGTCGGCGGCCCTGGCGGCGAGCTCGCCGACGCGTTCGCCGTTGAGCTCGGCGCCGGGGTCGATGAGCGACCACGGGTAGAGCACGAACGCCCGCTGGGCCGCGCGCGGGTGGGGCAGGGTCAGCTCCGGGTCGGAACTGGCCAGCTCCCCGTAGGTGATGATGTCCACGTCGAGGGTGCGCGGGCCCCAGTGCTCGCCGCGGACGCGGAGATGTTTCCGCTCCACCGCGTGGCAGTGCTGCAGCAGCTCACGGGGCGCCAGCGTGGTCTCCACGGCGATCACCATGTTGAGGAAGTCCGGCTGGCCGGCCGGCCCGCCGACGGCTTTGGTCTGCACGATCGGCGAGATGGCCAGGAGGCGGACCTCGGGCGGGTCGACGATGTCCGCGACGGCCGCCGAGAGGGTGTCGTTGCGCGCCCCCAGGTTGCTGCCGAGCGCGAGCACGGCCCGGGTGTAGCTCATGGCTGTTCCTCCCGGGTCCGCCGCACGCTGACGGAGACGTCGCCGAATTCGACTTCGATCGGGGCCTTGGGTTTGTGCACGGTGATGTCCACGGCGGCCACGGGGAACTTCGCCAGCACGTCCCCGGCGATCCGCACGGCCAGCGCTTCGATCAGGTTCAGCGGCTCCCCCGTGATCCAGCCCCTGATGCATTCGGCCACTTCACCGTAGTGCGCGGTGTCGAGCACGTCGTCGGAGGCGGCGGCGCGGCTGAAGTCCAGGTGCAGTACGGCATCAACCACGAACGGCTGGCCGTTGCGCCGCTCGAAATCCAACACTCCGTGGTGGCCGACGGCGGTGACGCCGCTCAGCGTGATCTGGTCCATGGTGGCCTGTCGGTTCAGTTGTCGCCGGCGGCCGGCGCAGCTGGTGGCTGCGCCGGGGTCATGCGGGCGGCGACCTTGACGGCGTCGAGGCTGGGGCCGACGTCGTGCACGCGGACCGCCCAGGCGCCCCGGTGGGCGCTGATGGCGGAGACAGCGGCGGTGGCGGCGTCGCGTTCGGCGGGCGGGGCAGCCTTGCCGGCCACGGTCAGGAGGCTGCCGAGGAAGCGCTTGCGGGAGGCCGCAACGAGCACCCTGTGGCCCATGGCCTGCAGGACGTCGAGGCGGCGGAGCAGTTCCCAGTTCTGCTCCTCGTTCTTGGAGAAGCCCAGTCCCGGATCCACGATGACCTGTTCCGGTGCGACGCCGGCCGCGTACAGCTTGTCGCGGACGCCGGCAAGTTCCGCGGCCACGTCTTCCGCAACGTTCCCGTACTCGGTCAGGGAGTCCATCGTGCTGGCGTTGCCGCGGCGGTGCGTGAGGATGTACGGGGCTTTGCTGCGGGCCACCAGTTCGGCCATCGCGGGCTCCAGGCTCAGCCCTGAGACATCATTGATGATGGCGGCGCCGGCGTCCAGCGCCGCTGCGGCGGTGGCGGCGTGCGTGGTGTCGATGCTGACCAGGGCCCCGGCCTTCACCAGCGCCTGGATCACGGGCAGCACCCGGCGCTGCTCCTCCTCGACGCCGACCTCGGCCGCTCCCGGGCGGGTGGATTCACCGCCGACGTCGATGATGTCGGCACCGCCGTAGAACATCCGCAGGCCGGCGGCGATGGCGGTGTCCGCGGCGGCGTACTTGCCGCCGTCGCTGAAGGAGTCCGGGGTGACGTTCAGGATCCCCATCACGAGCGTCCGGTCCGTGGGGAGGTTACCGAATGTGGCGGCCGGGCGGGACTTGCGCAGGACGGGAAGGGGCGAAGTCGCCGGTCCGGTTCCGGGGGTTGCGGCTAGGGAGTCCATCTGTGTTCTTACCTTCCGATGATGAGGCTCATGGCTTCGGCACGGGTGGCCGGGTCATGGAGTTGCCCGCGTACCGCGCTGGTGACGGTTTTGGCGCCGGGCTTGCGGATGCCGCGCATGGACATGCAGAGGTGCTCGCATTCGACGACGACGATTGCGCCGCGCGGCTTGAGGTGGGTGACGAGGGCTTCGACAATCTGGGTGGTGAGGCGTTCCTGGACCTGGGGGCGGCGGGCGAACATGTCCACCAGCCGCGCCAGTTTGCTCAGGCCGGTCACTTTCCCGTCATGCGAGGGAATGTAGCCCACATGGGCGACCCCGTGGAACGGCACGAGGTGGTGCTCGCAGGTGGAGTAGAACGGGATGTCCTTGACCAGGACGAGTTCCTCGTGGTCCAGGTCGAAGGTGGTGCCCAGGATTTCCGCCGGATCGTGGTGGAGCCCGGCGAACATCTCGGTGTACGCCTTGGCGACCCGCCTGGGGGTGTCCAGGAGGCCGCTGCGGTCCGGGTCCTCGCCGATGGCCAGCAGGATCTCACGGACAGCCGCCTCGATCCGGGGCTGGTCCACGGCGGGGCCGGGGACGGGCGCTCCCGCCGCCACAGGACCGGTGGCGGGAGCGTCGTCGTCGTCGTTGAAGAAAGAAGTCACGGAAGAAGCCTAGCCGGGATGGCCATCAGGCCCGAGATCCGTAACACCGCCTTGGAACGACTCCTGTCCGGAGACTCCGTGGGCGTGCGGCGGGAACGTGTCCAGCGGTTCCTTGAGGCGGGCTTCCTTGGCTTCTTCCTGCGCTTCGCGTTCGGCCTTCTCCCGGCGGGACTCCACCGGGCCGACGTCCTGGATCGGACGGGTTTCCTTGGAGAGCCAGATCTCGCGGAAATCCCGCTTGCGGATGTTGGTGAAGACCTCCGCGATTTCGGCCTGGTTCAGCGTTTCGCGTTCCAGCAGTTCGAGTGCCAGTTCATCCAGGACGTCGCGGTTCTCAACGAGGATGGCGTAAGCCTCGTCGTGGGCACCCTCGATGAGGCGGCGCACTTCCTCGTCGACGATGTAGGCGATCTGGTCGGAGTAGTTGCGCTCGTGGCCGGCGTCGCGGCCCAGGAAGGGCTCGCCGCCGCCCTGGCCGAGGCGCACGGCGCCGACGCGTTCGCTCATGCCGAACTCGGTGACCATCTTGCGGGCGATCCCGGTGGCCTTCTCAATGTCGTTGGACGCGCCCGTGGACGGGTCGTGGAAGACCAGCTCTTCAGCGACACGGCCGCCCATGGCGTAGGCCATCTGGTCGAGCAGTTCGTTGCGCGTGATGGAGTACTTGTCGTTCTCCGGAACCACCATGGTGTAGCCCAGGGCGCGGCCGCGGGGCAGGATCGTGATTTTGGTGACCGGAGCCGAGTTCCGCAGGGCCGCGGCTACGAGGGCGTGCCCGCCTTCGTGGTACGCGGTGACCTTGCGTTCCTGCTCCTTCATGACGCGGCTGCGCTTCTGCGGGCCGGCCATCACCCGGTCTATGGCCTCGTCGAGGGCGCGGTCGTCGATCAGGTTGGCGTTGGAGCGCGCGGTCAGCAGGGCCGCCTCGTTGAGGACGTTGGCCAGGTCCGCGCCGGTGTAGCCGGGGGTCTTCTTGGCCACGGCCTTCAGGTCGACCCCGGGAGCCATCGGCTTGCCCTTGGCATGGACCTTCAGGATCTGGTCGCGGCCGATCAGGTCGGGGGCCTCGACGGAGATCTGGCGGTCGAAGCGGCCGGGGCGCAAGAGTGCCGGGTCAAGCACGTCCGGGCGGTTGGTGGCGGCGATCAGGATGACGTTGGTCTTGACGTCGAAGCCGTCCATTTCGACCAGCAGCTGGTTGAGGGTCTGCTCGCGTTCGTCATTGCCGCCGCCGATGCCGGCACCACGGTGGCGGCCGACGGCGTCGATCTCGTCCACGAAGATGATGGCGGGAGCGTTCTGCTTGGCCTGCTCGAACAGGTCGCGGACACGGGAGGCGCCCACGCCGACGAACATTTCGACGAAGTCGGAACCGGAGATGGAGAAGAAGGGAACGCCGGCCTCGCCGGCGACGGCGCGGGCCAGCAGGGTCTTGCCGGTGCCGGGAGGACCGTAGAGCAGCACGCCCTTGGGGATCTTGGCCCCCACGGCCTGGAACTTCGCCGGTTCCTGGAGGAATTCCTTGATTTCTTCGAGTTCCTCGACGGCTTCATCGGCTCCGGCGACGTCGCTGAAGGTGACCTGGGGCATGTCCTTGTTGACCAGCTTGGCCTTGGACTTGCCGAACTGCATGACCTTGGAGCCGCCGCCCTGCATCCGGGAGAGCAGGAACCAGAAGAGGACACCAAGCAGGAGGACCGGGATCAGAAGGGAGAACAGTCCGGCGAAGAAGTTGTTCTCGACCGGCTGGTCGGTGTAGCCGCTCGGGGGCCGGGAGTCCGTGACGGCTTTGACGACGTCATCCGCGCGGGCGTTGACGTAGTAGAACTGGATGTCCTTACCTTTGTCCTGGCCGTCAATCTGCAGATTTTCCTTCAGGACCAGGTCCACGCGGTTTTCCGCGTCGAAGATCTTTGCCTGTTCAACCTTGCCGCCGGCGTCGGTCAGCAGAGCGAGACCCTTGTCCGTATCGATCCGGGTTGAGCCGCCCGGGGACAGGGTGGCAAAGGCGAGCAGGAGCATGCCAACAACAACGATGATCCAGATGCCCGGGCCCTTGAAGAAACTCTTAACTTTCATCTGTTCGGGGCAGGCCCCGTCCCTCCTGGTAGTGCTGCACGGCGACCGTTCTGCGCGCGTGTGGTGCTGCGTCAGTGTCTAGCTATACACCGTCGCAGTAGCTCACGCACGGTGAAGTCCAAAAGTTCCCTGAGGGCGTAGCGGGGCCGGGCGGGACCAGCCCCCAGCAGGTCCGCGCCGGGCCTGTCCTGCCGGACGCGGCGGCGCGCTACTCGTAGACGTGCGGCGCCAGGGTGCCGACGAAGTCCAGGTTGCGGTACTTCTCGGCGTAGTCCAGGCCGTAGCCCACCACGAACTCGTTGGGGATGTCGTAGCCGACGTACTTGACGTCGAGCTGGACCTTCAAGGCTGTGGGCTTGCGGAACGCGGTGCAGATTTCCACCGAGGCCGTGCCGCGGGATTCCAGGTTTGTTTTGAGCCAGGACAGGGTCAGTCCGGAGTCAATGATGTCCTCGACGATCAGGACATCCTTGCCCATGAGGTCCGTGTCGAGGTCCTTGAGGATGCGGACCACGCCCGAGGACTGCGTGCCGGACCCGTAGGACGAGACGGCCATCCAGTCCATGGAAACGTGGCTGTGAAGGGCACGGGCGAGGTCGGCCATGACCATCACAGCGCCCTTGAGCACGCCGACGATCAACAGATCGCGGCCCTCGTAGTCCTTGTCGATCTGGGCAGCGAGTTCGGTGATCCGTGACTGGATCTGCTCCTTGGAGTAAAGAACGTGCTTGAGATCTGCCTGGACGTCGTTTGAATCCACCAATAACTCCTGTGTAGATGCGGGGGCAACTATATTCTGGGCGGTTTTTGAGGCCGGAATACAAGCTTCCCACAGCGGGCCGCTTCGCGGGGAACACCGCCGGGGCCGGACTGCCCTTCGGCCACGAGCTGGGCGAGCGAGAGCCGGTAGACACTGACCCCGCCGGGAAGCTCCACCGGGCCCGCCGATCCCTGCCGGCGCAGCAGTGCTTCCGCGGCGAGCAACCGCTGGTAACTGGGCTGGACGCCTCCTACGGCGGCCGCGGCCTTGGCGATGACCCGGAACCTTACTGCCGGTGCCAGCCCGCGCAGGGCCTCCTCCGGGAGGCTGATGGTGGCGCCGGAGGGTTCCCGCAGCCGGTCGAAGGTGTCCTTGGCCACGTCCTCGAGGTAATCGGCGTCCAGCTGCAGGATCGCCGCAGTACGCGCAAGCGATTCGGCCACCCCCGGGCCCAGCTTCTCCTCGAGCAGCGGCAGCACCTCGACGCGGGTCCGGGACCGCGCAAACGCCGGATCCGCGTTGCTGGGATCGTGCCAGGGGTCAAGGCCCTCGACCTCGCAGATCTCAAGGGTGTCCGCGCGGCGCAGTCCCAGGAAGGGCCGCAGCAGGCGGCCGCGGGCGGGCCGCATGCCCGCCAGGGAACGGGTTCCGGAGCCGCGGGCCAGCCCCAGCAGCACCTGTTCGGCCTGGTCATCAAGGGTGTGGCCGAGCAGGATGGCCCGGGCGCCGGTGCCGTCCGCGGCGGCTTCCAGGGCGGCGTGCCGGGCGTCCCGGGCAGCCGCCTCCGGCCCCATCCCGGTGGAGGCAACCTCGACCGTCCTGACCTGCACGGGCGAGAGCCCCAGGTCCCGCAGCGTCACCGCGGTGGCGGCGGCGACATCGGCGGAACCGGGCTGCAGCTGGTGGTCCACGACGGCGGCGCCCACGGAGACGGGGTGGCCGTCCACGTGCCCGCGGCGGGCGAAGTAGGCGGCGACGGCGGCGAGGGCCAGTGAGTCGGGTCCGCCGCTGCAGGCGACCAGGATCCGTTCCGGGTAACCCGCTCCGGCCAGCGCGTCCTGCAGCATCTTGCGCGCCGTGCCGACGACGGGCGCCAGCCGGCCGGGCCGGCGTCGTCCGCTGGAGAGCCGTCCGCCGGAATCGGGACTGGAACCGGGACTGGAAGCGGGACTGGACGTCACGGGGGCTAGTGCCCCATCCGCTCGAGCCAGAGCCGGGAATTGTGGATTTCGGCCTCGGTCGGCAGGTGGTCCGCGGACTCCCAGACCCTGTTGAAGCCCTCCATCCCGGCCACGTCCACGACTTCGCGGACAAACTTGGAGCCGTCGGTGTACTGGCGCATCTTGGCGTCCAGGCCGAGCAGGGTGCGGATGAACTTCTCGATCACGCCGCGGTCCTTGGCCCGGGAGTTGAAGCGCTGCCGGATGGTCTTCACGGAGGGCACAATGCTGGAGTCGACCGCGTCCATGACCACGTTGGCGTGCCCTTCGAGCAGGCTCATGAGGGCGGTCAGGCGCGAGATCGCCGCCTTTTCCTCGGGGTTCTGCAGCAGGTCGAGGACGGCGCCCCGGCTGGGGGCGGACCCGGACGCGGAGCGGTCCTTGAGCGATTTCGCGGCAGCTGAGGCCCGTTCCATCAGGGAGTCGACGTTGCCGAGCAGCTGCCCGCTGAGGCTGTCGATCTCCGCCAGCATGTGGTGCCGCAGCCAGGGTGCCGCGGCGAACTGCACACGGTGGGTCTGTTCATGGAGGCAGACCCAGAGCCGGAAGTCTTCGGGTTCGACGTTGATTTCCCGCTCGACGGAGATGATGTTCGGCGCCACGAGGAGCAGGCGGCCGCCGGCGGGGGCAGTGGAGTTCTCGGCAAGGGCCGAGAAGGGGTCGTACTGGCCCAGGACCTTGCTGGAGAGGAAGGCGAGGATGGCGCCGAGCTGGCTGCCTGTGATGGCGCCGCTGACGCTGGCCGCGCCGGGGTTCAGGGTGCCGCTGCGGCCATCGAGCATCTTTTCCATCGCTGGTTGGAGCATCACGGCGAAGCTCTGCGTGTTGGCCTTGGACCAGGAGGCGCGGTCCACCACAAGGACCGTGGAATCCCGCAGGTCGCGGGCGGCCTCCAGACCGGTGATGTCGTGGACGTGCGGCACGGAAAGGTCCGCCATCAGCCGCAGGCTGTCGACGGCGGCGCCGATTTCCGCCGATCCCAGGGTGGGGCCGGCCGGCGTCAGGCGGGCGGCAGTGGAGGCGGCAAGCTCCCAGTTGATCAGGGCTTGGGCTTGGGCTGATGTCTCGCGGGCAGAGGACTCCATAGGCTCCATCAGATCACAGGGGACTGACATTGTGGCTGAAATTCGTCGGGCGGCGAACGGCCGCCCACGGCCGGCACCCGCAGCAGTCAGCGGCAGCCGCAGCCGGCGAGGACGGTGGCGGTGCGGTCCAGCGCGGCTTTGTTCCCCGCCCCCGGGGTCAAACCGTTGCCGATGAAGGAAAACACCAGGAGCCGGCCGTCGGCGTCCACGACGTAGCCGCTCAGGGCGATCACCGTGTTCAGCGTGCCGGTCTTGGCCCGGACCAGACCTGCACCGGCCGCCGTCGCCGCGTCGTCCAGGTACCGGTCCCCCAGGGTTCCGGTGAGCCCGGCGACCGGGAACCCGGCCAGGCCGGCGCGCAGCCGGGTGTCCGTGCCCGACGTCATGGTCCGGACCACTTCGGAGAGCTGCCGGGCGGAGACCCGGTTGGCCAGCGCCAGCCCGGAAACGTCGGCGGCGCGCAGCTTGGCGGCGGGGATTTTCAGCTCTTCGAGCTGCTGCAGCACGGTGGCGACGGCGCCGTCGTTGCTGCCGGGCTGTCCGGCCGCGAGCGCCGCCATGCGGCCGATCACCTCGGTCAGGTAGTTGTCCGAGGTGCGCAGCAGCAGGTCGACCTGCTGGCCCACCGTGGCGGACTGGACTTCGGCCAGGACCCGGGTGCCGCCGTCGTCCGTTCCGGCGGGGACCCGCGCGACGCCCGGCGCCACCGTCAGCCCGGCCGCGCCGGCCGCCGCCGCGAGCTGGGCGGAAAACGCTTCGGCGGCGCTCATCGCGGCATCCTGGGGGCGTGGCCCGGGGGTCCCGGCCGGGTCGGAGCGGGCCGAATTCAGTGCCAGCGGGAACAGCGGGGCCACCTCGCCGGCCGCCACATCCGCCAGGTTCCAGGCCGGGTTCAGCGCGGGGCCGGTGAACAGGGAGTCGTCCAGCAGGACCGTCACGGGGACGGAGACGCCGTCGTCCTGCAGGGCCCGGACGGTCGACTGCGCCAGGCTGGCCAGGCCGGCATGGCCCAGCACGGCGCCGGGCACCGATTCGCCGGCGCCGAGGAGCACGTCCCCGCCACCGGTCAGCACGACTGACCCGGGGGCCGCCCCGGCCACGGCCCTAGTGCTGAAGCGGCGTTCCGGGCCGAGGGTGCGCAGGGCCACGGCGGCCGTGAGGAGCTTCATGTTGGAGGCGGGAACCCGGGCCTCGTCGCCGGACCGGTCGAAGAGAACCTCCCCGGTGAGGGCGTCCTGCACCACGCCGGTAAAGTTCCCGGGGCCGTCGGTCGTGAGGGTTTCGTTGAGCTGGGCCGCGAGCGGACCGGGTTGCGGGACGGGGGCGTCGGCTGTGAGCGGTTCGATGCCGTCCGGGGTGGTGCCCGCCGCCGGGCCGGCCGCCGTGCCGTCGCGGGCGGCCAGTGTGCCCGGGGCCTGGTGCCAGGGCGGGGTGGACTGTGCGGCGGTTCCGGAGTGGCCGGGGCCGAGGAAGGCGGGGGCGACGGCAACGCCGGCGGGAAGAGCGAGCACCGCGACGAGCAGGGTCTGCAGCACCAGCAGCAGGTTCCGCCGCAGCGTCCCGGTCACCGGGTCAGCGCCCGGGCGGCTCGTTCTGCGTTTCATGCTGCTGCCGGTCCTTAAGTCCTGAAATGTCCCCATTAGTTCCGGAAACGTGGGCCTCTCGCTATATCCTCAATAGTAGTCGGCGGTACCGGCGCTGCTTTTTGTGGATGCCACGGGTGCCGCGAACCCCCTGAATTCGTCGAGGAGTATTCCATGAAGCATGACGTGACCATCGAGATCCCCAAGGGATCACGCGTTAAGTACGAAATCGACCACGAAACGGGCCGCGTCCGTCTGGACCGCGTCCTGTTCACCTCGATGCAGTACCCCACGCACTACGGGTTCTTCGAGAACACCCTGGGCGAAGACGGCGATCCGCTGGACGCCCTGGTGCTGCTGCAGGACTTCGACCTGCACCCCGGCGTCATTGTTGAGTCCCGCCCCATCGGCGTGTTCAACATGACCGACGACGGCGGCGGAGACGCCAAGGTGCTTTGCGTGCCGGTCGACGCGCGCTTCGATCACATCAACGAGATCAGCGACGTCAGCGAATTCCTGATCAAGGAAATCGAGCACTTCTTCTCCCGTTACAAGGACCTGGAACCGGGCAAGTGGGTCAAGGCCGAGGGCTGGGGCGACCGCGCGGCCGCCGAGGCTGAGCTCGAGGCGTCCATCAAGCGTTACGTTCCCCCCACGCACTAACGTTCCCCAACTCCAACGCGGGGTCACTTACCGCCCATCCGGCCCCCGGATATGGGCCGCAAGTGACCCCGCGTTGCTGTTTAAGGCGCTGCCCAGGGCGATGGGCCGCTGTCAGTGACGGGTAAGGAATGTGTGAAATCGTAGGCTTATGAACGCCGAGCCTGCCTTTAGTCCTCCCTCCGGTCCGGTCACGGGCTGGCATGACGGTGACGTCGTGCGGGCCACCGGAATCCCCTATGCCGCCGCAGGACGTTTCCGGGCCCCGGTGAGTGCGCCGGACCGGGCCGAAGTCCTCGCGGCCACCTCGCTGTCACCGGCATGCCCGCAGGCCCCGGTGCCGTTCCTGGACGACATCCTCGGGACCCGCTACGGGGAGCTCCCCGGAAGTGAGGACTGCCAGCGGCTCTCCATCACCATGCCGGCCGGCCTCACCGCGGACGACAGGGTCCCCGTGATGGTGTGGCTTCACGGCGGGTCCTACACCTCCGGCTCCGGCGACCTGGCCATTTTCGACCCCAAGGCCCTCGTCGCCGAAAACCGGGTCATCGTGGTGTCCGTGACGTACCGGCTGGGCCTGTTCGGCTACCTCGCTACCGGCACGGGCCGGCCCGCGAACCTCGGCCTGCTGGACCAGCTTGAGGCGTTCCGCTGGGTCCGGCGCAACATCAGCGCCTTCGGCGGCGACCCGGGACGGGTCACCGCGTTCGGGCAGTCCGCCGGAGGCGACGCCGGAGGCCCCCACCCTCTTCCAGCGCGCCATCATTCAAAGCGCGCCCCTGGGCATTACCCGCGGCCGGGAAAAGATGAGCACCGCGATGGGCATCGCGGCGGAGCACGTCACCGAAGACACCCCGGCGATGGACGTCGTGGAGATTGAAGGGCACGTGTCGCAGGTGGCCCGGAAGTTCGGGCTGATCGCGGCCATGCCGTTCGGCACCCAGTACGGGCACTCCCCCTTGCCGCCGGAATCCGGCATTGAGGACGCCTGGGACGCCACCGCCCCCGGGATCGAGGTCCTGATCGGACACACCTCCGGGGAAGCCCGGCTGTTCCTGCCGCGCAACCCCGTCGTCGGCCGGGTGGCCAAGGTTCCGGTGCTCGGGACCGCCGTCGTCAAAACCATCAACTGGGCCGTGACTGAGGCGGTGTACGGCCGGGCCGCCAGGAGGTTCGCCCGGCGGCACGCCCAGGCCGGCGGCACGGCTTACAGCTACGTGCTCTCCTGGGCGGCGCCGGGCAACGTCTACGGGGCCGCGCACACCGTCGACCTGCCGCTGCTGTTCGGCGACAAACAGACCTGGGAAGGTGCCGGGCTGCTCAAGGGCGCCAGCTGGGAGGAAATCAACGCCCAGGGCCGGGCCCTCCGCGCCGTGTGGGCCCGCTTCGCCGCCGGGGACGGCCTGGACAGCCGGGGCGGACTTCCCGGCGCCCTCCGGTACCGCGCGGTCCGGGCCGGATGACGTGCAGGCTTCCGGAAGCCGACCCGGGCAGACCGCGGTGAGGACCCTCGGCGTCGACCTCGCCGCAGCCACCCGGAAGACCGCAGCCGCCGTGCTCGAATGGGACAGCGGTTCAGCCCGCCTGGCGCATCTGGCCCTCGACGTCGGCGACGAGGAGATTGTGCAGCTCTTCGGCGCCAGCGACATGACCGGGATCGACTGTCCCGTGGGCTGGCCGGACGCCTTCCTGCCCTTCCTGGCCGGGCATCTGGCCTTCGAACAGCACCCCGTGCTGGACTATGACGGAATCGAAGGACGCCGGCTGCTGGCCTACCGGGACACCGACCGTTTCGTCACCGCCCGCACCGGGCTGATCCCGCTCAGCGTTTCCGCCGACCGTCTGGCCCACCCGGCGATGCGCTGCGCCGTCATCCAGGCCAAAATCTCCCGGGACCACGGCCCGCAGGCCCGGGACGGCAGCGGCCGGCTCGCCGAAGTCTACCCGGCGGCGTCGCTGAAATCCTGGGGCCTGCCGGCCCGGGGCTACAAGGGCCGCGGCGGCGCTGAATCCGAACGGCTGGCCGTGCTTCTTGACGGGCTGCAGCAGGCAGCACCCTGGCTGGACCTGGCCGGACACGGGGACCGGCTGGCGGGCTCCGATGACATGTTCGACGCGCTCATCGCCTCCCTCACCGCGCGGGCCGTGGCCCTCGGCGGAACTCTCCGCCCCGACGCCGCCCATGCCGGCGCCGCTTTGACCGAGGGCTGGATCCACCTGCCCACCGGCGGGCTGGACGGGCTCAACGGCGTCCGGCCCTAGCCGCGGCGGCTGCTGGTAGCGGGGCTACTCCCGGCCGAGGGTCCAGCCGCTGATTTCCGCCGAGTCCTCGCCGTGGTCCCGGGTGTGGTTGTGCGCCCGGATCCGGCTGTCCTGCAGCGCCTGCCGCAGCAGTGAATGCTTTTCCGCCAGGCCCGGCACCCGGTCGATCGCGTCGATGGCGAGCTGGAAACGGTCAATCCCGTTGAGCATGGCCATATCGAAGGCCGTCGTGGTGGTGCCCTCCTCCTTGTAGCCGCGGACGTGCAGGCCCTCCCGGTTGGTCCGCCGGTACGCCAGCTGGTGGATCAGGGACGGATAGCCGTGGTAGGCGAAAATGATGGGCTTGTCCGCCGTGAAGATCCCGTCGAAGTCCCGGGACGTCAGGCCGTGCGGGTGTTCGCTGGCGTCCTGGAGCCGCATCAGGTCCACCACGTTGACCACCCGGATCTTCAGTCCCGGGGCACCGGCCTTCAGCAGTTCCGCGGCGGCGACCGTCTCGACCGTGGGCACGTCCCCGGCGCAGGCCAGCACGACGTCGGGTTCCTCGCCGGGGACTTCGGAGCCGGCGAACTCCCAGATTCCCAGGCCGCGCTGGCAGTGGTGCGCGGCGTCGGCGGGGCCCAGCCAGGTCGGCGAGGGCTGCTTGCCGCTGACCACGATGTTGACGTAGTCCCGGGAATCGAGGCAATGCTCCATCACGGAGAGCAGCGTGTTCGCGTCCGGAGGCAGGTAGACGCGGATGACCTCGGCCTTTTTGTTCACGGCGTGGTCGATGAAGCCGGGATCCTGGTGTGAGAAGCCGTTGTGGTCCTGCTGCCAGACATGCGAGGACAGCAGGTAGTTCAGCGAGGCGACCGGCTGCCGCCAGGGAAGTTCACGGTGCACCTTGAGCCATTTGGCGTGCTGGTTGAACATGGAATCGACGATGTGGATGAACGCCTCGTAGCAGCTGAACACGCCGTGCCGGCCGGTCAGCAGGTACCCCTCCAGCCAGCCCTGGCAGAGGTGTTCGCTGAGGACCTCCATGACCCGTCCGGCGCGGGCCAGATGCTCATCGAGTTCCTCGATCCGGTACTGCCACACCTTGTCCGTGACCTCGTAGACGTCCTGCAGGCGGTTGGATGCCGTCTCGTCCGGGCCGAACAGCCTGAACGTCTCCGGGTTCTGGGCGATCACGTCGCGGAGCCAGGGTCCCAGCGTGATCATGGCGCTGACCCGCTCGACTCCCGGCTGCGCCACCGGGACAGCATGGTCCTCGTAGTCCGGCAGCTTCAAGTCGCGCAGCAGCACGCCGCCGTTCGAGTACGGGGTGGCGCTCATCCGGAGTGCGCCGCCGGGGGCGTTCGCCGCGACGTCGGGCCGCAGGCGCCCGGCGTCGTCGAAGAGCTCGTCGGGCCGGTACGATTCGAGCCACTCCCCCAGCTGCGCCAAATGCTGCGGATTGGTGCGCACTTCGGACAGCGGCACCTGATGGCTCCGCCACGTTCCTTCCACCTGCAGTCCGTCGACTATCCTGGGCCCGGTCCAGCCCTTCGGCGACCGCAGCACGATCATGGGCCAGCGCGCGGCCGGGGCGTCCCCCGCCGGTCCATCGTCTGCCGGTCCGCCCCGGCGGGTGGCCTGGATGGACCGGATCTCCGTGAGGCACTCGTCCAGGACTGCGGCGAAGTCCCGGTGCGCGGCTGCCGTGTCGTCCGGATGGCCCACGGTCACAAAGTGCGGCTCGTGCCCGTAACCGCGGAGCAGCTGTTCCAGCTGTGATTCGGGCATGCGGGCCAGGATGGTGGGGTTGGCGATCTTGTAGCCATTCAGGTGCAGGATGGGCAGCACCGCGCCGTCATGGACCGGGTCCAGGAAGTTGTGCGAGTGCCAGCTCGCGGCCAGCGGCCCGGTTTCGGCCTCGCCGTCGCCGATCACGACGGCGGTGATCAGGTCCGGATTGTCGAACACGGAGCCGTAGGCGTGCGCCAGGGAATAGCCGAGCTCTCCGCCCTCGCTGATGGAGCCCGGGGTTTCGGGGGCGGCGTGGCTGGGGATTCCGCCCGGGTAGGAGAACTGCCGGAAGAGTTCCGCCATGCCCTGGACGTCGTCGCCGACATTGCTGTAGATCTCGGAGTAGGTGCCCTCAAGCCAGGCGTTCGCCACCACTGCGGGCCCGCCGTGGCCGGGCCCGGCAATAAACAGCATGCTCTGGTTGTCCCGGCGGATGACCCGGTTCAGGTGGGCGTAGACGAAGTTCAGGCCCGGGGTGGTGCCCCAGTGGCCCAGCAGCCTGGACTTGGTGTTGCCGGCGCTCAGAGGTTCCCGCAGCAGGGGGTTGGAACGGAGATAGATCTGCCCCACGGACAGGTAGTTGGCGGCCCGCCACCAGCGGTCCACGAGCTCCAGTTCGGTGTCGCCGGGCCGGGCGCCATTCGCGTCACGTCTCACTGCAGTCCTCATCTCATTCGGGCCCCGCCGGTGGCGCAGCCTCCATCGCAACATCCCTGCGCAGTTGAGGCTACCAGCCCGGTCCACGCTGGCATGGGCACGTGTCCCCATCGTGGAACAACGGGCTCCCCGTCCGCCGGCACACGGCGTCCGACGCCTTGTACGTGCCAAAACCGGGATGGGCCCACTTCTGGGGCCGCAGCCTGGATGCGCTGGTGGCTATGGTGGCGGCCGGGGTCCTGATGGCGGTGCTGAATTCGCTGGTCCAGAACCTGGCACTCGGCCCGCTGTCCTTCGCCCTCCTGGACAGCGCGGGCCTCTTCGCCGCGGCACTGGCGGCGGTCTGGTTCGCCGTCCTCTTCGCCTACGGGATGGTCTGGGGGTCCTTGGGCAGCGTCGGTGACGCCGCCGCCGGCATGCGGTCCGTCCGCATCAGCGACGGCACAACGTCGGGCGCGTGGCTGGCGGCTGGCGTGCTGTCTGCTGGTCCTTTGCACCCCTCTATCTGTTCCTGTCGATTGCCGCAGCGTTCAGCGGCGGAGGCGGGGACAGTTTCTCCGCAAATTTCGTCTCCATTGATTGCCGTTCCGGGGTGGCCGGAGGCGCCGCGCCCGTGCCGGATCCCAAAGTTGCGGCGCTGCAGCAGGCCGCAGAACTGGAGCACCACCGGCTGCCCGGGCTCTATGGCCACGGGAACCAGGGTGGGTGAGAAGGGCAGGACCTGGCTCGTCCGGCACCGGACTGATCTGGTGGTCCATGACGTTGTTGTGGAGTTTCCGCCGGCTGCTGGTGTTCGACCGCGGCCTGTTGTACGGCTGTGCCCAGAATCATACGGCCAGGGCCTTCTACTGGCAGGACATCGTGCCCGGCTCCCCCCGGGCCGTCGAAGCCCCGCCCGGGACCGAGGCGGACGCTCTGCTGCAGACCCTCGAGCGCAGCGGGAAGACTTCCCTGGGCGTGCACGGACGGTATGCGGTGGTGTTCCGGGGAACGGACGCCGCGCTCAGCCCGGGGCAGGCTGCCGGAAACATCCAGCCCGCTTCTTCACCTTCGGCACCAGGGAATCCCCGGCGGGCCTGGTCGGGGCCATTGAGCAGGCGGTGTCCGATGCCGGTCTCCCGCCGGCCGGCGGGACGTCCGATTCTGCGTTGCCACCGGCCCCCGTCAGCCAAAATACGAGGCTGGACTAAGACATTTGCCACGAAACTACCACCGGGTAGTGTGGATCCAGAATGTTCACCCTGACCATCAACCAGACAGACAGCCGGCGCGACGGCGACTGCGTGCCGCAGCTCCTCAAGGACCTGCGGCACATCCCGGCGCGCCTCGATTTCGACCGCTCGGTTGAGGACGAGGTCCAGGGCATTGTGGACTCTCCTCGGCAGGCCGTCGAAGCGGCGATGATCGCGTTGCGGACCGGCAGCTGGTACGTCGGCATCGGTGTCGGGCCCGTCAATGAACCCCTCCCGAACCAGATCAAGGACGCCTCCGGCCACGGGCTGATTTACGCCCGCCGGGCCGTCGACCGGCTGCGCAACGGCAAGGACCGGATCCCGGTGGCCGTGGAGGGCCCGCTGGCCGACCTCGCCGCGGAGTCCGAGGCCGTGCTCCGGCTGCTGGGGCACATCGTGCACGACCGCAGCCCCGCGGAATGGCGGGTCCTGGACCTGCTGACCCCCGGGGTCCGCGGACAGCAGAAGGCCGTGGCCGAGGAACTCGGGATCACCACCCAGGCGGTCAGCAAGGCCGTGGCCCGGTCACAGTGGAACGAGGAACACGCGGCGCGGCCCGCCGCGGCCAGGCTCCTGGGCCTCATCCTCGAGGTGCGCTGACAGCAGGCCCGTTGTAGGCCAGCCCCCCGGCGTCGTCGGAGCCTAGAGCAGCAGGCTGCGCAGCACGTGCGCGGCGCCGTCGTCGAAAACGGAGTGGGTGACCTCGTTCGCGGCGGCGATGACTTCCGCGGGCGACTGGCCCATGGCCACCCCGCGGGCGGCCCAGGTGAGCATTTCAATGTCATTGCGGCCGTCGCCGACGGCGACGGTGCGGTGCGCCTCGATCTCCAGCCGGCCGCGGAGGCGCTCCAGGGCGCTGGCCTTGGTCACGCCGGCGGCGGCGATGTCCAGCCACGCCGTCCACCCCACCGAGTAGGTAACCCCGGCCAGGCCGATGTGCCGGATGGCGGTGTTGAACTCCTCGGGCGTGTTCTCGGCGCTGAAGACCACCACGCGGACCGCGGTGGCTTCCAGCAGGGTCTGGAAGTCGACGCCGATCGCCTCCACCCCGAAGCTCATGTCCTGGAAGCGCTCGGTGGAGAGGAAGTTGCCGTCCTCATCCTCAAGCGCGTACTTGGCGTTGGGCAGCCGCTTGCGCAGTGCCCGGAGCGCGGGGCCCGGGTCGAAGGTGGCCTTGTGCACGATCTCGTAGCCGTCCGCCAGGTTCGTATCCAGCCGCAGGGTGACCCCGCCGTTGGAGCACACGGCATAGCCGCTATCGATGCCGATGTGCTCAATGATGGGCAGGGTCGCGTTCAGTGAGCGGCCGGTCGCGATCGTGACGTGGTGGCCGGCGGCCACGACGTCCTGGGCCGCTTCGCGGACGGGAACGGACATGTGGCCGTCGTGGTCCACGAGGGTGCCGTCGACGTCGAGCGCCACCATCAGCTTGTGGGCCGTGGCGGTGAGGTTGTTCCGGTTGTTCTCTCGCCGGTCATCGTTGCCGGCGACTGAGGTTTCAGTCAATGTTGTCATCTCACAAGTAGAGCAGACACCCCCGACAGCCGCTAGGACGCAGGCCACAGCGTCCGGTGAACCCGGGGTGAACAGCTGTTCACGCCCCATGGCCCCGCGCGGCTCCGCGGGGTCATGGGCGGGGAAACGGCGGCTCAGATAACGGGGAACACCGTCATGCCGCCGAGGTACTTCTGCAGGGCCTGCGGGACGTTGACGGAGCCGTCGGGGTTCTGGTGGTGCTCCAGGATGGCGACGATCCAGCGGGTGGTGGCCAGGGTGCCGTTGAGCGTGGCGACGGCCCGGGTGCCCTTGGGGGCCCCGTCCTCGTTCAGCACACGTTCGCGGATGTTGAGCCGGCGCGCCTGGAAAGTCGTGCAGTTGGAGGTCGAGGTCAGCTCGCGGTAGGCGCCCTGCGTCGGAACCCAGGCCTCGCAGTCGAACTTGCGGGCAGCGGAGTTGCCGAGGTCCCCGGCAGCGGTGTCAATGACCCGGTAGGACAGTTCGCACTTGGCCAGCATCTCCTCTTCCCAGGCCAGCAGCCGGGCGTGCTCGGCCGCGGCCTCCTCGACCGTGGTGTAGATAAACATCTCCACCTTGTTGAACTGGTGGACCCGGATAATGCCGCGGGTGTCCTTGCCGTGCGAGCCGGCCTCGCGGCGGTAGCAGGAGCTCTGCCCGGCGAAGCGGATCGGGCCGGCGGACAGGTCAAGGATCTCGTCCGCGTGGTAACCGGCCAGGGCCACTTCCGAGGTGCCCACGAGGTAGAGGTCGTCCTCGGCGAGCCGATAGATCTCGGCGTCGTGCAAGACGTCGAAACCGGTGCCCTGCATGGTCTCCGGGCGCACCAGGGTGGGGGTGATCATCGGCACGAAGCCGGCGTCGATCGCCTGCTCCATGGCCATCTGCAGCAGCGCCATTTCCAGCCGGGCGCCGACGCCGCGCAGGAAGTAGAACCGTGAACCGGAGACCTTGGCGCCGCGCTCCATATCGATGGCGCCGATCAGCTCACCGATTTCCAGGTGGTCTCTGGGCTCGAAGTCGGGGAATTCGCGCGGGGCGCCGACGGTCTTGACCACGATGTAGTCGTCTTCGCCACCCGCGGGAACGCCGTCCTCGATGAGGTTGGGGATGGCCCTCAGCAGTTCCTCGTGGGCGGCCTGCGCGACGTCGGCCCCGGCGGAAGCGGTCTTGACCTGGCCGGCGAGGACCTTGACCTCGGCCAGCAGGGCCTGCTTTTCCTCGCCCTTGGCCTGGGCCACCTTCTTGCCGAAGGCATTCTGCTCGGCCCTCAGGTTTTCGAAGCGGATCAGGGCGGCACGCCGGGCCGAGTCCGCGGCGATGATCGCGTCCACCACGGATTCGTCGGCGCCGCGGGCGCGCTGGCTGGCCCGGAACTTGTCCGGATTTTCGCTGAGGTCTTTTACGTCGATCACCTGACAAGAGTATCCAATCCGGCCGCCCTTACCGGGCAATCAGGCCTCCGGCGGCCAGCGGGATAGTGTTGGAGCACAATGCGCGACTGGCTGCCCTACCTCGTCATCGCTGGAGTCCTGGCGTTTGCCGTCTCCAGCTGGTGGGGAGTGCGCAAGCTCCAGGCCCGGCACATACGCAGCGCCGTGTGGGAGCAAACGCACAGTCCGGGCCTGGGCCATCAGAAGGTCGCCGTGGTGATGAACCCGATCAAGGCCAAGTCGGAGGAGGCCCGCACCCTGATCGAGAGTGCGTGCGACGCGGCCGGCTGGGTGCCGCCGCGGTTTTTCGACACCACCGCCGAAGACCCCGGATCCTCGCAGGCGCGGGCCGCCGTCGACTATGGCGCCGACGTCGTCCTGGTGGGCGGCGGTGACGGCACGGTGCGGGTGGTGGCGGACATCCTTGCCGGCACGGACATTGCCATGGGCCTGATCCCGCTCGGCACCGGCAACCTGCTGGCACGCAATATCCACCTCGATCTGGGCGACCTGCACGGCAGTGTCCAGACCGCGCTGTTCGGCCACCAGCGCTTCATCGATACAGCGCGGATAAGGGTGGAGAACTCACGCACCAAGGAGGTCTCGGAGCACACGTTCCTGGTGATTGCCGGCATTGGCATGGACGCAGAGGTGGTGGGCGACACCAGCGCCGGGCTCAAGAAGGCTGTGGGCTGGCTGGCCTACACCGAAGCGGGAGTGCGGCACCTCCCTGGCAGGCGCAAGAAGGTGTCCATCTCCCTGGACGACCAGCCCGAACAGAGCCGGAAGATCCGCAGCGTCCTGTTCGCGAACTGCGGCCTGATCCCCGGCGGGATTGATTTCATCCCCCAGGCCATGATCGATGACGGGATGCTGGACGTCGTGGTGATGAGTCCGCGCAGCGCGATCGGCTGGCTGTCGATGTACTGGAAGATCGTGCTGAAGCACAAGAGAAACCTGCCAGTGATGACGTATTACCGTTCCGGGAAGATCGTCATCAGCTGCGCGGAGCCGATGCCCACGCAGGTCGACGGCGATCCGTCCGGTGACGCCACGAAGGTCACAGTGCAGGTTGCCCCCGGCTCGTTGCTCGTCCGGGTCCAGGCCGGCACCGAGGCAGACTAGGCGCTGGCTTCCTTCGTGGCGGCTGCCTTGTGCGCATCTGCGATCTCTTTCGCTTCCGCGGCGGCCTTGGCGGCGCGCGCTTCGGACTGCTCGCGGATCAGCGCCTGCTCCTCTTCGAAGCGCAGCCGGTCTGCGCGGTCGGCGTCGTCGCCGTCCCAGTCCTGGTTGTCAGCGGTCGGTTTGGGATTCACGATCATTCCCTGGCCGTCATTTTCAAGGCTGGTGTCTGCCATGTCCTGCTCCCTCGGTAGGGGACTTCCCCAATATGGATCAGGCAAGCATACGCACAGTTTCCGCGGTGCGGAAGTGCCTGATGTGGCATTTGTCTACGCTGTGGGCGAAGCCTTGGACATATATTCCGGCACCACTGATGCACCGGACAGGATGTCTTTGACCCAGGCATGCGCCGCCCGGAAGGCCTGGTCGGAGGTGTGCGGCTCCACGAGGGTCCGGTGCCCGTCGGCGCGGCTGTAGGAACCCAGGAAGCGGGTGGCCGGGCTGATCCGGTGCAGGCCGGCCAGGGCATCCGCCACGCGGGCATCGGCCACATGGCCATCGGCGTCAATGCTGAAGAAGTAATGGCCCAGGTACTGGCCGGTGGGCCGTGACTCGATCCGGCTGAGGTTCACGCCGCGGGTCGCGAACTGGTCGAGGATCTCCATCAGCGCGCCGGGGCGGTCTTCCGGCAGCGGAACGACGACGGTGGTCTTGTCCGCACCGGTGGGTTCCGGCAGCGCGCCGGGCCGGCCCACCAGCACAAAGCGTGTGACTGCACCCGGGTTGTCTCCGATGTTCTCCGCCAGCACTGCGAGCCCGGGCTGTTCGGTGGCCACGATCGGGGCGCAGATGGCCGCGTCGTAGAGGGTGTCGCCCGCCAGGAGCCCCATGGCCGCCGCAGCCGTCGAGGACCCCGGGATATATTCTGCATTCGGAATATTATTCCCGGCCCACAGCCGGCACTGCGCCCAGGCATGGCCGTGGGTGGAGATCCGGTGGATGTCCTCGATCCGGGTTCCGGGCCGGGCCACCAGCACGAAACTGATCGGCACGAGGGCCTCGCGCAGGATCCGCAGTTCCTGGCCGGTGGCAATTGCGTCCAGGGTGGCAGTGACGCCGCCCTCCACGGAGTTCTCGATCGGCACCATGGCCGCGTCCGCCGAGCCGTCGCGGACCTTGTCCAGCGCCGTGTTGACATTCGTCGACGGAACCCGGATCGCGTCCGCCGCGCCGGGAACCTGCATCAGGGCTGCCTCGGTGAAGGTGCCCGCGGGTCCGAGGAAGGTGTACGTCACAGGTGATGCGGGCATCGGCGCTTCTTTCTTCAACTACAGGATGACGGGCTTGAGTCCGTTGTCGGACACCAGGGGCATTCCGGTTTCCAGCCACTGGTCCATGCCGCCGGCCACGTTCAGGGCGGAATATCCCTGACCGGAGAGCCACTGGGCCGCCCGGAATGAGCGTCCCCCGGTGCGGCAGATAACGTAGAGGTCCTCGTCGGGATCGAGCTCCTCGATCCGGGCCGGGAGCTGGTCCAAAGGGATGTGCCGCGCACCGGCGGCGTGGCCCGCGACCCACTCGTAGTCCTCGCGGACGTCAAGGATCCTGGCCCCTTCAGGGATGTCGGACACGGTCACGGTGTCAAAGTCGCTCATGGTCGTCCCTCCGCAGAATGCATGGTCAGCCTCCAGCGTATCGCCAGCCACCAGTGACGCACCCCTGCCCGGCTGCAGGTTACGCTTCTGGGATGGCGCACAGGAGATCCCCGGCATCTCACCGTGGCAGCATTCCGGCTGCCCGCCCCCGGCCTTCGCGGACATGCCCTCCCCTGGCCACGAAGACTGGGCACAATGCCACCATGTCCTCCCGCCGGCGCCAGCACTGGGCATGTCCCCCGGAGCGACAGGCGGGAAACCTCCTGGAGCCCTGGCGCCGTGGCTGAAATCCACGAGCTCTCCGCCGTGGACCTCCGCGACGCCCTCCGCTCCGGCGAGCTGTCCTCGCGGCAGGCCACGGGGCATTTCCTGGACCGCATCGCCGTCGAAAATCCGCACCTCGGCGCGTTCATCACCGTCACCGCCGACCAGGCGATGGTCGACGCAGCCGCAGCGGACGAGTCCCACGCCCGGGCCGCCCTGGACGGGACCGAGCTGGCGCTGCTGCACGGCATGCCGGTGGCCTTCAAGGACCTGACGGACGTCGCCGGAGTTGTCACAACCCACGGCAGCGCTGCCCTGGACCACAAGCCGGCACGGACCGACGGCGCCCTCGTCGCGAGGCTCAAGAGCGCAGGTGTGCTCTCGCTGGGCAAGACGCAGGTTCCGGAGTTCGGACTGACCTCGTACAGCGAGAACCGGATCGCACCGCCCTCGCGGAACCCGTACGCGCTCAGCCGCAGTTCGGGGGGATCCACCGGCGGCAGCGCTGCGGCGGTGGCCGCCGGGCTGGTTCCCTTTGCGCCCGGGTCCGACGGCGGCGGATCGGTCCGGATTCCGGCCGCCGCATGCGGGCTCGTGGGCCTGAAGCCCGGCCGCGGGCTGGTTCCGGCGGGTGAAAGCACCGGTGATCCTGCCGGCCTGGTCGTGTCCGGGCCGCTGGCCCGCTCGGCGGCGGACGCGGCCCTGCTGCTCGATGCGATGGTGGCCGGCCCCGCAGGGACCTCCGTCAAGCCTGCTCCCAGCCACCTGGAACGCGCCGCCCAGGACCCGCCCAGGCTGCGGATCGGGGTGAGCCTGGACAGCCCCTGGCAGACGATCTTCCCGTTCACCCCGGATCCGGAGGCGCTCGACGCCCTGGCCGAAGGCATCCGGCTGCTGGAGGCGGCCGGCCACGAAACCGCGGACGCCTCCATCCGCTACGACAACCGCTACCCGGCCGCCTTCACCACGGCCTGGACCGCCGCCGTCGGGGATGCCCGGATCGTTCCCCAGCGAGAGGCGCTCCTGACCCCGCTGACACGCACGTTCCGGCGCCGCGCGCAGCAGCGCGGGCCCGCGAAACTCGCCGAATCCCTCGGGTTTTTACGCCAGTTCCAGCGGGACACCGTTGCCCAGTACGCCGCGTGGGACCTGATACTCATGCCGGCGTTGGCGCAGACGCCCCGCCCGGTGGGCTGGTTCACCGGCGCGGCCCACGGCGACGGCTACTGGCCGGCGGCCAACTGGACGGGGGATGCCGACGGCGACTACCGGAAGCAGTGCGAGTTCGCGCCCTGGTCGTCCATGGTGAATGTGTGCGGGCTGCCCGCGGTCAGCATTCCGGTGCACTGGACCGGCGGCGCCACGGGTGCCGGACTGCCGATGGGCATCCAGCTGATCGGGCCGATGGGTTCCGAGGCGCTGCTGCTGCAACTGGCCGCGCAGCTGGGGTTTTAGCATGGGGCAGCCCCCCGTCCAGACGCCGCAGCGGACGCAGCCGCCGGACGGTTAGCTTGCCCCGGGCCGCCGCGAATGTGACAATCGCGCGTCACACTGTCAGCATTAAGTAAATGAGCACTACTCATTTATCCCAGCCCACCGCGACAACGCCGGGCGACACGTCCTTTTTCGGCCACCCAAAGATGCTGGCCAGCCTCTTCTCCGTAGAAATGTGGGAGCGCTTCTCGTTCTACGGAATGCAGGGCATCCTGCTCTACTACATGTACTTCACAGCCGCCGAGGGCGGTCTGGGAATTGAGCAGGGCATGGCCGCCGGCCTCGTCGGCGCCTACGGCGGCGGCGTCTACCTCTCCACCATCCTGGGTGCCTGGCTCGCGGACCGGCTCTTCGGTTCCGAAAAGGTGCTGTTCGGCTCCGCCATCCTGATCATGGCCGGCCACATCGCCCTCGCCTTCGTCCCGGGCATTCCCGGCCTGATGGCGGGCCTGGTGCTGGTCGGCGTCGGCTCCGGCGGCCTGAAAGCCAACGCCACCGCCCTGGTGGGAGGCCTCTACCGGGAGAAGGACGAACGCCGCGACGCCGGATTCTCCATCTTCTACATGGGCATCAACGCGGGCGCACTGATCGGCCCGCTGGTGACCGGCTGGCTGCAGGAAAGCCACGGGTTCCACTGGGGCTTCGGCGCCGCCGCCGTCGGCATGGCCGTGGGCCTGGTCATCTACGCGCTGGGCCGCAAAAACGTGCCCGCGGAGGCGCTCCGGGTGCACAACCCGCTGCCCGCCGCCGAGCGCACCAGGTACGGCCTGCGCTTCGCCGCAATCGCCGCCGTGATCGCCGTGCTGCTGGCCACCGGCATCGTCAATGCCGGGAACCTGGCCATGTCCATGGCCTACGCGGCCATCGGCGCGTCCGTGCTCTACTTCGCCCTGATCTTCAGAAGCAAGAAGGTCAGCGGCACCGAACGCCGCCGGGTGGCAGCATTCATCCCGCTGTACCTCGCCTCGGCCGCGTTCTGGGCGCTGTTCCAGCAGCAGTTCACCTTCATCGCCGTGTACTCGGTGGAGAAGCTGGACCGGAACCTGTTCGGCTGGGAAATGCCGGCCGCCTGGGTCCAGTCCATCAACCCGGTGTTCATCATCATCTTCGCGGGCGTCATGGCTGCCCTCTGGACCCGCCTGGGCCGCAAGCAGCCCGGCTCGGCGCTGAAGTTTTCGATCGGCCTGTTTGTGATGGGCCTGGCGTTCCTGGCGTTCATCCCGCTCGCCGGGGACGGCAAGACCCCGCTGCTGGCACTGGTGGGGATCCTGTTCCTCTTCACGCTCGCGGAACTGTTCCTGTCCCCCATCGGCTTGTCCGTGACCACCAAACTGGCTCCGGCGGCCTTCCGCACCCAGATGGTGGCGCTGTTCTTCCTTTCGGTGTCGCTGGGCACCACGCTGGCCGGCATCCTGGCCGGCCTGTACAACCCGGAGGACGAGCTGCCGTACTTCATCGGCATCGGCGGAACCGCGATGCTGCTGGCTGTTGGCCTGGCCGCGGCCTCGCCGGCGATCAAGAAGCTCATGGGCGGCGTACGCTGAGCCGATGAGTTCCCGGCACCCCGGCGACTGGCTCGAGGCCAGCGCCGGGCGGGTGCTGGCGGCGCCTGCCGGGTGACCGGTGACCGGAGGAGCCTAAGCCCCGACGCCCCGGTAGCTTGAGGAGCCGATCGCCAGCCCCACCGCGATCATCACGAAGAACAGCAGGGCGAGCGCGATCCCCACGTAACCGAGCACCAGGCCGGCAATGGCCATGCCTTTGCCCGACGGCTCGCGCCTGAGGGCCAGGTGCCCGAGGATGACGGCCGCGAGTTGCGGCAGGAGGAAGAAGCCCAGCCCAATGAAGGCGGCGATGCCGCAGCAGAGGCTGGCGATGCTCAGGCCCTTGGACTCCGGGGGTACGCCGTAATAGGCCGGCTGGCCGTAGGCGTTGAACGGGCTGCCCGGCTGGCCATACTGGACCGGCGCACCGTACGGCTGCTGGGCGTACGGCGGCTGGGCCTGGGGGCCCTCAGGCTGCTGCCCGTCGGGCTGCTGGTTATAGGGCTGCTGCGGTGCCGCGCCGTACGGCTCCGTGGGCTGGCTGTAGTCGGGGCCGGGCTGGCGGTTCTGATCGCCGGAGTCCTGGCCAGGAATATACGACGGCGGCCGGTAGCCCTCCGGTATCCCGTCTTGCTCCGGTTTTGGCTGGTCAGTCATGGTTTTCCCCTTTGGACGTCTCTGGGTTCAGCCTACCGCCGTCCCGTGGCGAAGAGCAGGATATTTCTTGCGTCACAGGGGCCGTAATGCGCCCAAATCATGTCCCCTGCCACACCGGTCTGGCATGCTGGTGCAATGGCTAGCCGCGCGGGCACTGTTGCCCAACCCCAAGACCTTGTTGAACTCACTGCGCTCCTGGATGCGTACTACGACGTTGCCCCGGATCTTGGCGATCCCGGCCAACGGGTGGCCTTCGGCACTTCCGGGCACCGGGGTTCGAGCCTGAAAGCCTCCTTCAACGAGCCCCATATCCTCGCCATCACCCAGGCGATCGTGGAATACCGGGCAGGCCAAGGCATCACCGGGCCGCTGTACCTGGCCAAAGACACCCACGCCCTGAGCGAACCAGCCCAGAATTCCGCCCTCGAAGTCCTTGCGGCCAACGGCGTCACCGTGCTGATCGACGCCCGCCACGGCTACACCCCAACGCCGTCGCTGAGCCACGCCATCCTCACGCACAACAACAACTCCCCCGCAGGGGCTCCGCAGGCAGACGGGATCGTGGTGACCCCCAGCCATAACCCGCCCGGCGACGGCGGCTTCAAGTACAACCCCCCGCACGGCGGCCCCGCTGACTCGGACGCGACCGGCTGGATCGCCAACCGCGCCAACGAGCTGCTGGAGAATGGCCTGCGCGCGGTCAAGCGGATTCCCATCGCCGAGGCCCTCAGCGCCGGCAGCACGGGCAAGTTCGACTTCCTCAGCAGCTACGTGGACGATCTTCCCTCTGTCCTGGACCTCAATGCCATCCGCGACGCCGGCGTCCGGATCGGCGCCGACCCGATGGGCGGAGCGTCGGTGGACTACTGGGGCGAGATCGGCGAGCGCCACCACCTGAACCTCACGGTGGTGAACCCCACCGTCGATCCGCAGTGGGCCTTCATGACCCTGGACTGGGACGAGAAGATCCGGATGGATTGTTCCTCCCCGTCGGCAATGGCCTCGCTGATCAACCGCATGTCCAGTGGCGCGAATTTTGACATCGCCACCGGCAACGACGCCGACGCCGACCGGCACGGCATCGTGACCCCGTTTGTCGATGGACAGGGGGGCCTGATGAACCCGAACCACTACCTCGCCGTCGCCATTGACTATCTGTACCGCCACCGGACCGGGTGGAACCCGCAGTCCGTGATCGGCAAGACCCTCGTCTCGTCCTCGATCATCGACCGTGTGGCCGAAAGCCTGGGCCGCAAGCTCGTTGAGGTGCCGGTTGGCTTCAAGTGGTTCGTTCCCGGGCTGCTGTCCGGTGAAGGGGCGTTCGGCGGCGAGGAATCCGCCGGCGCCTCGTTCAACAAGATGGACGGCAGCGTGTGGACCACGGACAAGGACGGCATCCTGCTGGCGCTGCTGGCCTCGGAGATCACAGCCGTCACAGGCAAGTCGCCGTCACAGCTCTACAAGGGGCTCACCGATCAGTTCGGCGATCCCGTTTACGCGCGGATTGACGCCGCGGCCACGCGCGAGCAGAAGGCGGCGCTGGCCAAGCTCTCGCCGTCGGACGTCACCGCCACCGAGCTTGCGGGTGAGACCATCACCGCCAAGCTGACCGAAGCGCCGGGCAACGGCGCGGCAATCGGCGGGCTCAAGGTGGTCACCGAGAACGCCTGGTTCGCGGCCCGCCCCTCCGGCACCGAGGACGTCTACAAGATCTACGCCGAGTCCTTCAAGGGAGCAGAGCACCTCAAGCAGGTCCAGGCCGAGGCAAAAGCGCTGGTGGACGGGGTCATTTCCTAACCCCCGCCGGGGCCCGCTGCCCCGTTCAGGCCGGCTCTTCCTCGAGGCCGCCGGCAAGGACGGAGCGGTCCCGGCCCAGGGTCTTGGCGCGGTAGAGCGCGGCGTCCGCGGAGGCGATCATCGCGCCAAGGTCCACGCGGCCGGGAGCGGTCGAGGCGATTCCATAACTGGAGGTCGGCAGACGCGGGATCACCGGTGACGTCGAGGCCTGCATCCGGGCGCTGATTTCCGAGGCGATTTTCCCGGCCCTTTCGGGCCTCACTCCCGGCAGGAGGATGATGAACTCCTCGCCGCCGTAGCGGCCCACGAGGTCGGTGGAGCGGACTGTTGATGTGCAGGCGTCGGCGAACGCCTGCAGTGCGACGTCGCCGGCCGAGTGGCCGTACTCGTCGTTGATGGCCTTGAAGTGGTCCAGGTCCGCCAGGATCAGGGACGCCATGGTCTTGGACCGGCTGAGGCGGCGCAGTTCGTTCTCGGCAAGGTCCAGGAACGCCGTGCGGTTCAACAGCCTGGTGAGCCCGTCCACGGTGGCGCGGGCGCGGAGGTCCTGGGTCTGCTGCTCGTAGCTCAGCTCCGCCATGGTGAAGGACGCCACCACCATGATCACGGCCGAACAGACTGTCATCGGAACGGATCCAAAGAAGGTCAGGAATACTGTCCCGTCGCGGCCCTCCAGCATAAACGCGGCGAAGCGGCCCAGATAGAACGCGGCCAGGAGGCCGGCACCCACGGCCAGGATGAGGTGAACGCGCGAAAAGTGCCGGTCCAGCAGGAACAGTTCCCGGCAGCCAAGGCCGATCAGCAGGCCCATGAATCCGAGATAGGCCGGGGCCCCGGACCACACATTGGTGGCCGGCTGGTCCAGCACCGACGCCACGGCGGTGATGGCAGGCCCGGTGGCGAGGTACCAGACCTTCGGAACCGTAGCCCGCAGCGAACGGGCTCCCGCCCAGATGCTCGCCGCGGCCGCCACGAGAAACACGTTCCCGAGCGGGTTGGCCCAGATCTGGTGCGGTGTGCCGTCCAGCAGGTACGCCGCGTTGCCGGACACGAAAAGCAGCAGGGCCAGACACCACCAGCCGCTGTAGGCCGAACGCGTCCGGCGGAAAGTGATGAAGTAGAAAAGCAGCAGCAGGGTCAGATCGACCACCGCCAAGGCGACACGCAAGGTTGCGATGTCAAGCATCATGTAATGGCCCCCCGGTCCGCTCGCAGTAGCCCGATTTGCGTCGACTCCGCGCCGCAGGTGACCCTAAGTATTGCACTCCGCGGCAAGGAAGTGTGACCGCGGTCTCGGATGCGATATGAGCGGGCCGGACCGGGCTTCCATCAAAGTCCGCCGGCCCTGTGTTTACGGCCGCAAAGCGGACTAAACTGGGAAGCGGCCCCGGATGCGGCCTTGCGCTCACCCGCAGAATAGCGTCCCGAGTGCCTCCGGCCTGTCCCCCATGGTGCCGGAGGCACCTCCGCGTCAACTCAGCGCAGGCTGAGCGGACCCCGCGTCAGCGAAACATTCCGGTCAGACCGTGCGGGCGACGTCCCCGTGACTTCCGGCACAGCGGCGCCGCCGGCGACGCATGCCGGAAACACGGGCGCGGTAAAGTTGCTCCGGAAGATTCCTTCCCGACCCGCCACACATTCTCTGAAAGGCCCCGGCAATGAGCATGTTCGGTACCAAATGGAAGCTCCACGGCAACGGCAAGTCCATCCGCCCGGGCGAGGTCGTGAAGCCGGATGAGCGCCTTGCCTGGCCGCTGACCATTGGCATCGGGATGCAGCATGTTGTCGCCATGTTCGGCGCCACCTTCCTGGTCCCGATCATCACCGGCATGCCGCCGGCCACCACCCTCTTCTTCTCCGGCATCGGCACGCTGCTGTTCCTGGTCATCACCAAGGGCCAGGTGCCGAGCTACCTCGGGTCCAGCTTCGCGTTTATCGCACCGATCATGGCCTCGCAGCAGCAGTACGGCGTCGCCGGCGCACTCGGCGGCGTGGTGCTGGCCGGCGTCGGGCTGGCGATCATCGGTGCGGTGGTGCAGAAGTTCGGGGCCGGCTGGATCAACCGCCTGATGCCGCCGATCGTCACCGGTGCCATTGTGGGGCTGATCGGCCTCAACCTCGCACCCGCGGCGAAGAACAACTTTGTCGCGGCCCCGATCACGGCCCTCATCACCCTGGCCACGATCATCGTGGTCAGCGTCTTCTTCCGCGGCATCCTGGGCCGGCTGAGTATCCTGGTCGGCGTGGTGGTGGGCTACATCGTGGCGATGATCCGGGGCGAAGTGGACTACGCCAAGATGGACGCCGCCGCCTGGGTGGGTCTGCCGTTCTTCCAGACCCCGGAATTCCACCTGGGTGTCGTTGGACTGTTCCTGCCCGTGGTGCTGGTGCTCGTGGCGGAGAACATCGGACACGTGAAGTCCGTGTCCGCCATGACCGGCCAGAACCTCGACGGCGTCTCCGGGCGCGCGCTGATGGCCGACGGCGCGGCCACTGTGCTGGCCGGCATGGGCGGCGGCTCCGGCACCACCACCTACGCGGAGAACATCGGCGTGATGGCCGCCACCAAGGTCTATTCGACGGCGGCCTACTGGGTGGCCGGTGTCTTCGCCGTGGTGCTGAGCTTCTCGCCGAAGTTCGGCGAACTCATCGCCACCGTCCCGGCCGGCGTGCTGGGCGGCGCGGCCACGATGCTCTACGGCATGATCGGTGTCCTCGGCGTCAAGATCTGGGTGCAGAACAAGGTCAACTTCTCCAACCCGATCAACCTGACCACCGCCGCGGTCGCGCTGATTGTCGGCATCGCCGATTACACCTGGACCATCGGCGACCTGGTGTTCACCGGCATCGCCCTGGGCTCGGCGGCGGCCCTGGTGATCTACCACGGCATGAAGGCGATCGCGAAGGTCCGCGGCACGGTTGCGGAGCCGGAAACGGAAGGCCCCGTGGCCGCAGCCACCGGCGCCGCGAAGCGCCCTCCGAAGAAACGCCGCTAACCGCCGCGGCGCTCCCGCGCTCCAGCCGAAAGGCCGGGGCCCGGACACCACGAAAGGTGTTCGGGCCCCGGCCTTCGCTGGTTGGTGGCGGCTTAGCCGGCGTCGAAGGCTTCCTCGTCGTCGTCGCGGTCCTTGGGGGCCTTGTCATCGGGCAGGTCCGTTCCCGATCCGTCCGGCAGGCCGGCCGCGTCCTGGCCGGGCTCCGAGGAGAACGGCCGGCCGGTGTCGGGCTCTTCGGTGTTGGACTCGTCCATCTCCGCCTCCGAGGACGGCATGGCTGCCTCGGAATTCTCCGAGGCGTCGGCGTCGTAGCCGGGGGTTGTACTGGCGTTTTCCGAACTCATTTGTTCCTCCGTTCCTCCGAAGCGTCCTGCTCCGGGTTCTCCTGCACTGTCCTGGTCCTCGGCGCCGAACTGGCTCAGGTCCGGGACGCCAGCCGGGTAGGTTTCCCCGTCCGGGCTGTCCTGGCTGAGCCCTGCGGCGTCGAAAGCTTCTTCCTCGCGGGGCTGGGCGAACTTCCTGGTGTCCCCCCCGGGCAGCTCCTGCTCCGCCGTCGGCGTTCCGTAGCCGCCGGCTTCCTCGCTCGGATCCTGCTGTTTCTGCTGGGTCATGCTGTTCCTCCCGTGCTGGATTCGTGAACTGCGTGGTTCCTGGATCTGACGGAATCTGCCTTGCAGGGCCTCAGAGGCCTTTGCCGCCCGTGACTGGCAGGACGGCGCCGGAAATGTAGGAGCCCTGGTCGGAGGCCAGGAGCACGTAGGCCGGCGCGAGTTCCGCCGGCTGTCCCGCCCGCTGCAGCGGGGTGTCCTGGCCGAAGGACGGCAGTTTCTCCGGCCACTCGGTCGCCGGGATCAGGGGCGTCCAGATGGGACCCGGGGCCACGGCGTTGACGCGGATTCCCTTCGGGCCGAGCTCCTGGGCCAGCGCCTTGGTGAAGGCGACCTGCGCGGCCTTGGTCATGGCGTAATCGATGAGCTCGGGCGAGGGATTGAATGCCTGGATCGAGGCTGTCGTGGTGATCGACGCGCCCGCCTTCAAATGCGGCACCGCCGCCCGTGCGGTCCACATCAGCGAGTAAAGGTTGGTCTGGAAGACGCGGTCGAACTCCTCGGTGGGCAGGGACTCGAAGCTGTCGCGGTTCTTCTGGTACCCCGCGTTCAGCACGACGACGTCCAGGCGGCCGAACTCGGAGAGCGTGTCGTCCACGATCCTGGTGGCGAAATCCTCACGGCGTCCGTCGCCGGCGATCAGCAGCGCCTGGCGGCCTGCTTTGCGGATCCACGCTGCGGTGTCCTGGGCGTCAGCTTCCTCTTCCGGCAGGTAGGAGATGGCGACGTCGGCCCCCTCGCGGGCGAAGGCGATGGCCACCGCCTTGCCGATCCCGGAGTCCCCGCCGGTGATCAGCGCGGCCTTGCCGTTGAGAGCGCCGCTGCCCTGGTAGCTCTCCTCGCCGTGGTCCGGCTGGGGGTCCATGGGCGCGGTGAGGCCCGGCTGTTCCTGCACCTGCTCCGGGAAGGAACCGGAGTAGTAGCCGCCCCGGGGGTCGCGCGGCTGGTCCTGCTGCTTGTTTGAATCACTCATAGTCCACCTGCCCAACGTGTCGGTTTTGCGGGGCCAGCTCCCGGGCCGCGGGCGCTGACCCGGACCTGAGAAACTGTCCCTGCGAAGTAAATAATTCCACCCTACCCGGAAATTCATCAGCAACCTTAGTAACGGCTTGAATTTCCTCCAGCTCAAGCCTAGGTTGTGTGTTAACTGCCACCGCAGCCTCATCCGCATTTCCCCGGAGGCGAACGAGTGTCCGATCGAGAGTCTGCGTCCGCTCCACGAGAGTCCGCTCCACTAGAGTCCGCTCCGCAAGGGCGCGCCGCGGATGGGTTCGGGCCGGAACGCAACGAGACCCCGGTCGAAAAACTGGACCGGAACTGGTTGGAGTTGCTGCAGGAACTGCGGGTGCTGCAGACCGGCGTGCAAATTCTGGCGGGGTTCCTGCTGACCCTGCCCTTCCAGTCGAGGTTCGAGACGCTGGACGATTTCCAGACCACTCTTTACCTTGCCAACGTGGCACTGGCCGCCTTCACCACGGCCCTGATCCTGCTGCCCGTGAGCGTGCACCGCCGTCTGTTCCGCCTGCATCTCCGCGCAGCCCTTGTGTCCAGCGCGGACAGGATCGCGAAGGTCGCCCTGGCCGGCATCGGACTCCTCAGCGTCGGCACGTCCGCGCTGGTTTTCGACGTCACGGCGGGCCGTGCGGCGGGCTTGATTGCCGGGGCGGTGTTGCTGGCGGTGCTGCTGATCCTGCTGGTCCATGTGCCGGGCAGGCTGCGCCGGCAGGCCGAAAAAGGGAACTGACACGCCGGGTAGGACGGTGCTGGAGCACCCGGCACCAGGGCGTTCCTCGGGGCGGCGTGCGGGACACCGGCCGCGTAGCCGCACGATGAAACCGGCGCCTCAGCGCTCAGGCCCCCTCGAGCACCTGGCTGGTGGCCCAGGTGAGGTACCTGGCGGCGTTGGCGACTGCGTCGTCCGGGCTCCCGGCCAGGTCCAGCAGCTGCGCCGCGGCCACCACGCCGTGTTTGGCCAGGTCCTCCGGGGTGACCAGGATCCGTCCCGCGACCACAATGACGGGAATGCCCAGGCTCTGGGCGGCTTCGGCGAGCGCGATCGGCGCCTTGCCGGTCAGCGACTGCGAATCCAGCGAGCCCTCACCGGTGATCACGAGATCCGCCTGCGCGAGTTTGTCGGCCAGCCCCGTGAGCCCGGCCACCAGCTCGAAGCCGCCTTCCAGCGCCGCGTTGCCGAAGGCCAGGAACGACGCCGGGAAGCCGCCGGCCGCCCCGGCCCCGGGGACGTTGACGTCCCGGCCGGTGAATTGGCGCAGCACCGAGGCCCAGTTGCGCAGTCCCGCGTCGAGCAGTTCCACGGCGTCCTCGTCGGCGCCTTTCTGCGGGCCGAACACGTGGGCTGCGCCGTCGCCGCCAACGAGCGGGTTCTGCACGTCGACGGCGATCCGGAACGTGACCGAGCCCAGCCGCGGGTCGAGGCCGCTGGCATCGAGCTGTGCCACCTCGGTGAGCGATCCGCCGCCGAGGGGCACCACGTTGCCCGCGGCGTCGAGCGGTTTGAGACCCAGCGCGCGCAGGGCGCCGCTGCCGCCGTCGGTCATGGCCGAGCCGCCCAGGCCCAGAACGATCTCCGTCGCGCCGGCGTCGAGGGCCGCAGCGATCAGCTGGCCGCAGCCGTAGCTGTGCGCGCGCAGGGCGTTGGCCGGGGTGGGCTCCATGTGCGCCAGCCCGGAGGCCTGGGCGGTTTCAATCACGGCAGTGGCCCCGCCGAACGCGTTCTTCCGGATGGCCCAGGCGGCGCCCACCGGCGCCAGGATCGGGCCCACGACGGCGTTGAGCCGCTCCTCATACCCGGCGGCGACGGCCGCCTCAAGGGTTCCTTCGCCGCCGTCGGCCACCGGAAACTGGATGGCCTCGGCGTCGGGATAGACGCGCAAGGCACCTTCGGCGATGGCGGCGGCGGCTTCGGCGGCGGTCAGGGAGCCCTTGAATTTGTCCGGGGCGATCAGGATGCGCATGCTTCCATCCTGCCAGTCGCGGCCCGGGCCGCCGGACCGCCCCGCACAGCTGCACGTCCGGGGTCAGCCGCTCCAGTCGCCGCGTTCCTGCAAGACTTCCTTGAGCAGGTCCGCGCGGTCGGTGACGATCCCGTCCACGCCGAGGTCCAGCAGCCGGCGCATTTCCGCCGGGTCGTTGACGGTCCAGACGTGCACCTGCAGCCCGTGCCGGTGGGCACGACGGACGAACCTGGGGGTCACCACGGTCACGGCGCCGTAGCGGACCGGAACCTGCAGGGCGTCGACGCCGCGGAGCGCACGACCCGCCGTGAGGCGCAGCAGGGGTGCGGGGAGGACCGGTCCGAGCAGGACGAAGAGGGCGTTGGACACAATGCCGGCCGAGCTCGCGGCGGGGCGGCTCAGCTGCTTCAGCACGGCCCGGCGCCGGCGGTCCGAGAAGCTGGCAATCAGTACACGGTCATGCAGGCCGAACCGTTCGATCGCCGCGGCCACGGTATCCACCGAGTTCCAGTCCTTGACGTCGAGGTTGAACCGGACGTCCGGGAAGGCCGTGGCGAGTTCCTCAAACAGCGGGATGGGTTCCGCGCCGCCGATCCTCGCCCGCGCGACGGTCTCCGCGGAGAGTTCCGAGATCCGGCCGCGTCCGTCCGTGACACGGTCCAGGGTTTCGTCGTGGAACAGCAGCAGCACACCGTCCGCCGTGGTGTGCACGTCCGTCTCCAGGTGCCGGAAACCCAGGTCGACGGCGGAGCGGAACGCTGCCATGGAGTTCTCCAGGCCGTCCCGGGAGAAGCCCCGGTGCGCCATGGCCACGGGACGTACCGGACCGTCACCGGAGGTAAAAAAGGGGTGCGGGGTGCTCACTCCTGAAGCCTATCGGAGCCCTGCGGAACGCGGCTGCGATAGGGCACGGCGAGGAACAGCACGGGACGGCACGGCGAGGATCTGCGCAGTCCGGCCGGTGGGGCGGTGACAGCTGGCAGGGCCGGATCCGGTGGCGGGTTGGATCAGCTGGCGGGCAGGAGGATCTCCACGCCGTCGCTGCAGTGCAGGAGCGTGCGGCCCCGCCCGCCGTCGAGGTCCACCCAGACCGCGGTGTGGTCCGCCGTGACGGCATCCACCCGGCCCCCGGTTTCGTAGCCGGGCGCCAGCCGGACACTGACGCGGTCGCCCTGTTGCAGGCTCTTCCAGTGCGCGTCCGGCGCCGCCGGGCGCAGGGGCGTGTCGTCCATGTTCTTCGTGCGGTACTTGGCCATGATTTCCCACCGTCAGTCAGCTGATCCGTCGTGAGATTCCAGCGTAGGACGCCAAGGTGAACGCCAGTTGACCGTCAGCTGGGAGTCCGGTGTCTGCGCGGGCCGGGATGGCGGGGGCGGGGGCTCTGGCGGCTGAAGGGCGCCGGTCAAGGGCGCCGGTCAGGGCGCCGAGTCAGGGCAGCCGGACGCCCAGGGCTGCGAGCTTGGCCTCGAGGATCTGGGCGACGCCGTCGTCGTCAAAGTGCGGGGCCTGCTGCCCGGCGGCGAGGATGGCCTCCGGGTGGCCGCTGGCCATCGCGTAGCCGTCGCCGGCCCAGCGCAGCATCTCGATGTCGTTGGGCATGTCCCCGAACGCCACGACGTCGGCCGCGCCGATGCCCCGGGCGGCCGCGTATTCGGCGAGCGTGACGGCCTTGTTCACACCGGGCAAGGACAGCTCCAGGAGGGCCATGTTCGGCGCCGAATGCGTCGCTGCGGCCAGGTGGGCGACGGCGGGGGTCACCTCGGCCAGGAACTCATCGGCCGTGCCCTCCCGGACGATGGCCATGAGCTTCACTACGGAGTCTTCGGCCGTGAGCGTGCTGTGCAGCGGCGCGGGGGTGAGCTCGGCCAGCAACGGGCTGCTGCCGGTGTTGAGGAACCCCGGTTCCAGATGGAAGCCGGTCAGGGTCTCGGCGGCGAAAACGGCGGAGGGGCGCAGCCGGTGGATGATGCGGCGCGCCTCGAAGACGGCGTCGAGCTGCAGGCCCCGGGCCGAAACGAGCCGGTCCGCCTCAAGGTCCCAGACGACGGCGCCGTTGGAGCAAATCACTGTTCCCGTGTGCCCCAGTTGGTCCTGCAGCGGGTGAAGCCAACGCGGGGGACGGCCCGTGACGAAGACCAGTTCGACGCCGGCTTCCCGGCACGCGTGGAACGCCCGGACGGTCCGGTCACTGATTCTGCCGTCGTGGCCGAGGATCGTTCCGTCAATGTCACTCGCTACCAGCCGCATGCTGCCAGTCTACGTTGGCGGTGCCGGGGCGTTTTCCGGTGTGCCCGAGGCCGCCCCTAGCGGCCCGCGCCGGTGCACGCCGGTGCACGCCGGTGCACGCCGACGCCGAATTCGTGGGAGCCATGCCCGGTCGCCGGAAGGTTACGGCGAGCGGGCAGGCCACCGGCGAATTCGGCGGCCGGGGCGGGGGCGGCCGGGGCGGGGGCGGCCGGGGCGGGGTCGGCCGGGGCGGGGTCGGC
>NZ_JBVAYY010000012.1:0-153215 GCF_055412885.1 Pseudarthrobacter leeuwenhoeki | reverse complement strand
GGCGAACCAACAGGCCACACCACACTGCCCGAAAACAGAAAACAACCGCCCACCAGCCGCGGCCACACATCAACGGCCATCAACGAGCACCATGAAAAATCGAGGCTAATATCCCCAAGGACGCCAAGGGCGGCACTCTGGTGCGAGCCCTTGGGATCGGACTTGGCGCGCTGCCGCATCGCTGCGCCCGGACGGCGGTAGCCGCGGCTGCGCCGTGGCCGCGAGATTCGTGCCGCCACGTTTCCGTGTCCACCCCCGAGCCCGGGAGCCACTCTCAGGGAGCCGGAGAATGGGAGGACGCCGGCCTCGAACATGCGTCGTTACCCGCCCGGCCTCGCGCATTATGCACGCACAGTCAGCCCTGACAACACAGCTTCCTGGTCATGGCCGTTGCTATTGCCGCGCGAATCGTGAGATGGCATCGCGAGATTGCGCGACCGCCTCTCCGCGGAGGGACGGGCTGGGACCGAAAGCTAACCGCGCTTCATCATGTGCTGGGAATCCGGGCGCGGAACCTCGTCAATCGCGATGCGGCGGGCGAGTTTCGTCATGGAAATCTCCATTTGGCGGAAGCGCTGGTACGTGGTGGACATGAACACGAGCACGGAAACAATAGTGCCGTAGAGCACCAAATCTGTTCCGCGGCCGACGCCAAAGAAGCCCGCGACGCTTGTAAGCAGACCGGGGAAGAATATCGAGAGAACGGCAACGACTGCGAACAGGATCAGCATCATCCGGCGGATGGCAAGGTGACGGGCGTTCGATCCCCCACGCATCAGCGCCACGGAAACGATGATGACGGCAAGAACTAGCGCAATCTGCACGAAGATCAACATGTCAGGAGGCCTTTACTACTTGAAGAAAAGTTCGATGACGATATTGACGGCGTTCAGCAGCGACTGCCCCTTCGCCTTGGAGTAATCCGTATAGATGATCTCCACGGGATGCTCCACATAGCGGGGCTGCATCTTCGCCAGCTGGTTCACCAGCTCGGACGCATGGGCCATCCGGTTCTGAGTCAGATGAATCCGGCCGGCCACCGAGGGGCTGATGGCTCGAAGCCCGTTGTGGGCGTCAGTCAAGTCCATGCCGGTGGCAAGCCGCGACTGGATGGCGGCGGTCTTGAGCACCATGCGCTTGGCGGGGGAAAGCTTGGTCCGGTTGTCCAGAAAGCGCGAACCAAGGACTATGTCGGCCTCGCCGCTGCGGATCCGCTCCACCATCGCTTTAGCATCTTCGATCCGGTGCTGGCCGTCAGCGTCAAACGTCACAATGCAATCAAGTTCGGGATCCTGCAGGGCGTATTCGAACCCGGTCTGCAAAGCAGCGCCCTGACCGAGGTTGATCGGGTGCTGGACAACAACGGCGCCGGCCGCCCGGGCGATGTCCTGGGATCCGTCGGAGCTGCCGTCGTCAATGCAGACAACGTTGGGAAACTCCTTCCGAAGATCCGCTACGACCCCGCCTACGACGGTGGCCTCGTTGTACATCGGAATAACGAACCATGTGCGACTCACAAGGATCCAGTATTCCATACGCCCGGCCGACGTCGGCGCAACAGTCCACGCTGCTCCGCTATAGTTGTGACGATCGCGATCGCACAGGTCCGCCGTCGCTAGCCGAGGACGACGACGTTGTGATTTCAGCTGGGAAAGCTTTCAGTGACAAGACGCCCGCGGTACGTAAAGTTCAGGCCTCTGGCCACCGCATCAGCGTCGACTCCTGCGAGGTCCCGCCGGTGAATCGGGAGGTCGTAGGATTGGGTTTCCTGGCTTTTCGGCTTCGTCAATTCGCGACAAGGCTCCGCGGCGCCTGGACTTCCTGGATGTAGGACTGTGGCGCTTCCACGGACGTCCGCCCGAATTGGCAACGTGAGCTCGTGAGAAGACTGGTGTTCTCTCGGAACAATGAATACCAGTAAACATTTCCAATCTGAAAAGCCCCGGTGAAGTTCCTCTCGGAACAAACCTGCGTGTCTACGCCAGTTGCAACATATAAGAACAGGATTCGCAGTTAATGAGTTGGTGGAATACTCTGTCTGAATTTGCAATAGCCTTGGCGCTAATCTTCGGGCCTGGAGGTGTGCTGGCGTATTTTATGGGTGCCCGAGGTCTTGCCGTTCCCTGTCTTTCACCGCTTGTGAGCGTCGCCATCGTTGGCGTTGCTGGGATAGCGTCGGGAGCAGTCGGAATCCCGTGGACCATCCTTCCCGTGCTCTTCACGACGTTCGCAGCGGCGTTAGCTGCGTGGACGCTTCGTCGATTCGCCTTCAAGTCTTCCGGGCCAAGGCAGGAGCCGACCCCCTACCTTGTCTGGGCCGGGTGGGCCTTGGGTCTGGCAATTGGTGCTGTTCTCATTGGCCGGCGGCTGCTTCAGGTCATCGGAACGCCGGAGAACTTCGCACAGCGATTCGACAATGTGTTTCATCTCAACGCCATCCGGTACGTACTCGAGTCCGGAAATGCGTCGTCGCTAACGCTCGGCAGCATGACCGGGGCGCAGGGCGCCGGCGCGATTTATCCCTCCGCTTGGCACTCCATAGCTGCGCTGATTGCGCAGATCTCCGGCGCTGACGTGGTTGTCGCAGAAAATGTCTTCAACGTTGTCATCGGCGCGGTCATCTGGCCCGCCGGACTGATCTATCTGGTGTACCAGATCGTCGGTCCGCGTCCGCTTGCACTCGCCATAGCCGGAAGCCTAAGTGCCGGGTTCGCGGCCTTCCCGATCTCGATCATGGACTTCGGCCCCTTGTACCCAAACATCCTTTCCTACGCGCTGCTGCCCGCAGCGCTCGCCATCGTAATAGGGCTTTGCCGGCTGTCCTACGAACCAGCGCCGGATCTTCCCAGCTTGTGGATGTTCCTGGCAGTTGCCATTCCTGGGTTGGCTTTGTCGCAGACCAACGGGCTCCTCTCCTTGGTTGCTTTTTCGTTGCCGCTGGGAATATGGGTTGCAGCGAGAGAACTGCTCAGAATCCGATCGAGCCCAGACCGCAGATCTCGGTCCGCGGCGCTAACCGCATTGACCATATTTGGGCTGTTGATGTTTGGCATCATCTGGAAGTTCCTGCGGCCAGTAGAGGACTATGACGGTTGGGCACCGTTCACAACGCAGGCCGGTGCTATCGGTGAAGCAGTCACAAACGCACCGATCGGGCGGGCGGTCACCTGGGCCGCTTCAATATTGGCGCTTATTGGCATTCAAAGAGTTGTGCGCAACAGCAGCCAGTTCTGGGTCTTCCTCTGCTGGCTCGTCCCCGTCATCCTTTACGTTACGACAGCTTCCACGCCCAAGGGACCGTTGCGAATGCTCCTAACTGGCGGTTGGTATCAGGACAGCTACCGACTCGCAGCACTTTTGCCCATCTTTGGGAGCGTCTTGGCGACCATTGGAAGCCTTTACCTGTGGGACATCATGAAGGCGCCATCCGCCGCGGCGTTCAAGCGCCTCGGACGTCTTCGGGGTATCCACGGCCACCCCAAGTTGACTCTTGCTGTGCCGGCAGGTGTGGTATTGCTGGCTGTGGTCGCCGCCAGCCAGTTCGGAACCATGGGCCCAATCACCCAGGAGGCTGCGAAGGCCTACGTAATGGACTCCAAGGCGCCGATAGTGGATTCGGACGAGCTTGCCGTCATACGACGACTGCCTTCGACAGTGCCGGCCGACGCGGTTATAGCCGTCAACCCGTGGAACGGCGGCTCTCTCGCGTACGCCCTTGCGGGCCGAAAAGTTACCAGCTATCACATGTTCTCGGCGGAGGATGCCGACCAGCGTCTGATTGAAAATGGTCTCGGCAACGCCCTGTCCGGTTCAGCGGCCTGCAAGGCAGCGGAACGACAAAACGTGCGTTACATTTTGGATTTTGGTACAACATTTCTGACCAATGCTGCTGCAGCTGAAAACTTCCCCGGCGTTGTCGATGTAAAGCCATCGGCGTCTGTAGAAATTGTAGACAGCGAGGGCCACGCCCGCCTTCTCCGCGTGTCTTGCAACTAACACAAGGTAGTCAATCTGTCGCCGCTGGAGTCTGATTGTCGAGCCCCCGTAGGCAGGTCCTGAGGCTGATTGATTTGTAGCTTTCTGCGGCGCATGGCCACTTCCCTTGTGTTAGCGGCCATGTCAGTCGTCGCTGAGTCCACCGGCCTTCATCACGACGGTGGCCCGGAAGTAGTCCAGGAAGCCGGGCAGCGTCTCCCGCTCTCCGGCTGCCTCCGGTGGTTCCGGCTGTCATTTTCCATCCGTCCAACCTAGCCACGGGCACCGTGCCGCAGCGCAGGCGCGACGAAGCTGACGAAACGGGACCTACAGAAAGGCGCGACAACGGGGCCAATTTGCCTGACCACCAGCAGGCAGTAGCTGTGGCCATACAGCACAAAACTAATGAAATCCTATTGGCCGCCAGTGGGCATTCTCAATTGGTCGCCAACACCCTTGGGTTCCCACGCTCCCCAACGGGATCCAAGCCCCTTCCATTCAAGGCTCGTCGGCCTGTTCCGGGATGGATGCTCAGTCACCCATCCCGGCAGGGCCAGGGTGTGCCATTTCTCACTGCGACAGGGATTTGATGCCCCACGCAACGGGAGGATCAGGTTGGACGGACACGGGACTATCGAACACGCGGCGGCTGTTTCAGCGTCCTCGGTTGAATATTCGCTCTTGAGGGGTCCAGGTGTGGTGCGGGTTAGCGCCGGGGTCCGAGCTCACGATTTGGGCTGGTCAGCGCCGGTGTTGGTGCGGTTGAGCGCCACCTCTCCGGTAATCTTGGACATCAGAAAGGTGCTTCTTTCAGCCGGGTGGATCAGTGCGTCAACAACACTATTTTCCCAGCTCAGGCGAGTTCTAGTGATCGTTGCAACACCCCCGACCGCCCCCACCCCCATGAAAACCCCGGGCTAGCAACCGTCACGGAGGGCGTCAGCGGCGCCAGGCCACGCGACCGCTGGCGCTCCCTCGCACGAACCCCGACGCCGAACCGCACGAACAGGTGGCGCTGAAAGCTTCAAATACTCAGCCTCGGCTTCGAAAAATCGAGCCATTGAGCGTCGTCAGGAAAACAAGAATGCCGGTCAGGGGTCCCAGCGATAGGCTGAGTATGCACTTGACATCGAGTTCGCCGGGAATAAGCAACATGATGACTGCCACGATGGTGGAGGCCAGCCAACCCAAAGAGTAAGCCCGGTGTTGACCCAAAGCGAGCACAGCAGTGCCCAGCAACGTCAATGCCGACATAAGAGCGGCCGAGAGTGTCAGTGCTGCGAGCACCCAGCCTTCAACGCGGTATCCTGGGCCGAAAATTGTCATGAGAGCTGGCCCGACTAACCAGGCAGCAGCCGCTCCAACGAGACCTAGCAGCGCGATCAAGAGCGCGGGCGTCCGCAGAGCCGCTCCCCCCCCACTTCCAGATTTCACCATGTGCGCTATGGCAACGCCCTGAAATGCCTGCATGGGAAGCATGATCGGTGCCCTGGTGAGTGATATCGCCAGGAGCAGCGGCGCCGCCGACGCGTACTGCTCATTCGACGCAGTGAGCCTGACAAGCAGAGGGTAGGAAACAACCAGCGCTGCCGACGAACCCGCAGACACTATTGCATGCCCTGTCTGCCTCAAGAACACACTCATGACGACGTCGGCCCGCCCCTTGGCAGCTACCCGCGCGGGCTTTGAGAGCAGCAGCCACGCGAGCCACACCAAGACGGCTGCCAGGGTTGCAAGTTCCAGTCCGAGAAGAGATGCACCAAGCACCGCACCCAGCGTAATGGCCGCGAGCCGTACAAGCGCCTCGCCTGATATCAACCCGGCATAGCTGCGCCACTGCCGCTGCCCCTGAAGTGAGCCTGCCACGGCGGCATGTCCGGAATAAACAATTGCCGCACCAGCCAAGCCCAGAGTTAAAATAAAGGAATTAGCAGGAAAAACGTTTTGCCCGTACAACAATCCCAAAACGAGTAGCACGCCGGCCATAACGGCCCCAATCATGATCCCGCCGTGCAACACTCGCGCCCCAGGGCGCGTCGACGCCTTGTTGGGGTTCAACTCCGCGGCGCGCACAGCGCGGGTTGATTCCGCTTGCACTCCACCCAAAATTCCATATACGCCAAAGAGCGCTCCCCAGAAAACCAGGAATTGTGAATTCTCTTCAATTGTTAGGGCACGGGCGGCAACAAACAGAATGACCAAGCCGGACACGCCAGCCACTAGAGAAGCGGCGCCTATACCGGAGGCTCCCCGCGAATTTATGGTGCCGTCGTTCCGCTCACTTGCGGAAACGGCCGGACGTCGTCTGAGGTGCATGTGATCTTTCCTGCTAACGCGATAGCGCTGATCGAAGTGGCCGAAGCACGGGTTCCGGGAGTATGTACATCAGCACGAGAGCAAACACCCACATAACGTTCTTGATGCGTTGCTTTGAGCGTGGAACGCCTAAGTGCCGAGCCAGAGCATCCCGTTCTTTGATGACCGCTCGCACGTAAGCACTCCAAGGGCGCACGCCCCGGCTCATCTGGTTCGGGTGGATGCGGTATTGAGTGACCAAAGTGTCAATAATGGCCACGGGTCCTATACAAGCCATGCGCAGCCATAGTGAATAGTCCTCCATCTGGCGCATCTCGGAGTACCCGCCTGCACTGTCGTACGCCGACTTTCGAAACATTATGGCGGACTGAACCAGCACGTTTTGAACGAGGAGCTCCAGGCGGACGTCGTCCCCTGACTTGTGACCGACACGACCGATGACGTCGCCGTGCTCATCGATCCATTCTACCGAGCCGGTTACGGCGACCGTCTCAGGATGGCTCGATAAGTAGTCAGCTTGGGCCTTCAGCCGGCCCGGGAGGGCAATATCGTCCGAATCAAGCCGTGCCACGAATTCACTGCTTACAGCGCTCATGGCCCGACGAAGGGCGGAACCGACGCCCTGCGACTGAGCATTGTGAATCAACGTGACACGTGGGTCGCGGGCCCACTCCGGCATCGGCTCCAGCCGCACCCCGTCGAGGAGCAGAATAAGCTCGACATCCACATCAGTTTGAGCCAGTACGGACTCAGCCGCCTGGGGCAACCAGCCGTGGATCCGGTTCGTGGGGATTACTACAGCTACTGAATAACTTCGCGGCTCGGTCATCAAGCTTCTTTCCATTTGGGAGTCGACTCACAGCTACTGGTGAGCCCCATGATCTTCGCTTAGCGAGCGCCCGCGCCGGTGCGCATCGTCTGGACAGCATCGTTCTAAGTCAGGTGCCACCTTGCCAATGATCGGCCCTGGAACCCTTCAGACGCATCCAGGTGCCAGTCAGGATCCGCGGCGAGGCCCGCCGCGGCACAGCGGACCTCCCCGGAAATCAAGCCTTCCCCGGCCCGCAGGGTAAGCGCAGGATGATGTGCGTGCCAGCTAGAGCCTTGCCTCGATCATCGGACCCAGCAGTCTACTGAACTCCACGTTCAGATGATTCGCGTCATAGTAGACCACAACCCCGCCGACGGAGCTATAGCAACTCGCCGCGTCACAGAAGTAGTCGGTGAGATCCACGAGGGTGAGCGAGTCGTTGTTATTGATCTTGGCAGCATGCACCAGGGGATCTTCCGGAGCCGCAACCCGGCGCTCCACCGCACACTCGAGCGGGTTCTCCGCGTTCAGCTGCACACAGTTCGGAGACCGCACGTCGACGTTGTAGGGCGGGTCCGCCAGGACCACGACCTTGCTGCCGACGGCCGTCCAGGCCTGCCAGTACTTGCCGAAGCCATCCGCGTACTGCTCGTTTTGGGACCGTCCCGAACCGTCATCGACCAGCTCTTTGCGTGCGAACGCTGATGTAAAGACGTACTTCGGACTGTCGGCGGCGACTGCTTCCGACACTGATCGCCCCCACGACATGCACTGGTTGTTGCTCTTTTCATCCCCTTGTGCGTCATAACCTACATATGAAACAGCCGCGGGCGGACACCCCCCGAGAAAACTGATCTTGACCAGCCAATTGTTGCGCTTGGCAAGGTCCAGAATGGGTGCTTGCCATTGTTGGGCGTGAGAATCCCCAACCAGCCAGACCGTCGTCGGTTTCTCTGCGCCGCCGGAGAAATCACAGAACTTGGTTGTCTTCTTGTCTCCGGCCAAGAGTATGTCTAAGTCTTCGCCACACTCGGGAGGGGTGGAGTAGTAGTTATTTGCATCGCTCATGGTTGGTACGAGCGCCGCGCCAAACCTTTCCTCGCATAGGTTTGGCTTCTCCATGGCCCTCGGACCGTAGCACGGCGACGCCTTCTGCTTCAGGATGATTTGCTCGGCCTCGGCGACCCGGGCCTGCTGTCCCAGCCAAAGCCCTCCGCCAGCGCCGGCGATGACCACCATTCCGGCCACCATTCCGATCATGGTTTTAGCGGCGGGCCTGGACTTTGGGCGGAGCTGGATCCCTTTGTCCTCCACCCATACTTTGGTGGCCCACGCCAGCACTACTGATGCCGCAAGCAATGCGACTTTGGTAGGCGTTCGCAGTTCGGCATTGAACATAAACGGTCCTAGGACGATCAACGGCCAGTGCCAAAGGTAAAGGGAGTACGAGATGTTCCCGACAAACTGAACGGTCGCCAGCGACGTGAGCTTGTTGGCCCATTGCCTTTCCCCCGACATCCCCGCGGCGACAACCAAGGCCGTGCCAACAACTGGAATCAGAGCAGCTGTGCCGGGGAAGGGAGTCCGATCGTTGAAGAGGACTGCGCTTCCGACAATACCGGCAAACCCCGCTATCGCCGCACCGTTGGCCACGAACCTCGGGATTCGTATGTGCGGAGCAGCAAGTGCCAGCGCAGCGCCGACGCCGAATTCCCACAGCCGCACCGGGGTGTAGAAATAGGCCTCGTGGCGTCCTTGTTCCGCGAGGTATGCGGAGCAAATCAATGACGCTCCAGACAGCACTAGAATCCCGCCAGCCAGAGCCGCACGAGGGCGGATTCCGAGCTGCCGTGCCAAGACTGCGAGGGCAACCAACAGAAGAGGCCAGACGAGGTAGAACTGCTCTTCCACGGACAGCGACCAGAAGTGTTGCGCCACTGTCGCAGTGTCAGTTGAAGCGGAGTAGTCGACGGACTTCGCCGCGAGCACCCAGTTCTCCACGTAGAAAGCACTGGCAACAATCTGCTGGGCAGTATCGCCCCAACGGGAGAAGGGCAAAACAAAAAACGATGCCACCAGGGACACAATGAGAACCAAAAAGGCTGCAGGAAGGAGTCTCCTGATCCGCCTGGAATAGAAGGCAACAAAGTCGAGCCTGCCCGCAGCGAGGATCTCCTTCAAAAGATGTGTTGTGATGAGAAACCCGGAAATAACGAAGAAGACGTCAACCCCGACGTAGCCGCCAGTCAGACTGTTGGGCCAGAGGTGTCCGACAACGACGAGTGACACAGCCAGTGCACGAAGAGCCTGGATGTCGTGCCGGAATCCGCTTGCCCTCGTCCGGCTGGGCATGGACCGAATCGCGTCCGGCAGGGGCTCCGTTGCGACGCCCCGCTGAACTACTCGACTAGTTGACACAGCTACTATGCTCCTCGGGTTCGGCTCCGGCAGCACACACCGGCCCCCCGCAAGCTTACGGCATCATTACTTACCAACCCAAGCCGACGAATAGGTGCATTTCACTATTTCAGCCACATCCGCCCGGGTGCCAAAGAGCCGACTGGACCTAACGGGACCGCCAGAGGGAAAATTCGGGGCGGGCAACGACGAGACGCTGGCATCGGCTCCGGGGTAACCCAGCGCAAATAGGGTCAAGAACAACCTAAGTGTTAACCTTGGCCGATGACCGAGAACATCTATCTGGTGGCTTCGGGCGGAAATCCGAATTATGGCGACGAGCTCATCGTCGCCTCGTGGCTGAGATTTCTGGCCCGGGTGCGCCCCGACGCGACCGTTTGGCTGGATTGTCCCCAGCCCGGCACGGCAAGCGCACTTTTTGGCGGAATTCATCCCCATCTCCTCGTCACGAACACCCTCTGGCGGTCCTGCGCCGAGGCTCCGAACCAAACGGCCCGGGGTGTCTGGGAGCACGTCGACCACGTCGTTACGCACGGCGGGACACCAATGTACGACGTGGCCCTAATCACGCTGGCGCGGGCAGAGTCAATACACATCCTGGGCGGCGGCTATATCAATGGCGTCTGGCCGGATCATGTAGGTTTGGTTTCCGGAATGATCGCGGCCGGGAAACTCAACGGATCCCGGCTACTAGGCTCCGGGCTCGGCCTGATGCCCGTTCCCGAAAATGGCGACCAACTTAAGGAAGCTCTCTCGTCTTTCACCAGCATCAGTGTGCGGGACACCGCCAGCGCCGCGATGTTGGGTGTCGAGGTAGGACTTGATGACGCCTTTCTCGGCCTTCCGCACGAGTTGGGGCGCAGCCGCTCCCCTATCGTCGCGTCGCGGGCGAAAGACGTCATGCTGTGCATCCAGAGCGACATGATCGACGAAGAGATATTCACAACGCTGACGGACAAGCTTCGGGTCGTCGTTGAGGCGGCCCTTGATAGGGGAATGTCGGTCGGCTACGTCGAGGCCATCCCGGGATCCGACCGCCGGATGTTCGAGGCGTTGGACGGTCTGATCCCCGAAGAGAACTTCGTCCCGTTTGTCCATGTCTGGAACGACGGGCTGCCGGTGCGCCCCGGCCAGTCCTGGTACACCTCCAGGTTCCACCCGCACATGGTTGCTGCAGCCTCCGGGGCATCCGGCGTTGCCATCGGAATCCTGGATAATTACTACGACATAAAGCACCGCTCGCTGCTTGATCTGGGGACCGGCTGGACGTACGCCTCTGCATCGGCTGGCACTGCGCTTCCGGAACCAACCGGCGATGCGGGCTTTGCAGACAGAGCCCTTACTTTGGCCGCCCGGAAGCGTACCGAGGCGCTGGCACTGTATCCCCCGTCCTGATCCACCGTTACGGGCTTGTATCCCTCAAGTACCCCCTGTTGAGGTGGGTGGTCGTCATTTACGGTGGCCTTGGGAGGGGCCGGGGTGGTTCCGGTTTTCGGCTGGGCGTCATGGCCCGTGAAAGAGATCGAAGCCCCCGGCCTGTCTTCCAGGCAGACCCGATTGAGGGAATTGGTGGCCGGAGAAGAACGGTGCGCAGCACCGGTTTTCGTCTCCGGGAAGGCACCGGATGACTTACAAGCGCGGGACCTGTATCCGACGCTTCCTGGACAGTTGCGGGCATGTGAGGGAGATCGCCCCAGGCGTTCGAATGAGCGCATGAAGGTTCTCCCAAGGGTGGGACGCCCGGGCCTGGTGACTTGGCTGGTGGACCGGCAACGACGGGTTGTCCCATCGCACGTATTGGATGCGACAAGGGAGAACCATCATGCAAAAGCAGGATAAACCCGCCGGGCTTGTGCGGGCAGTGGCAGGTATCGACGCGGCCACCACGGCCCGGCACCATATCGGGGGGGGCGGGAGTTTTTCTGCGGCGGGCTGTGGTCCGCCGGGCCGGTGCCGTCAATGACGGCAACCGCTACTGGCGGCGGCTGCTGTCACTGGCACGGTGGGCCTTTCCCGATGTGTGGACCGCGTTCGCCGGATCCGAATTAACAGCCCTGGCTGTATTGGAAGGGACCTCGCAGACACCCCTGCCCGTGCCGCCGCGATCAAGGCCTCCGCCCGGGGATGGGCGGACTTCTGGGACGGACACCTGGACCTGGACGCGCTGGCCGTCGACGTCACCGAACACCTGACCGACCTGGCCGAGTCCCGGGCCAGGGTGGAACGCTTCAGTTCCCATGCACGCCAGTGGTGGGAACATCTCTACGGCGATGACCCGCTGGTGCCCTCCCTTCCGGGTGTCGGCCCGGCCACGGGTCCGTGCATCCGCGCCTACTTCGGTGACGGGTCCGGATTCGACAGCGCCAAGAAAGCAGCCAACTACGTCGGCATTACCCCCTCGAACTGGTCCTCCGGGATGACGAGCCAGCCCCGCAGGGCCATCAGTAAGGAAGGACCGGCACCACTGCGTCTGGCCTTCTACCAGGCCGGCAGCGTCGCCCGGACCATGGATCCGCAGCTGGCCGCGTTCTATCACCGGCTCATGACCGAACACGGACACTGCCACACCCAGGCCACCATCGCGGTCGCCAGGAAACTGGCCGAAAGAACCTGGAAGACCCTCACCACCGGGCAGATGTATGAGCTGCGTGACCTCGAGGGGAAGCCGGTGACCAAACGGGCGGCGAAAGAGCTCATCGCTTCCCGTTACACCGTCACGCCCCAGCAACGCACCCAGTCCCGGTCCCACACGATCGAAGCGAAACGGGCACGCCTGACACGGTAACCAGCACCACGACCGATACCGTTGGCGACCGGCCCGAAGGCCCGAAGGCGCTTTCCCGTCCACCACCAGCACGGCGGCGTCAGCGGGCCTCGGCCTTGGTCCCTGCCGGGATGGACAGCACCCACCGTCGCCGGCAGACACCAGGTGACGGTGCACTCAGCCTGCCTTCAGTCCAGAGCCAAAAAAGGCTTGGCAAGCGTTAGGGAATCTCTTCAAGGTTCCCGGGGAATGGTCTGCTGAGATGATTGCTCATGCTGCCATCCGGGCGGCACTTCTCACGAGGATACGCGATTTGCAGGTGTCGGGGTTTCGGTAGCCTCGCACGGTTCGTTTGATGTGTTTGATTGCCGTGTTATCGGCCTCTACCTTGACCTGCCAGGCGGCTTGGAGGCTCCCGGTCGGATCATCGGCGGCGAACACGCCGGCCAGCCGGTGGTGGCCCCGTTCTGAGAGGTTCTCATCTGCCGTCAGCACCATCCGGTTCGCCCACGCCGGGCCCTTGGCCTTGCCCCGCAGGCCCAGCACCTGCTGAACCAGCCACCACGAGACCCCGAACGCCACGGAAGTCTCGGACACGGTCCGCCCCCGAGGTGATGACCGCCTCCAGCACCGTCTCCCGTAGCCGCCGCGTCGACCGTGCCCGGCGCGGGACCTGCGGCGTGGCCTCACAGAACGATTTCCGCCCGCACAAGTATTCGTCTCAGAACCAGCGGCGTTTGTCGGCTCTTCAAGGTTCCCGGGGAATTAGGTTCGTGTTGTAGCTCCCAGAGTATTCGTGGTCCTGCTGGGATGAGTGTTACTACGCATTCAACCTGAACAGGAACCACGAGCCTTGTTAGAGCCTACTGTGGCGGCCGAAGATGCTGCCAGCTTGATCTTCAACCTGCCCGATTACCGTGTCACCGGCACCGTCCAGCTCCCGGATGGGGCACGCCATGTCACAGTGGAGTCCACGTTCCCGCCGGGATGCCCGAGCTGCGGGGTGATCGCGTCCCGGGTGAAGGAACGCCGGTGCCAGCAGCTGCGGGACATCCCGGTCGCCGGCGCGGTGGTGCTCCTCTGGGACAAGCGCCGCTGGTTCGTTGACGAATACTTGTGCGAGCGGAAATCGTTCTGTGAGGCCACCCCCCAGGTCCCGCGCCGGGCCCGGTCGACGCGCCGGCTCGGGGAGACGGTGTTGGACGCGGTCATGATCTCGGGGCGGGCCGTGGCCGAGACGGCCGTGGCGTTCGGGATCTCGTGGTGGCCGGTCCAGCAGGTCATCGGTGACGCCGCTCTCCGCCTGCCCGATGTGGACCTCCTCGCACCCAGAATGCTGGGCATCGATGAGCGCCGGTATCGGTCCGTGCGGTTCTTCCAGGACCTGGCACGAAGGCCTGGACCCGGTACGAGCCGTGGATGACCACGATCGTGGATCTGGACACCGGACAGGTGCTGGGCATCGTGGACGGACGGGACCACAAGGGCGTTGGGGACTGGCTCTTCGCTCGGCCTCTGGAGTGGCGGCTCGGGGTGCAGGTCGTTGCGATCGACCCGTCCGCGGCGTTCAGGAAAGCGTTGCGGATGTGGCTGCCGCGCAGCGCTGTGTCCGTGGATCTCTTCCACGTCACGATGCTGGCCAACGACATGCTCACCTCGGTCCGTCAGGGCCTGTCGCAACAGGTGCGGGGCCGTCGGGGCAGAGCCACGGACCCGGCGTGGGCGAACCGGATGCTGCTGCTGAAAGCCGAAGAGAACCTCTCCGAACGTGCGCAGTACCGCCTGGCCGGCGTCTTCGACACCGACGACCCGACCGGGAAACTCAAGGCCGCCTGGCAGGTCAAGGAACAGCTCCGCACCCTGCTGCGCACAAGCTCCCTGGACGACGCCGCGGCCGCGAAAACAACCCTGGCCGAACTGGTTGCGCAGGCCGCGCTGCCCGAAGCGAACCGGCTCTACCGCACCGTGTGCCGCTGGTGGGCCGAGATCGAAGTCCTCATCGTCACCGGGGCCACCACAGCCAAGGTAGAAGCCAACAACACCGCCATAAAAAACATCAAACGAACCGCGCGAGGCTACCGAAACCCGGACAATTACAAATCGCGTATCCTCTTGAGAAGTGCAGCCCGAATGGCAGCATGAGCAATCATCTCAGCAGACCATTCCCCGCGAACCGTGAAGAGCCCGTTTGTCCCAGAGAAGCACCACCGCGCCGGCGACCCGGATGTCCCGCGGCTGCTGGCACCGACGTTCCTTCACCCGGGACGCGATAATCAGGCAGGCTGAAGATCAAGCTGGCAGCATCTTCGGCCGTTACAGACTCTAACAAGGCTCGTGGTTCCTGTTCAGGTTGAATGCGTAGTAACACTCATCCCAGCAGGACCACGAGTCCTCTGCTAGCTACAACACGAACCTATTTCCCCGGGAACCTTGAAGATCCCTCATTTACGGCTGACGGAGCAGCGGCCGTGCCTGCCCCGGAGATCCGGCGGCAGACACGGCCGCTGCTCCGGTCGCTAAGCGGGGTTCACAGCACGCTGCGAACCTGTTTCGGTTCCGGGTTGAACTTGATGCCCTCGAGCACCTTTTTGGCAACGCCGAACTGCAGCCGGCGCCCCACGCCGCCGCGGCGCATCCAGACGTAAGTGCTCACGACGAACCTCAGCCAGTCGAGCTTGTTGTCATGATGCCACCGATAGGAGGACTCGTTGCGAGCGCCGTAGTGGAACTTCCAAGCGTTGCTTCCGTTCAGGTCACCAAAGTTGACCCCCCGGTTCTCAGGCATGTCGTGCGTGACCGTGCTGTCCAGAACCTGCACTCCGGGACCATCCGCGCTGATTCGCAGCGTGTACTCCATATCATCGAACCAGATGAAGTACTCCACCAACGGCAGGCCATACTTGGCGATCGACCGGCGCGGGATCAGGACGGATACGAAGGAGCAGTTGGTGATGAGCACCGTGTTCTGGCCCCTGGCGATGAGCCGCCCCCAGTCCCAGGCGGCACCCGGGTTATTCATTTCGCAAATAGAGCCGTCGGTGTAGCGCACCAGGGAGCAGCTGTAGGGAACCGGGTAGCCCAGCTCGCTCTCGGCCGAGGCGTGGCCGGCCAAGAGAGTTTGGAGTGCTGTTTCGTCCGTGTAGCAGTCGTCATCCATGATCCAGACCCAGTCCGCACCACGTTCGTAGGCCCGCTCCATTCCGGCTGCAAAGCCTCCGGCGCCACCAGTGTTGGTCTCCAGACGGACGACTTCAACCCGCGGGTCGTCCTGGTAGACGGACAACAGCTGCGGCGTTGAGTCGGTGCTGGCATTGTCGATCACGATTAGTCGGTCGACGCCGCGGGACTGTGCCAGGATCGAGTCCAGCACGCGTCCGAGCTTGTCTACCCTGTTGTAAGTGACGACGACGGCCGCAACTTTGTCGGTCATGCTTTCCATCCTTCGTAGAGGGCCTTGGTCCACGCGCGTGCGTCAGGAAGTTCCTTCAAGGCCGTGATCTTCTGCTGCTGCTCGTCGATGATCTCCCTGCGGAGCGTTTCCGAAGACATCACCGCCTGGGTCAGCTTCACCGCCTCGGTGATAAAGGCGAACGGCTGGCGGGGCAGCAGCGCTTTGCTGGAGACTAGCGATGCTTGGGAGCCGACGTCGGTCGACATCACCGCAACGTTCATTGCCGTCGCCTCGAAAGTCGTCAGGGTCAGCCCCTCGTTGTCCGAGGAGATGACCAGCAGATCCGAGTCAGCCAGGGTGTCGTCCACCGGCTGCGGCGGGCGGCGTAGTTCAACGCTGCCGTTCAGACCGTATCGGTTCACGAGACTAGCGGTCTCATCCGAGAGTGCGCCGTCTCCGTGGACGATGAACCTAACGTCGTCCCCAACGGATTTTTTGAGGGCGGCAGCGTATCGCAGGAAGAGGTACGGACGCTTCTGCTGGCTTAGGCGGCCGATGAACGAGACCGTAAACGGCCGGCCGGGTCCGGCGTCGCTGGTCGGCACCGCAGTTTCATCCGACAGCCCGTACAGGGGTGCCAGTGACACTCGGCTCTTCGGCACATCCCGCAGGAGCGTCAGGTAATCCCGGAGCTGGGGGGAAATGACATGGTGGACGTCGATCAAGTTGGAGAGCTTGACAGACACTTCGACGAAGCCGCCGGTGCGCCACTCAAGAATGTGCAGGGTGTCGGCGATGTGGACGGACGGGTCCATGGCTTTGAACCACGCGAGGCGGTGGTAAAGCCAACCGTTGTGGTGGACGTGAATGCCTCGGACGGAGAACTCAGACAACAGAGTCAGGAGCAGGTCCGCTTCCTCGCCCCGGGGCAGGGGGAAGCTCAGCGGCAACACCAGGGCGCCGTCGAGTTCCGGACGACCGATCCATGGATGGGACGAGTCCCTGTCGGTCAGCACGATCGGCAGGAAGCCTGCCTCCTTGGCCAGGGCGATAGACTCCAGGGCCCAACGCTCTGCGCCGCCCATTTCGAGCCAGTGCAGTCCGAAGATGATCGCAGGCTGTCTCCGCTCGTCCGAAGGCCAGACAGTGGCTGTCGTCAGCTGAGGTGCGGGCATCTGCTGCGCCCGGCGTTTAGGGACGACCCGTTTTTCGTAGACATCCGTCAGGCCCTGCCGGAGTGCATCGAACGCCACCGGAGCGCCGAACCTCGCACGCTTGAATATCTTGCCCTTGAGCCCGGCGCGATCATAATAGCTCGTTCCGCCCTCTGAGCGTTCCCCGCCCAGGTCAATGACGAGCGGAACAACTGCGGCTTTGCCGGGAGTGCTCGAAGCGACTGTGCTGCGGACGGTAACGGAACAGAGGACAGCCCGGTCGGACTTCCACTCCAACTGGTGGCACGCCTCGCCCGTCAGGTTTGGAGACTGGCCGTCGGGGGCTCGTAGGACGAGCGCCTTCAAATCGCGCCCAGGCCGGACCAAGGAGTGATAATTCAGGGCTCCGGTGAGCAGGCCAACTTCGCGTTCGGACAAGCGCCCCTCGCCGCCAGCCAGACCGGATCCTCCGTCGTCGACGATGTCGAATAGCCTTCGGGCCTTGTTCAGTGAATTTTCCGCTGTCATCGTATCCATCCGTAGTGGCTCCACTAGTTTTCCCGCAAAAGACGAACGGCTTCGATAATTGGACCGTCAGCGACCTTGGTTCCGTGGCGGAGCACCACTCCCCGATCGCAGACCTTGCTCACCATATCGAGGTCGTGGCTCACAACCACGAGTGTGCAGCCTGACTCCCGAAGTTCCTGAATGCGCGCAAGGCATTTTTTCTGAAACGGCTCATCACCGACAGAAAGAATTTCATCGATCAAAAAGACATCAGGCTTGGTGTGCACGGCGACTGAAAAAGCCAAACGCAGGAACATACCCGAAGAGTAGAACTTCACTTCGGTATCGATAAATTTACCGATCTCCGAAAATTCAACGATCTCGTCAAATCGGTCGGTAGTTTCCTGCTCCGTCATGCCCAGGATCACGCCATTGAGGTAGACGTTTTCCCGCCCCGTGAGATCCGGGTGGAATCCTGCACCGACTTCGATCAGCCCGGCGACCTTGCCTCGCGTGCGAATGCTCCCCGAGTCCGAACTCATGACGCCGGAAATCAGCTTGAGCAGAGTTGACTTCCCCGATCCGTTAAAGCCCAGCAATGCGACCGATTCACCCACATCCACCCTCAGATCGATGCCGTCCAAGGCCATGAAAGAGGATGAGAGGTCTCCACGGCGACCCTTGAACAGCCAGACTACGGTCTCTTTCAGGGAGCGGGTGTGGCGAAAATTGAATCGTTTTGAGACGTTTTCAACAACTATTGCCGCGTTACTCATTACAGCTCCTGCGCAAATCTGCCCTCAAGGCGACGAAACACTGTCTGCCCCAAGACCAGGATAGAGAGAGAGATCAACAAACCAACCGGGAGCCAAAGCGACAGCAAATGCTCTGGGAGCCTCGCCCCTTCCGGCGAAGCCTGAACGGCCGCCGTGGGGGCCCAGAAGGCGGCATGGAAAATCTCGACCGCGATCGTTATTGGGTTGAGTTGGTAGAAGAAGTAGAACGTGTCGCCGAGCGTGTCTCGCACCAGGTACCAAGGGTAAAGCACGGGGGACAGCCACGTTGCCATCATGAGCATGAGATCCACAATGTTCTCGGAATCGCGGAACATGACATTGGCGGCCGCGAAGAGCAGCCCCAGCCCCAGCGACAGCACGGTGACCATCACAAAGGCGCCCACAGCACCCACGAGTTGAACGGGAGTAGGAGCCCAGCCGAAGAAGAAGCACGCTGCCAGCAGGATCAAAAGCTGTGGCAGGAAGTGGACTACTGCAACCCACAAGGATGCCACAGGAAAAAGCTCCCGCGGCAAATAGATCTTTTTGACCAGCGCCCCATTGGCAACGACAGATCGTGTTGCCTGGCCGAATGCCTCCGAAAAGTAGTTAATGACAATAATTCCCGAAAACATGTAGACAACAAAATTCGGTTGCTTGTTCAGCCCAAGGAAAACCCCGAGTGCGAAATAGAAGACAACGAATTGCACCCCAGGCTTGACGTAGGACCACAGCAGGCCCAGGACTGAACTGCGGTACCGGACTTTGAGCTCTTTGCGGATGATCAGTCGCAGCAGGGCACGATGCCGGAATACATCGAACAGCCCGCCACCCTGGTCCGGCGCAGCCAGCAATTCTGCGCTCACGCGTCAACACCTCCACTTTCTATCTCGGCGCCGCCTTCGAAATGCGGGCGGATCTGGTTGTCGAACATCGTCAGGGCGGACCCGATGGCCATATGCATGTCGAGGTACTTGTAGGTGCCAAGGCGTCCGCCGAACAAAACGTCCTTCTCAGCCGCCGCCAGGTCGCGGTACTTGAGCAGGCGTTCCCGGTCCGCGGCGGTGTTGATCGGGTAGTAGGGTTCGTCGCCCTTTTCGGCGGCCCGGGAGAATTCGCGCATGACGACGGTTTTTCCCGTCTGGTAGTCGCGCTCCGGATGGAAGTGGCGTGGCTCGATAATGCGCGTATAGGCCACATCGGCGTCGTTGTAGTTGACCACCGACGTCCCCTGAAAGTCGCCGACGTCGAGCACTTCTTCTTCGAAGTCGATGGTGCGCCAGGAGAGGTCACCCTCGGCGAAATCGAAGTAACGGTCGACGGGGCCCGTGTAGATGACCGGGATGTTGCCAACGACTTTATTCTTGCTGTACTCGTGCGACTCGTCGAAGAAATCCGTATTGAGCCGGACCTCGATGTTCGGGTGTTCCGCCATCTTCTCGATCCACGCGGTGTAGCCGTTGGTCGGCAGACCCTCGTACTTGTCGTTGAAGTAGCGGTTGTCGTAGTTGTAGCGCACCGGGAGCCGCGAAATGATGCCCGCGGGCAGGTCCTTGGGATCGGTCTGCCACTGCTTGCCGGTGTAGTGCTTGATAAACGCCTCATACAGCGGCCGCCCGATGAGCTGGATACCCTTGTCATTCAGGTTCTGCGGGTCGGTCCCCGCAAGTTCCCCGGCCTGTTCCTTGATCAGTTCCTGCGCCTGGCCCGGGGTCAGGTTCGCCCGGAAGAACTGGTTGATCGTGGCCAGGTTGATCGGCAGGGAATAGACCTCGCCCTTGTGGACGCCGTACACCTTATGCACGTAGTTGGTGAACGTCGTGAAGCGGTTCACGTACTCCCAGACGCGCTCGTTTGAAGTGTGGAAGAGGTGCGCCCCGTAGCGGTGGACCTCAATTCCGGTCTGCTTGTCCTTCTCGCTGTAAGCGTTGCCCCCGATGTGGTGGCGGCGGTCGATGACGACGACCTTCAAGCCCAGCTCAGCAGCGGCCCGTTCTGCGATTGTCAGGCCAAAGAAGCCTGACCCTACGATGACGAGGTCAGCGGTCACAAAATCTCCTGGTTCGAATGGGGGCAGCACAACGTCGTGCATTGTCTGCTGCACCAGCCTACCCGAGACAGTGCGGGAACCAGCGAATCGCAGCCCGCGGGCGGGCCAGCCAACAGCCCCCTCCTCCGACGGTTTGCCGAGGTGAGCACGCCTTTCCACATAGCGGATTTCTCCACCCCGCGGCAGGGAAACCGCGCCTACCGTGGGATCCAAACGACGCCTCGGGAAAGGACTCTTCTCCGATGATGCTGCACTGCACCCTGGTTGCGGCTCCGGGGTCCGTCCACCGCTCCGGACCGGTGGAACTGGCCATCGAGCTGCCTGCAGGGTGCCCCGGCACGGATCTCCAGGCCGCGATCTCCCGGCGCTACGGCACCGGGACGCTGTCAGTGGGCCTGGTGCCGGTGGCCACGTTGACGGTCGGCCAGGCCCCCCTCGTCCAGGGTGCCGTTCTGGTGGACGGCGCTGCCCCGGCCACCGCCCGGAAGATGGCACCGCTCGCACTGGCCGTGCACAGCGGGCCGGGCGCCGGACTGGTCTTTCCATTGCGGCGCGGACGGTTCCGGATCGGCCGCAGCGGAACCGGGATCGTCATTCCGGATGCCGAGTTGTCCCGCGAACATGCGCAGCTGGACGTGACTGATTCCGCCGTCACCCTCCTCGATCTCGGGAGTGCCAACGGGGTCAGGGTCGACGGGAAGAGGATCCGGGCGGCGGTCGTCTCCACGGATTCATCGATCCAGTGCGGCGGCTCGTCGATGTCCCTTGCTTTCGGCAGCACCCGGGACCCGGGCACCCTGGACCCGGGCACCCTGGATCCCGGCAGTCTGGCCGCCGCCGGGTCCGACGTCACGGCACCATTGGTGATCAGCAACCCGGCGGCGCACAGCAACAGGGTTACGCTCCTGCTGGCCGCGACACTGCCGCTGGCCATCGGAGTCGGGCTGGCCATCCTGACCGGAATGTGGATCTTCCTGGCTTTCACAGCCGTGTCCGCCGTTTCGATTCTCGTCCCCGTCGCCGCGGGCAGGAGGCAGCGCCGCGAACTGAAGGCCGCCGTCGCCGCGGCAGCGCATGAGGACACGGAACGACGGCGGAGGGCCGCACCATCCGCCGGTGAGCTGTCACTGGGCGTTGCATCCGCGGATCCCGGCCCTCCGAAGGTTGCTGCCACCACGGGCCCGGTCTGGTTGCGGCTCGGACAGGCACAGCAACGCGCCAATATCCGGCTGGACCCGCCTGATCCCGGATTCCGGCCACCGATGCTCGGCAGGATGCCGGTGACCCTTGATCCCGCGGCGGCGGTGACGACTCTGCGTGGCCCGGAACCGGCGGTGGCCGGCCTGGTCAGGTCCTTCGTCTTGCAGCTTGCCGGCTATCCCGCGGCCCGGCGGACCAGGATCCTGATTCACGGCCCCACCCCGCCGCTTCTCGCCGCGCGTTTCCTGCCGGCCACAATTCTCTCCGCGTATGAGGCGTCCACGCTGGAGACCCTGGCAGCCGGCCCGGGCCGGGACTATGAGCGCGGGGTCCTGATCATCGTCGTTGGGCTTCGAACGGCCGGGCTGCGCTCCGCGGCGCTCAGCCATGGCTGGCAGGTGATCGACTGCGCCGGCGATCCGGCCCCTGCGGCCGGTGCGGCGCTCGTTCTCACTGAGCGCACCGCGTGGCTATCAGCAGCGGGCTTGCCGCTGGAGTTCACTCCGGATCTTGTTCCCGCCGGTGTCTTCGACCGCAACTGCCGCCGGCTGGGGGCGCGGGCCTGTGCGTCAGCTCCCGATACGGGCATCCCCGAGGCCTGTTCACTGCTCGGGCTGCTTCCGGTCTCCGCGGAGGACGTAGCCTCTCGTTGGGCCGGGTCCGCAGCCGTGCGTGGCCTTCCCGTCCTGGTCGGCATGGGACGGTCCGGCCCCCTGTGTCTGGATCTCCAGGTGGACGGTCCCCATTTTTTGGTGGCGGGCACCACCGGATCCGGCAAATCGGAGTTCCTCCGGACCCTCGCGGCGGCGTTAGCGGCCGCGCATCCCCCTGACCGCCTCAACCTGCTGTTCATCGATTTCAAGGGCGGATCCGGTCTGCGGCCGCTGGCCGGCCTGGCCCACTGCGTCGGGCTCCTGACGGATCTCGACCTTGGTGAGGTGGCACGCACCCTGGTGTCCCTGGAGGCCGAAGTCCGCCGCCGCGAAGTACTCCTCGCCTCGCACCGGGCCGCCGATCTCACGGCCTACGAGGCACTGGCTCCGCACGGGTCTCCGCTGCCCCATCTGGTCCTCATCATTGATGAATTCAGGATGCTGGTTGACGAGGCGCCTGATGCGCTGGCCGAGCTCATGCGGATAGCTGCCATCGGCCGCTCACTGGGGATCCACCTGGTCATGGCAACCCAGCGTCCCCAGGGGGCCGTTTCCGCGGATATCCGCGCGAACGTGACCAGCTGCATCGCGTTGCGGGTTCAATCCGAGCTGGAATCCCTGGACATCATCAACTCCCGGCTGGCGGCCTCCATCCCGGTCACGAGTCCGGGACGCGCCTACCTCGTCCGCGGAAACGAAGCGCCGGAGGAGTTCCAGACGGCCACACTCGTCTCACCCGTTCCCGAGACGGCCCCCAGCCCGACCGTGACGGAGGCAATGGAACTCCTCACCCGCCCGGCACCCGCCGGCTCCCCGGGCCTGGAGGGCGGCGGCACGGCACCACCGTCCCTGGCGGTGGCCCGGTTGGCGGAAGCGGTGTCCGCAGCCTGCGCGGCGGCCGGCAGTCCGACGCCGCGCCGTCCTGTCGCAGCGCCCCTCCCCCGGCATGTGCCGTTCCCCGCTGACGGGAACCGCAGCGGGATCAGGCTGGGTCTGCTGGACCTTCCCGAGGAACAACGCGTGAGGGAGTTCGGCTGGGATCCGGGCACGCACGGCCACCTTGGCCTGGTCCCGGGCCTCGCCGGTGGTGCCGACGCTGCCCTGGGGCTCATCATGGATCAGCTTCTCACCCGCGATGACGAAACGCATGTGTACCTTCTGGATGCCGCCGGTTCCTTCAGCGCAGCGGTGACCCACCCCAGAGCCGGGGCGGTCGTGGGACTGCACGAGCTTCGCCGGTCCGTGCGGGTGCTGGAGCGCATCTCCGAAGAGATGGTCCGGAGGTTGGGCACCGGCCGCGCGGCTGACGCGCCTGCCGTCGTCCTCGCGCTGTGCGGTTGGGGGTCCTGGGTGTCTGCGTTTCGGGCCGGCCCGCTGGCATGGGCCGAAGATCTGGTCCAGGACATCGTCCGCGACGGCGCACGGGCGGGGATCACCGTGGTGGTTGCGGGTGAACGCGAGCTCGTCACCGCACGGTTCTTTGCTGCCGTTCCCAACCGGATCTTCCTGCCCGCCGGCTCGACGGAAGACGGGCGGCTCGCCTGGCCCCGGCTGCCTGTCATCGAGGCCGGTGCCGGCCGGGTGGTGGTGTTCGGCCCGGTATCCGCCGCAACCTCTCCGTCCGGCCACGTGGGACAGCTCTTCGAACCCCGCCCCCCCGCTGTCCGGGGCGGGCCCGGCCAGGCCGCCCGGACCCGGCCTTTCCGCGTCGAGCCCCTTCCCGTGAAGGTGACGGTCGCGGAGGTCCAGTCCCGCGCCGCAGCGGAGCCGGCTCCGCCGCCAGGGCATCTGTGCCTCGGGGTCGAAGGCGATGAACTCCGTCCGGCGTACGTCCCGCTGCCTCCCGGGGCTGTCCTGGCCGTCCTCGGTGGCCACGCCTCCGGGAAGACCTCACTGCTGGCGGCCCTGCCGGGCCTCAATCCCGCCGCAGGCTGGCTTCGGGGCCCGGCGGCACGGGATCCGGAGCGCTGGTGGGCCGGGACCCATGACGCTGCGCTCGCCGGCGCCCTGGACCCGGCGGCGATACTCCTGGCGGACGACCTCGATCTGCAGTCGCCCGAAACCGGCAACCGGCTGCTCCTGCTCAACACCCTCGGCTGGCGGGTGGTGCTGACGGCGGGCTTCAGCCCGGGGCTTCGGCTACGGGTGCCGCTGGTTCAGAGTGCGGCGGGCCCGGGACGGGGCGTGCTGATGGCCCCGCGGGCCTCGATGGACGGAGACGTGTTCGGAGTCAGGTTCGAACTTGAGCAGAACCCTCCCCCGGGCCGGGCTGTCCTGATTTCGGACGGGCGGGCACGGGCCCTGCAGGTGGCGTTCGATCCGGCCGCACCCTCCAACGGCAGAAGACCGTAAGCGCCGGCTGCGGAGCCCCGCTGCAGGACCGGCTGCAGGATCGGCTGCAGGGCGGCTACAGGGCGGGCGGTGCCCCTCCGACGCGTGAAGCGAACGCGATGACACGCTTGTCGAAGAGCAGAATAATGGCGAGAACCGCCGGCACCAGCATGGCCAGGCCCGCCAGCGGGTATCCGCCCGACAGTGTTGGAAAGCCGATCGTCAGCGTGAGGAGTTGCGCCACCAGGGCGCCGGCGCGCGGCCACCGGTAGCCGCGGAACAGGAAGGTGGCCACCGCATAGAGCCAGGCGGAGAAGGCCAGCAGGAGCCCCAGCGTGAACACCGCCCCCCAGAAGGAGAGCACCGGGGCGCCGGTCAGCAGTTGGCTTCCGTACCAGAGGGCTGCCATGAACAGCGCGGTCGCCTCCAGGGCCACGATGATCGCAATCACCAGGATGCCTGCGGGCCGTGCGGGAGCGCCGGTCCCGGCGCCGCCTGCCGGGATCCCGGCGGGCTCGGCGTCGCTGTTACCGGCAAGTTCGGAGGGGTCTTCAGGGGCTCTTGACACACTGGCACAGTACCGGACATAGTGGGCCAAATGTGAGGCCACCGCGAGCCAATGTGATGCATCGCTCACCATGTCAGGGTATTTTGCGGCCGGGTACCTCTTGTTTACGCAGCGTTAACATGACACGCTTAATCCAGATGACCTAGGGGGCCCCAGAGGCCCCCTTCCTTATGAAGCCTCTAGTGAATAATTTCACAAGGGCTTTTGACGAGTTCCCAGGAAATGGAGTGACTGATCAGCATGGATTGGCGTAACCGCGCAGCGTGCCTTGACAAGGACCCGGAGCTGTTCTTCCCCGTAGGAAACACCGGCCCTGCCCTCCTGCAGATCGAGGAAGCCAAAAGTGTTTGCCGTCGATGCCCCGTTGTCGACACCTGCCTGCAGTGGGCACTTGAATCCGGGCAGGACGCCGGCGTCTGGGGCGGTATGAGCGAGGACGAGCGCCGCGCCCTGAAGCGCCGCGCGGCCCGCGCCCGCCGCGCCTCCTGACCCCAGGTTCCTGAAGCCGGCCCGCCGGCGATCCGCTTTTAGCGACAGGACAGCAATGGCCGCAGACCTCCGTCTGCGGCCATTGTCCGTTAAGCCGGCGCCAGCCTTGCCGGCCGGGCCGACCGAAGGATTCCACCGGCGGTCCGGCCGCGGGCTATCTTTTGGCCAGGCTCAAGACAATCTGGACAGCCGTTCCGCCGCCCTCCCTGGCCTTCCACTGGATGCTGCCGCCCAATTCGCTAGTCACCAGGGTGCGCACGATCTGCAGGCCAAGTCCCTCCACGTAGGGGGCAGCCGGGATGCCGACGCCGTCGTCCGTCACCGTCACGGTGAGCAGCTCCTCGCCGTCCTCGCTTTCGGAACGGTCCGCGGTCAGCCAGACGGTACCGGTCCGGCCCTCCAGTCCGTGTTCGACGGCGTTCGTTACCAACTCGTTGATCACCAGGGCCAGCGGTGTGGCAAAGTCGCTCGGCAGCTCGCCGAAGAGTCCGGAGCGCTCCGTCTTCACATGCTGCGACGGGGACGCCACCTCGGCCGAGAGCCGGAACTGCCGGCCGATAAGCTCATCAAAGTCGACACTCTGGGTCAGGCCCTGCGACAGCGTCTCATGCACGAGGGCGATCGTGGCCACGCGTCGCATCGCCTGCTCGAGTCCCTGCTTGGCCTCGTCGCTGACCATGCGCCGCGATTGCATCCGCAGCAGCGCAGCCACCGTCTGCAGGTTGTTCTTCACCCGGTGGTGGATCTCGCGGATGGTGGCGTCCTTCGTCACGAGTTCCAACTCCCGCCGCCGCAACTCGGAGACGTCCCGGCAGAGCACCAGGGCACCAAAGCGCTGCTGCGCGTCGCGCAGGGGAATCGACCGCAATGACAGGCTGACCCCGCGGGACTCGATTTCACTGCGCCACGGCATGCGTCCTGTGACGACCAGCGGCAGTGTCTCGTCCACCATGCGGCGGTCCTTGAGCAGGCCCGCGGTCACCTCGGCCAGGCTCCTGCCCTCGAGGGACTCGCCGTCGCCGAGCCGGCGGAACGCCGAGACACCGTTGGGGCTCGCGTACTGGACGATGCCTTCGGCATCGAGCCTGATCAGGCCGTCGCCGACGCGGGGCGCGCCACGGCGGGACCCGGTGGGCGAGGCGAAATCCGGCCACAGTCCCAGCGTCCCCATCCGCAGCAGATCATAGGCGCATTGCCGGTAGGTCAGCTCCAGCCGCGAGGGCATCCGGGAGCTGGACAGGTCCATGTGGGACGTGACGATCGCCAGCGTCCGGCCGTTCCGGACCATCGGCACGGCCTCGACCCGCAGGGCCATGTCGCTGCTCCAGTTGGTCTCGTTGGAGCGCTCGATGGTACGGCTCTCCCACGCCGCCTCGACCAGCGGCTGCAGATCCGATCTGATCCCCTCCCCCACGAAGTCGGCGTGGAACACCGTATGCGTGGTGGAGGGCCGGACGTGGGCCAGCGCCACGTAGCCGAACTCAGGGTGCGGAAACCACAGCGCGAGGTCCGCGAAGGCCAGGTCCGCGACCATCTGCCAGTCGCCGACGAGGAGGTGCAGCCACTCGGCATCCCCCGGCCCGAAATCAGCATGCTCCCTGATGGGGTCCGTAAAGATTGCCACTGCACCTCCATTTGCGACGCCGGCAGGTGCCTAGCGTCGAACGATTGACCTCAGGAGCCTCAATGCTACCGACAGCGAGGCCATGTCATCGGCCTCAAGGGCGTTCACCTCGTCAAACATGCTCCTCGCCCGGTCCAGCTGCTCGACATTCTGGCTCTCCCAGGCAAGCAGCCGGTCCTCCGCCGGCATTTCCGGGGGCGTTGCCTCCAGCACCGCCGTCGTCATATCCGAGACCGTCGAGTAGAGGTCGTCGCGGAGGGCCGCCCGGGCCAGGGCCTGCCAGCGGTCCCTCCGGGGCAGGTTGGTGATGCGTTCGAGCAGCGAGTCGGCGTGGAAGCGGTTGAACACCGTGTAATAGACATGGGCGATGGTCTCCACGGGTTCCGGGCTGGCGTGGACGATCTTGGCAATATCGAGCAGCACGAAGCTCTCGAACAGTTCCGCCCAGCGGTGGGCCAGGTCCTCGGGCAGTTCCCAGCCGCGCGCCTTCTCGAGCCATTCAGCCACACGGGCACGGTCGTCGCCGCGCAGGTAGTCCAGCAGTCGTGCCCGCATGGGATCCATCAGCGGCTTGAACTCGCCAACGACCTCAGCAATGGGCCGTGAGGCGTTGCCCTGGCCCAGGACCCAGCGCACGGCCCGGTCCAGCAGCCGGCGGATGTCCAGGTGCACGGTGCTCCAGTGCTCCGTGGGGAAGGACGCGGGCAGCTCATTGAGTTCCCCGACCATGATGTCCAGTTCGTAGACTTCGCGGAGCGCCACGAAGGCCTTGGCGACGGCGGCCTCGGTGGCCGAGGTCTCTTCCATGGCGCGGAACGCGAACGTGATGCCGCCCATGTTGATCATGTCGTTCGCCACCACCGTGGCGATGATTTCTCGCCGCAGCGGATGGGTGTCCAGCTCGGCGTCGAACCTGTCACGCAGCTGCTGCGGGAAGTAGGCCCGCAGGGTCTGCCGGAACCAGGGGTCCTCGGACAGGTCGCTGTCCCGCAGTGCCGAGGCGAGCTCGATCTTGGCGTAGGCCGCCAGCACCGACAACTCCGGCGAGGTCAGGCCCTGGCCCTGTTCCAGCCGCTCGCGCAGTGTCTCCGTGGTCGGCAGGGCCTCCAGATCGCGCTTCAGATCGGCGGACTTCTCCAGCCAGTCCATCAGGCGTTCGTAGCTGGGACTCCATTCGGAAACCCGCATCCGGTCATTGAGCAGCAGGATGTTCTGGTCGATGTTGTCCTCCAGCACGAGGCGGCCGACCTCGTCGGTCATCGATGCCAGGAACTCCGAACGCTCCGCCGGATCCAGTTTCCCTGCGGCAACCATCCGGTCCACGAAGATCTTGATGTTGACCTCGTGGTCGGAGCAGTCCACCCCGGCGGAGTTGTCAATCGCATCGGTGTTCAGGATGACGCCCTGGAGGGCGGCCTCAATCCGGCCATGCTGCGTCATGCCCAGGTTTCCGCCCTCACCGACCACCTTCACGCGCAGGTCGCGGCCGTCGACGCGGATGGAATCATTGGCCTTGTCGCCGACCTCGGCGTTGGTTTCGGTGCTGGCCTTGACGTAGGTGCCGATTCCGCCGTTGTACAGCAGGTCGGCCGGGGCGAGCAGGATCGCGCGCAGCAGTTCGGGCGGGCTGAGCCGGGTGGTCCCGTCGGGCAGTCCGAGCGCGGACCTGACCTGGTCCGAGACCGGGATGGACTTGGCCTGGCGGGCAAACACACCGCCGCCCTCGCTGATCATTGACTTGTTGTAGTCGTCCCAGGAGGAACGGGGCAGCGCGAAGAGCCGCTGGCGCTCGGCGAAGGAGACGGTCTCGTCCGGGGTGGGATCGAGGAAGATGTGCCGGTGGTCAAAGGCCGCCAGCAGCCGGATGTGCCGGGACAACTGCATGCCGTTGCCGAACACGTCACCGGACATGTCGCCGACGCCGACGACCGTGAACGGCTCGGACTGCGTGTCCAGGTCCAGCTCGCTGAAGTGGCGCTTGACGGATTCCCAGGCACCGCGGGCGGTGATCCCCATGGCCTTGTGGTCGTAGCCGACGGAGCCGCCGGAGGCGAAGGCATCGCCGAGCCAGAAACCGTATTCCGCGGCAAGGCCGTTGGCGATGTCGGAGAAGGAGGCCGTTCCCTTGTCGGCCGCAACGACGAGGTAGGAATCCGCGTCGTCGTGCCGTACGACGTCGGCCGGCGGCACCAACTGCTCGCCCTCCGGCGTCGTGACGAGGTTGTCGGTGATGTCCAGGAGTCCGCGGATGAAGGTCTTGTAGCTTTCGATGCCCTCCGCCATCCATGCGGTGCGGTCTGCCGCCGGGTCCGGGAGCTGCTTGGCGTAGAACCCGCCCTTGGCGCCGGTGGGCACAATCACGGCGTTCTTGACCGTCTGGGCCTTGACCAGGCCAAGGATCTCCGTGCGGAAATCCTCGCGCCGGTCCGACCAGCGCAGCCCCCCGCGGGCGACCTTGCCGAAGCGCAGGTGCACCCCCTCGACCCGGGGCGAGTAGACCCAGATCTCGAACATCGGCCTCGGGAACGGCAGGCCCTCCATGGCGGACGGGTTCAGCTTGAAACTGAGGTGCGGTTTGTTCTGGTAATAGTTGGTCCGAAGCGTCGCCAGGATCAGGTTCTTGAAGGTCCGCAGCACCCGGTCGGCGTCGAGGGTCGCGACCTGTTCGATCGCGCTGTCCAGTCCGGCGAGGACCTCCTCCTGCCTGATCCGGCGCGACTCCCCGTCCAGCGCGGGATCGAAGCGGGCTTCGAACAGGGCGCTGAGTCCGCGGGTGACATCCGGGTTGGCCAGCAGGGTGTCGGCCAGGAATCCGTAGGAGTTGGTGTTGCCCATCTGCCGCATGTACTTGGCATAGGCGCGCAGCACGACGACCTGGCGCCAGTGCATTCCCTCGCGCAGGGCCAGCCGGTCGAAGCTGTCCGATTCCACCGCACCGGACACCGCGGCCCCGAAGGAGTCCGCGAGCAGCTGCCCGGTCTTGAGCGGGTCCACCCCTGCCGGGTACTTCAGGCCCAGGTCGTAGAGGAAGAAGTCCCGGTGGTCGGCTGTTTCGATCTCGAACGGGCGCTCGTCCAGGACTTCCAGGCCCAGGTTGTGGAAGTACGGCAGGATCTGGCTCAGGCTCTGGGGCTCGAGCATGTAGAGCTTGACGCGGGCGTCCTCTTCAAGCGTCGCGCCGGCGCCGTTGGGGAGGTAGACGTGGACACCGGCCTGTTCCTTGGCGGTCTCCCCGGACCGGGCGGCGACGGCTCCGTGCTTTTCGAAGCGGGCGATGTCCTCCAGGGCATCCTCCACCTCGTAGTCGACGCGGTAGCTCGCCGGGAAGGCCTCGGCCCACACCGCGGCAAGCTCCTTGGCGCGGTTTTCCTGGCTGCCTCCGGCGCCGTCGGCGCGGGCGCGCAAAACCTCGGCGATGCCTTCGCTCCACGAGCGGGCCGCGCGGACCAGCCGCTTTTCGAGATCATCGGTGTTGACGTTGCTGACATCGGCGTTCTTCGGAAGCCGGATCCGGAAGAAGAGCCGCGCCAGGGCGGATTCGGTCATCCGCGCCTCGTAGTCGATGGACACGGCGTCGAAGGTCTGGCGCAGTTCCTGCTCGATGCGCAAACGCACGTTGGTCGTGTACCGGTCGCGCGGAAGGTAGACGAGCGCGGACATAAAGCGGCCGTAGATGTCCGGCCGCAGGAACAGCCGGGTCCGGCGGCGTTCCTGGAGCCGCTGGATGCCGGTGGCAATGGCGGCGAGGTCGGGGATTTCGATCTGGAAGAGCTCGCCGCGGGGGTAGGTTTCGAGGATGCCCAGCAGGTCCTTGCCGGAGTGTGAATCCGGCGGGAAGCCGGCATCGCGCAGGACTGCGGCGACCTTCTCCCGGACCACCGGGATGTCACGCACGGATCCGGCGTACGCGGTGGTGGCGAAGAGTCCGATGAAACGTCGTTCGCCGTTGACGTTGCCGGCCGCATCGAAGCTCTTGACGCCGATGTAGTCCAGGTACGCGGAGCGGTGCACAGTGGAGCGTGAGTTGGCCTTGGTGATGACAAGCGCGCGCTTTTCGCGTGCCTTCTTGCGGCCGGTCTCCGTGAGGTGCTGGATCTGGTGCGGTGTGCCGGCACTTTCGCGCAGCAGCCCCAGCCCGCTCTCCACCCGGGGTTCCAGGACATCCTCGCCGGATCTGTTCTTGAGTTCGTATTCGCGGTAACCGAGGAAGGTGAAGTTCCCGTCGCCCAGCCAGCGCAGCAGTTCCTCGGCCTGACGGAGTTCGGCGATCTGCGCGGGATTGGCGAGCTTGTCCAGGTCCCCGGCAATCTGGATGGCCCGGTTCCGCATCTTGGGCCAGTCCTCGACGGCGGCGCGCACGTCGGCGAGCACCCGGCCGATGCCCTCGGTCAGCGCCGCGCGCTTCGCGTCGTCGACGCGGTCGATCTCGACAGCGATCCAGGACTCCATGTGGGAGGCGTTGTCGCCCTGGGCGATCAGGTGCGACAGGTTGGGCATCGCTGCCGTATCGCCGCTGGAGATGCCCAGGTGCGAAGGGACCCGTGCGACCCGGACCAGCTCCCCGCTCTCACGGTTGCGGGTCACGACGAACAGCGGATGCAGCACCAGGCGGATGGGGGCGTGCTGCCGGACCAGCTCGGCGTTGACCGAGTCAACAAGGAAGGGCATGTCGTCAGTGACGATGTAGACGACGCTGCGGTCGGCTTCGTCGGAGATGGTGATGTTGGCGTTGCCCGGCAAGCGGTGCTCCGCCGTTTGGCGGTGCGTCTGCGCCCGTGCCGCGAGCAACTCCTCGGGATAAGCCCGGGCGTCTTCCCCGGCGATGTGCTCATAGTAGTCCCGCAGGTAGCCTTCTCCGGCACCGATCGAAACGGGTTGATCCTCCACACTGGACCCAGACGACATCGACAAACGCCTCCATCAAGAAAGTTCATGGCCGCTTCGTTGCGGCCCTCATGGCGAGCCTAGCTCCTTAGCCGGCGCTTTGCTGTGGTTGAAAATACAGAGGATCGGCGGTTTTGCTGGACGGGTGCACAAACCAACGCGGCGATGCCCTCCCGCAGCGGGGAATCCGGCGCAGCCTCCAGCAGCAGCGAGCCGGAGAGCAGGGCCGCATCACTCGAGACCGGATCAGCCGGGAGGAACGCCAGCAGCGGGGCGGTCGGGCCGTACCGCTCCCAGGCGTCGCGCAGTTGCCGCTCCGGGGAGCGCCCCACGGCGGACTGACGGACCTTGTTCAGCACCACGCGCGGGGACGCCTGCGGGACGGCCAGTTCAAGTTCGGCCAGACCCCGGACCAGCCGCGGGACGCCGATCGAATCAGCGGTTCCGACGGCGAACACGGTGTCCGCCAGTTCAAGGCTCCTCAGCGTCGCGGCGTTCCGGCGGGGCGCCGTCGTGTCGAAACTCAGCTCTTCATCGCTTTCGAGGCAGAAACCTGTATCGACGACGGTGACGTCCACGACCTGCCGGGCGCGCGCCAGGACGAGGGACAGCGCCGCGGCGCGAAGTTCAGTCCAGCGGTCCGCCCGGGTGATTCCGGTCAGCACCTGAAAGGTTCCCGTCCTGGTCACCACAGGCGCGGCGATCCGGAGCAGGGCTTCGGCGTCAAGGAGGCCCTGGTCCGCCAGGCGGCAGGCCTGGGCTAGACCTGCGGCTTCGTCCAGGAGTCCAAGCATGGCTGCGACGCTGGCACCGTAGCTGTCCGCATCCACCAGCAACACCGATTTTCCCTCGGCAGCGAGTTCGGCCGCCATGTTGGCAGCGAGCATGGTCCGCCCCGGCGATCCGGCCGGGCCCCACACCGCAATGATCTGCCCGGCGCCGGATCCTTCCGGTCCCTCCGCGGCAGCGCCGCGGCTGTGGCCCGGCGTAGGGGCTGCGTCGGCAGATCCGGGGCTGTCTGCCCGCCGAAGCCGCTGGTCCGGCCCGGCCAGGCGTGCCACCGCCCCCGTGATGCGGCTGGCGAGGGCCGCGGCGTCGACCCCGGTGAGGTCTGCGTCCACGCCGATCCCCTGCAGCCGGGCCTTTTCCTCGGGACTGTCGGTCAGGGCCAGGACCGCCACCCCGACGGCCGACAGCCTGTCGACCAGCGACGCCGTCAACTCCTCGCTGCCCTGCGCCACGACGGCGGCCCGGGCCAGGCCGCCCTGGCACGCCGCCAGCAGTTCCGCGAGTTCGGTGCACCGCCGGACGACGGACACCGGCCCGTGCAGCCGTTCCAGCCTGCCGACCAGGTCTTCGCGCGAATCCCCGACAGTGACGACCGGGATGCTCATCGGCCCGTGCCTCCCGGGTTCCAGACCACGGAGATCTTTGCCTTGTTGGCCTGCGCGCCCAGCAGATTGGGCATCTGCCCGTCCGTCACCAGCACCATCACGACGGTGGACCGGGCAGACCCCAGCGCCGTGCTGCCCGGGGTGATCTGGGCGATTTCGGCGCCCGGCAACAGCAGGGTCGGTTGGGTGAACCCGTTCCGGGCGTCGGGCAGGGCAACCCAGACATCCACCCGTGACCCGGCAACCGCCTGCGGAGGCAGGGCCTCATCGATGGTGACCGCGACCGGTTTCCGGTCCAGGCCATCGACCTGCCCGAAGCTCTCGCGCGCCACCAGTTGGTCCTTGCCGATTCTCTGGACGGCAACGAGCCCGTCCGGCACGCCGGTCGCGGGCGTCAGATACTGCTGCTCCACATCGCCCAGACGGACCTTGACGCGGTTCAATTTGTCCGGGGTCAGCTTTTCGCCGACGGCGATTGCTTCCCGTGCGGTGTAGGCCTCGGCTGTCTGGTCCGCGGCCCCGACCAGGGAGATGACTCCTGCAACCGAGGCCAGGACGAGCAGGATGCCGATAAGCAGCCTGGGATCTTTCCAGGATGGTTTCTTCAGCCGCGCCCCTCCGGCCACCGTGGTCCCACCCATGCGTCTGCTCCCCCCCGTAGTCGCCGCCCGGCACCGGCCGGGCATCATCATTCTTACGCCTTCGCGCCCTGACGGGAAGGTGCCGGAACAAAGAAGTGCAAACTGTGGATATCGGCCCCAGACGAAGCCATTGGTGGCAAAATGGGATTATGCCCCGATTCCTGACCCTTGCCGACGTTGCAGAGCAGCTCCAGATCAACGCCCCGGCTGCCTACGCGCTCGTGCGCAGCGGTGAGCTCAAGGCCATTCAGGTGGGCGGCCGCGGCCAGTGGCGTGTCGAGGAGAAGATGCTCGAGCAGTACATCGAGGAGCGGTACGCCGAGGCAAGCCGGATGATCGAAGAGGCCAAGTCCAAGACCCGCTGAGTCTGGCGTGCCGCGTGCGCTGCAGCGACGGCCCGCTCATTGTGCCTCGTACCCCGGAGCCCGGGCCGACCTGATCCCGGCCAGCGCGGCAAAAGGGATGGTCGCCAATTGCCGGACGTTGGCCGCCCGCCGGTCCTCGCCTTCGCCGGTGACCGCCAGGTCAAGGTAGTCGCGACCGACCCTGTCAATCACCCCGTGGAGCGTCGATCCACCCGTTGAACCGCCGGAGATCAGGACGGCGAGGCCGGTGCGGTCCCGTGCCAGCCCGCGCAGGGCGCTGGCAAGGCCCAGTCTTTGCCGGACCCTGGACGGCTCGGGTACGGCGAGCCGCGAGAGCCCGAGGTAGCGGACCGCCGAGGCATAGGGGACCAGCACCTGGTGTCTCGGCTCATCCAGCACGAGCGCCTGGCTTCCAGCGTGGCTCAAGGTCCCCCGGAACATCGATCCGGACGCAAGTTCAACCACAATCAGCAGCCCCAGCGAGCCGCGCAGCCGGTCCGCGAGTTCCACCGCCGCAGCCTCCAACCGGGTCCGCTCCGCGATTTCCGCGTCGAGATCCAGCCGCTCACTGGCGGCCATCTGTGTCTCCAGGTCCTCAAACAGGGCATCCCAGCGCATGGCGTCAGCGTAGGCGCGCCCGGCCGTTAGGGTCAACCACGCCCTTTTGAATGAACTCTAGACAAACGTACTCTTTATGGATCAAACTGTGTCTAAATGCATCAAACAGCATTAAAAACATCAGTTTCGAGCCACTCCCGGTGAGGCGGTCAGACCATGAGGGCAGCAGAATTCCCACAATCCAGGCGCCGGCGCGTGTCCCACGCCGATGCGGCCATGGCCGCCGTCATTTTGGCGCTCGGACTCGTCCTTGCCGCAACCGGCGGGAGCATCCTCCAGCGCTGGCGGTCATCCCCGGGCCGGCAGCAGTCCCTCGGGTTCGAGGACCAGCTTGGCGTTGCGGCCAACACGGCCGGCCTGATCGTCATCCTCTGGTGGGCCATGTCCTTTGTCATTGCCGTCGCGGCGGCATTCCTCGACCGTTGCGGCAACGCACGCGCCGCCTCGGCCGCCGGAAAGTTCACCCCCGCCTTCATGCGCCGTCTCGCCCTGGCCGCGGTCGGACTCCAGCTGGCCACCGCAACGCTGGCCACAGCTTCTCCCCTGCCGGCCCTCCCCGGATCGCCCGGGGCCGCGCCGGCCGCATCCGCCGGGTGGACGCCGACGACGGCCCCGGTCACACCCGGGACCCCGCCGCCCGCCGTCAGCTCCACCCCCGCTCCGGCGCCGCAGCCCGGCGCTCCGGCCGCCGCCAATCCACAATGGCAGCCCATCAGCCCGGTCGTCGAACCCGGCCCCCTGGCGGGACGCCACCTGCGACAGCCGCAGCCCGGAGCCCACTCCACGGAAGTGACAGTCCGCCCCGGAGATTCGCTGTGGACCCTGTCTTCGGCCCGCCTGGGGCCCTTCGCCTCCGACGTCGACATCGCCTTGGACTGGCCCCTGATCTATCAGGCCAACAGGGACCTTATCGGTGCGAACCCCAACCTCCTGAGGCCAGGCCAGGTGCTCCAGCTTCCCCCCGTGCACTGAATCCGCCGGACGCCCCGGTACGGCACAAACGCTCCGCCGAAACCACGTTCAACGCAACAACCCCACAGCAGTCCTTGAACCGCCAGCCAACAGCAAAGGAAGCAACATGAGCGCCCTGCCCAGCCCCCGCGCCGCCGCGGAAGCCCCCGCATCCACTGCCACGCCCCTGCGTCTTGTCCCCGGAGGCGCCGCCCCGGCCGCCGCCGCGTCCGGTCCCTGCCTTCCGGCACCGCCGCTGCGCGCGGCCGATGAGGACCGCGAGATTTGTGCGATCTCCCGCAGCACAGTCCAGGCCGCCATCGAGGTGCTGGCCGGCACCCGGCCGGCGCAGCAGCTCGCCCGGCGGCTCGACGAACGCTGCCTCGCGGCTCTGCAGCACCGGGCCGCCCTCACCCGGAGGGTGCCGTGCGGAGCGTCACCGACCGCCGGACGCCTGCACCGCAATCCCTCAGTCCGCTCGGTCCGGGCCTGCCGGGTCTCCGCCGACGTCTATGAGGCCAGTGCCGTCGTGGTCGAGGAGCTGCGGGTCCGGGCCGTCGCCTTGAGGCTCGAGCGAAGCAGGCTTGCCTGGCGCGTCACCGTGCTGGAAATCGGCTGACAGCCTCGCACGCTGTCCGTGGAAACCCGCTGGGGGCCGACTCACGGATCCGACGGAAGGAGGAGGAAGCACCAACGAAAGAGGACCGGAGCGTGCTCCGGTCCTCTTTCGTTGGTGCGCCGTTCCGACGGGCTGCTGCGGCTGCGGCTGCAGCCGGTTAGCGCCGCTTCTTCTTGTTCGCCCGGCGCGGGGAGTCCTGCGCTACGGCCTTGGCCGGGTTGCCGGAGCGGCCGGAGGGCTTGGCCTCAACGCGGGTCTGGGCCGAACCGTCCTCGCCGGGGGCCGTGTACTGCAGCTGGGCCGGCTTTTCGGGAGCTTCCAGCCCGGCAGCCCGGATCTGCGGTTCGTGGTGTTCGGTGTGCTGGCCCGCGGCGTCCGCCACGACCACGTCCTCGGCGGGGGTCACCTCGACCTCAAGATTGAACAGGAATCCGACGCTCTCCTCCCGGATGGCCTCCATCATGGCCTGGAACATGATGAAGCCCTCGCGCTGGTATTCCACCAGGGGATCGCGCTGGGCCATCGCGCGCAGGCCGATGCCTTCCTTCAGGTAGTCCATCTCATAGAGGTGTTCCTGCCACTTGCGGCCGATCACGGACAGGACAACGCGGCGCTCAAGCTCCCGCATGCTCTCATGGCCGAGGGCTTCTTCGCGTGCCTGGTAGACCAGGCGCGCATCCGAGAGGATCTCCTCCCGGAGGAAGTCCACGGTGATCCGCGATTTTCCGCCGGCCTCGTCGATGAGGTCGTTCGGGGTGACGCTCACGGGATAGAGGGTTTTGAGGTTGGACCACAGCAGGTTGAAGTCCCAGTCATCGCCGTTGCCCTCCGCAGTGGCTTCCTCGATGAACGAGTTGAGTGTGTCTTCCAGGAAGAACTGGACCTTCTCGTGGAGGTCATCGCCCTCGAGGATGCGGCGCCGGTCGCCGTAGATGGCCTCGCGCTGGCGGTTCAGGACGTCGTCGTACTTCAGGACGTTCTTGCGCTGTTCGGCATTGCGGCCTTCGACCTGGCCCTGGGCCGAGGCGATGGCGCGCGAGACGAGCTTGGATTCGAGCGCGACGTCGTCGGGTACTGAGCTGTTCATCAGCCGTTCTGCCGCGCCCGAGTTGAACAGGCGCATCAGATCGTCGGTGAGCGACAGGTAGAACCGGGACTCACCGGGGTCGCCCTGGCGTCCGGAGCGGCCGCGCAGCTGGTTGTCGATCCGGCGTGATTCGTGCCGCTCGGTGCCCAGCACGTACAGTCCGCCGAGGCTGAGGACCTCCTCGTGCTCGTCCTTGACAGACTGCTTGGCTGCATCGAAGGCTGCGGGCCAGGCCGCTTCATATTCTTCGGAGTTTTCTTCCGGGTCCAGGCCGCGCTTGGCGAGGTCGGCGACGGCGGTGAACTCGGCGTTGCCGCCGAGCATGATGTCGGTACCGCGGCCCGCCATGTTGGTCGCCACCGTCACGGCACTCTTGCGGCCAGCCTGAGCCACGATCGCGGCCTCACGGGCGTGGTTCTTGGCATTCAGGACCTCGTGCCGGACGCCTTCCTTGCCCAGCAGCCCGGAGAGGTATTCACTCTTTTCGACGCTGGTGGTGCCGACCAGGATCGGCTGGCCCTTGGCGTGCCGTTCGGCGATGTCCTGGACGACGGCGTCGAACTTGACGGCCTCGTTCTTGTAGACGAGGTCGGCCTGGTCGATCCGCGTCATATCGCGGTTGGTGGGGATGGCAACGACGCCGAGCTTGTAGGTGCTCATGAATTCGGCGGCTTCGGTCTCCGCGGTACCGGTCATGCCAGCGAGCTTGTCGTACATGCGGAAGTAGTTCTGCAGCGTGACGGTGGCGAGCGTCTGGTTCTCGGCCTTGATCTCGACGCCCTCCTTCGCCTCAATCGCCTGGTGCATGCCTTCGTTGTAGCGCCGGCCCGCGAGGATACGGCCGGTGTGCTCGTCAACGATCAGCACCTCGCCGTCGAGGATGACGTAGTCCTTGTCCCGCTTGAAGAGTTCCTTGGCCTTGATGGCGTTGTTGAGGAAGCCGATCAGGGGGGTGTTGGCGGACTCGTAGAGATTGTGGATGCCGAGGTAGTCCTCGACCTTTTCGATGCCGCCTTCCAGCACACCGACGGTACGCTTCTTTTCGTCGACCTCGTAGTCGTCCTCGGGCTTGAGCCGGGTGACGACCTTGGCGAACTCGCTGTACCAGCGGTTTGTGTCGCCCTGGGCGGGGCCGGAGATGATGAGCGGGGTCCGTGCCTCGTCGATGAGGATGGAGTCCACCTCATCGACAATGGCGAAGTGGTGGCCGCGCTGAACGAGTTCGGACTTGTCCCACGCCATGTTGTCGCGCAGGTAGTCGAAGCCGAATTCGTTGTTGGTGCCATAGGTGATATCCGCGGCATACTGCTCGCGGCGGAAGGCGGGGTCCTGGTTCGACAGGATGCAGCCGCTGCTCAGGCCGAGGAACCGGTACACACGGCCCATGAGGTCCGACTGGTATTCGGCCAGGTAGTCGTTCACGGTGATCACGTGCACACCCCCGCCGGCCAGGGCGTTGAGGTACGCCGGAGCGGTCGCCACGAGGGTCTTTCCTTCACCGGTCTTCATTTCGGCGATATTGCCAAGGTGCAGGGCGGCGCCGCCCATCAGCTGGACGTCGAAGTGCCGCATCCCAAGGGTGCGGGAGGAGGCTTCGCGGACGGCGGCGAACGCCTCGGGCAGGAGGTCATCGAGCTTCTCGCCGTCCACGTGGCGTGCGCGGAGACGGTCGGTCTCCTCGCGCAGTTCGGCGTCAGTGAAGGTCTGGAAGGAGCTTTCCAGGGCATTAATGGAATCGGCATAGTTCCGCAGTTGCCGCAGGGTCTTCTTGTCACCCGTGCGGAGAAGTTTTTCGATAAGTGATGCCACGTGAAGTTGCTCCCAGTCTCAAGCTGCCGAATTCTGGCGTGATTAGTCTACGGGAGAGACGCAGGCGGTTACGCCTGTTCCCTCTGAGCGGATACGCCGCTTCCTGCCCCGGACACAGCGTCCGCGAGCGCCGGCGCCAGGTCCCCTCTGGGGGAGACAATAACCCGGTCCAGTTCCAACCACTCTGCCATGAGCTGCAGTTCCGCAGCGAGTTCGACGGCGGTGTCGGCGGAAGCTCCGGGCTCCGCGTGGGCAGCCCTGGCCAGCAGGAGGCCGCTGGTGCGGTCGGCTTTCAGGTCGACGCGGGCCACGATCCGCTCGCGCAGCAGGAACGGCAGCACGTAATAGCCAAAGCGGCGCTTCGGCTCCGGGGTGTAGATCTCGAGGCGGTAATGGAAACCGAACAGGGCCTCAAGGCGCCGCCGCTCAAAGACCAGCGAGTCGAAGGGGCTCAGCAGCGCCCGGCCGGTGGCCGCGCGCGGGAGTCCCGCCTCGATGTGCCGGTAGACGGGTTTGTTCCAGCCGGACACTGTGACGGGCAGCAGCCTGCCGGTTTCGGTGAGGTGTTCGACGGCGATGGCGGAGGCACGCAGGGGCGTCCGGAAGTAATCAGCAAAGCACCGCAGCGTGCGGATACCGTGGGCCCGGGCGGCGGCATCGATCAGCCGGACCAGCGCGGCCGCCTGGTCCGGCACAGTGTCCGGGGAGGCTGCGGCGTCGGGATTCACATCCGGCCGGCCGGGCAGGACCTTGGCGGTGGGCGTGTAGCGCCGTTCAAAGGAGTCCGTGCGGGAGGCGGCCGAGATGAGTCCTGCTTCGAAGAGGTGCTCCAGCACCCGCTTCACGGCGTTCCAGTTCCAGCCCCAGTTGTCCTGCTGGCGGTCCTCCACATGGCCCAGCCGGGCGGTGAGTTCGGCAGCGGTCATTGGCCGGCCGGCGGCGAGCGTTTCAAGCACCCGGGCGGCGACACCGCTCCGCAGCTCGGGATCCATGGAGTGGGCCCCCACCCATGTGCGGCTCTGCCACAGGCGCAGGTCCTGGAAATGGTCGGGACGGATGAAGCTGGCTTCATGTGCCCAGTACTCCATCATGCGGCGCGGGTGGCGCTCCGCCATCCGGTCCACGATGGTGCGGTCATAGTTCCCCAGGCGGGAAAAGAACGGCAGGTAGTGGCTCCGGGACAACACATTGACGGCGTCGATCTGGACCAGTTGGAGCCTGGCAAACGTACGGCCCACCGCCCGTGACGTCACGGGTCCGGCGGGCCGTACCTTGTCCAATCCCTGGGCTGCCAGTGCGATCCGCCGTGCCTGCTGAAGGCTCAGCGATTCCGGCACGTCAGTCACGTCGTTGGATGGCCAGCACCAGCTTAGGCGCTGGCAGGCTCATCCTCGGAACGGTAGGCGAGGATCTTCTCGTCCAGCGGAGCCGCAACCGGCTCGCAGGTCTGGTCGAGGGAAATAACTCCGTACGTCCACCCCTCGCGGCGGTAGACGACCGACGGTGCTTTGGTCTCCTTGTCGACGAAGAGGTAGAAGTCGTGACCGACGAGTTCCATGTTGTCGACTGCGTCGTCGAGTGTCAGGGATGCTGCGGGGAAGACCTTCCGGCGGATGAGCACGGGCGAGTCTCCGGCCGGGATATCGTTCTCGACCTCGTACGGCGACTTCTCGGCGGGAGTCTCTTTGGGCTCCCCCCAGTGGTTCGCCTCGACGTAGATGGGCTCGCTGGTGCTCGCTGGCTCGAGGGTGGCCGTCGCCTCGGTGACGGACTTGGGGGTGTGCCTGCCGTGGTGGACCTTTCTGCGGTCCTTCGCCCGGCGCAGGCGTTCAAGAAGCTTGTTGTAGGCGAGGTCGAACGCGGCGAACTTGTCCGCTGCGCTGGCTTCGGCACGAATCACGGGACCCCGTCCCAGGACGGTCAGCTCAACCGTGAGCATCTCGTCGGTCTGCCGGGCCTTGGTCTCCTTGGAAACCTTCGCGTCCACTCTCTGGACCTTGTCCCCCAGCGACTCGATCTTCGAGATCTTCTCGTCGGCGTACTCGCGGAACCGGTCGGAGACCGTCAAATTGCGTCCGCTGATCATGAACTCCATGGTGCCCTCCAAATGACTTCGGTGACACGACAGCGGCACTTCCTGAGGCTGATCTGACTGACAGTCGAGCCCCTTTCCGAGCCGCTATCGACAGGTACATCTGTTCTTGGTACCCATCTTCGACGTTAGTTCATAGCCCCCTCTTATTCATCCTTTTTTGGTTTATTTTTTTCCTTAACGGGCAGTTCCCCTGCCACCGTGCGGTCCGCGGCGCCGTAGTCGGGCGGAACGGGCGGGCGTGTCGCAGCGACGACGACGGCGCCCCTCACCACGGCGCCGGCCGCACGCAACGCCCGGGCAGCCTCGGCCACGGTGGCCCCGGTTGTGAGCACGTCGTCAACGATGATGCACGGCCGGCCGTTCAGCTCCGGTGCGAACAGCCCGCGGCGGACGCGCATGGATCCGCGCACCCGCTGGGCGCGGTCCCCGCGGCCCAGCCCCTTCTGTCCGCCGGATGTTCCCCGGATTCCCGGGAGCTGGTAAGGGGCCCCGGGCACCAGCTCTCCTGCTCCCCGTCCGGTCTTCGTGGCAGCGGCCCGCAGACCGATCTTCCGGAGGGCATGGACGGCGGTGAACCCGGAGGACGGGCTGCATCCCGGGACCCGGCTCGGCCGTATCCTGCCCAGCAGCACATGCACCGGGCTGAAGCCGCGTTTCCGGTAGGCACTGCTGCTGGTTGGCACGGGGACGAGCAGCAGCCCCTGGTGCTCCCCTGCTGCGGCCCGAATGGCCCGGGACAGGCCTGTCGACAACACCTCCGCGAGCTGTCCCTGGCCATGGCTCTTGAAGGACAGGACGGCCTGCGCCAACTCCGCGCGGTACGCGCCGGCGGCCACGACCGGGAGGAGGACGGAGCCGTCCACGTCCATCAGGGCGGGCGCCTGGGCCTCTGCCCGGAACGGCCGGCGCATCAACAGCCGGACTTGCCGTTCGCAGCCGCCGCACAGCGCCAGATCCTCGGCACCGCAGCAGACGCAGTCCACCGGCGCCGCGAGCGCCAGCACTTCGGCCGCGGCATCCGCCGCCCCGTCCGCCAGCCGCGCCAGTGGCCGGCGGTAGTCCCCGCGGTGTCTCGCCGCGGCCGTAGCCGCCGGAGCCAGATCAGGGTCCACCGCCGTCCGGGTCCGGCGAGCCGCGCGGGTTCCGGCGCGGGTTCGCCCGACCCCGTCGGCGTGGTTTGCATCGGGGCGCTCGTCCGGGCCGGACGCGGTGTCGGTGAAGGCACTGGAGTGGCGGTCGCGGTCACGGAGTTCTCTGGAGGTCCCCACAGCAACAAGGTTCCGCCCGCCCGGCATGTCGCGGCAGGGCCGTGGCACACCATGTGGAAAAGTCGCCCCCGGATCCCGGAGGTCTTTGATCCCTACCCCGGATAGGACGGGTCAATCGGCCCCTTGAGCTGCGGCGACCAGCCGTTGCCGAGCCACTGGAAGATCCCTTCCGTGGACTGGGCGTAGATCTCCTCCCCGCCGTTGCCGGCGCTGAGCGTGGTGAGTCCCGGCCACGGCGCAAGCTGCTGCGGCTGGGACGAGGTGAGGGACAGCAGTTCAGGTGTGACGGATTCACTCGGCGATCCCTTCATCACGGCGATTGTGGAGTCATCCACCCACACGCCCTGGTCCGGATCTTTCATCGCCAGCAGGGTCATTGGCACGGTGAGGTCTTTGGGCGTGCCGTCCGCGGCACGGACAATGCCAGCGATCTGGACTTTCGTCTTGCCGTTCTGCTCCGTGAGGACGAGGGCGCGGGTGCCCTCGCGTGAGACCCGGAGCTCCTTGACGGACCGTCCGGCGAGCCAGGCCGGGGACAGGGTGACCGCGGGGACGCCTGAGCTTTCCGCCACGCCGATGGGCCGGTGCGCGATGATCTCCGTGCCGCCGTCGGCCCCTGGCCCCGCCGTCCAGACCCAGTCGTACCGGTCGAAGGACGGGCCGGTCAGCGTGGAGCGGGTGGTCAGCGCCCTGGCGGGCTGCCCGGGCACCACGGAGTACAGCGTGCCGCGGCCGGCGTTGAGGAAGGCCGCGGACTGTGAGACGGGAGACTCCGCCGGGGCCCGGGGCGCCAGGGCCGAGACAGGCTGGATGTCCGGAAGCGGCGAGATCCGGTTGTTCTCATACCGGACCAGGCCGTTGTCGCTGACGGCGATCTGATGGGCCGGGACGTTCTTGTCCCGGATCGGCGGGAGAACCGACCCGTTGTCCTCCACGCGCACCAGATCCTTGTCGGCCCGGAGCTCAACGTTGATGACATCGGGCTGGCTGCGGAAAGTCAGGGCAAGCTGGGTCTGCATCCGCAGCCGGTCCTCGTTGGACGCCTCCACGAGGTCCTTCGCCGTGAGGTCCACCTGCGCGGCACCGGAGACAACCGGGACAGACTCGCGGGCCAGCTTGATGCCGGAGGGGAAGGCGCTGACGACGGCACCCTTGAGGTACGGGGCCGGGCCGCCGAGGAGGGCGCTGGTCATGGCCTTGACGGTCTTCTTCTTGATGAACCACCGGACATCGGGGACCGCGTAGGTGAACGTCGGGTCATAGAAATAGATCGGATAGGCGCCGTAGATGACCTTGAACGTCTCTTCCGGGATCGCCGTGCCGTCCGGCAGCTGCGCAATCCGCCATTCCCCGTCCACCTGGGTCACGGTAGCGGGGATGTTCTCCTTTGTGCCCTCCGGCAGCCGGGTCGCCACACCGTCCGCGTCGACGGAGTAGGACACATCCAGTTCATAGTTGAAGACGTTTTCGACGCCGGTCGGCACCACTCGCGCGGCACGGAAGACGAGCACCCGCTGGTCAGGCTTCCAGGTGACCGACGACGCCTGGGTCAGGTACTGGCGTGCCACCGCGTAGTCGTCCTCGTAGCCGCTGCCGGCGAGGTAGAAGTCCTCGATCACGGCTTCCGGCGCGGCGCCCTTGCGGGGCGCGGACGGGAAGAATACGGGGGCATTCTTGGGGTTCCCGGCGCTCTCATCAGTGCTTTTTCCCACCGGACCCGATCGGGGGATCTGGGCGCACGACGTCAGCAGGAACAGCAGGACCGCCAGCAGCGCGGCCGCCGCGCGGGTGGCCGTCCGGGTGGAATCGTTCATGACCTGTCCTTCATTCCGGTTTCCGCTGTTCCGGTTTCCGCTGTTCCGGTTCCCACTGTTCCGGGGACTGTGGCTCCTGTAGCGGCTGCGCGGGCATCACGCGTCCCGGCGTTGGACCCTCTCCCGGCGTCGGACCCGCTCCCGGCGGCCTCGTTGTCGGCGCGCGGCGCCGGGGAGTGGTCCAGCAGCAGCATGGTCCGGTCGCTGCCCGGCTCCTGAAGTCCGACGTCGACCGGCTCCAGCTGGAGGGGGGACTTTGTGATGGCCTCGCCCTGGCGCAGCGCGAGGGTGAGGCGGAAGTTGGCGCCGGCGCCCTTCCTCCCCCAGGCCTGGAGCCAGCCGTTGTGAAGTTTCGTGTCCTCGGCGGCGATGGACAGGCCAAGGCCGCTGCCTCCCGTGGTGCGCGCCCTTGCCGGATCGGCACGCCAGAACCGGTCGAACACGCGGGCCGCTTCCGCGGGGGTCATGCCGATGCCGTGGTCGCGGACGGCCACGGCGACGGCGTTGTCGTTGGCGGCCACGGAAATGTTCACCGGGCGTCCCTCGCCGTGTTCCAGGGCGTTCAGGACGAGGTTGCGCAGGATCCGGTCGATCCGTCGGTCATCCATGTCCACGACGATGCTGCCCGCGGGTGCGTTGAGGGTGACCGCGGAGCCGTACTCGGCGGCCACCAGGGCCACGCCTTCCATCACATGGGACACGAGCTGGACGATGTCTCCCGGTTCGGCGTCGAGCGTGGCCACGCCCGCGTCGAAGCGGGAGATCTCCAGCAGGTCGGCCAGCAGGGACTGGAAACGCTCCACCTGGTGGTACAGCAGCTCTGCCGAGCGCTTGTTGATGGGGTCGAAGTCCTCGCGCGCGTCGTAGAGCACTTCGGCGGCCATCCGCACGGTGGTGAGCGGGGTGCGCAGTTCGTGCGAGACGTCGGAGACGAACCGCTGCTGCATCTGGGACAGGGTGGCGAGCTGGGTGATCTGCTCCTGGAGGCTGGCCGCCATGTGGTTGAAGGAGGCTCCGAGCCGGGCCACCTCGTCTTCGCCCTTGACGACCATGCGCTCCTGCAGCTGTCCCGCGGCGAGCTTCTCGGAGACGAGCGCGGCATGGCTGACGGGGCTGACGACGTTGCGGGTCACGTACCAGGCCACGGCGCCAATCAGGAGCGCCAGCACCGCGCCGCCGGCCAGGAGCACGTTCTGGATCTCGTCGAGGGTCTTTTGCGCCGTGTTGAGATCGTAGATCAGGTACAGCTCATAGACCGTGCCGTTGAAGGTGACCTTGTTGCCGACGGCAATTCCGGGGCGGTCCTCGGTGCCCACCGGGAACTCCGTGGAGGCCCAGAACTGCTCCTTGCCGGACTCCTGCACGGCCTTGCGCAGCTGGGGCGGAATGACACTGATGGTCAGCTGGTCCGACGCCCGCGACTCGACCCAGCGGTTGCGGGGCCTGGTTTGCTCGGGCATCGCCTCAAAGACGTACCGCCGCTGGATCACGGAGCCGCGGCCCTCGACGGCGTTCAGGGTGTCATAAACGAGCGTGATGACGCTGGACTGGTCGGTGACCTGGGCGCCGTCGAACGTGTCCTGGACCTGTTTGACGTTGTAACGCGTCTCCGACTCGGCCTGGACGAGCCGTTCCTGGAAGAGGTTGTTGGCGATCTGGTTGGACAGGTACGCGCCGACGACGGCGAAGGACGCGATCGCAAGCATCAGGGTCGTCAGCACGGTCCGGAACTGCAGGGACCGCCGCCACTTGAGGTGCAGGGACCGCAGCAGGTAGCGGATGCCCGGAAGCAGGCGCGAAGCCCCGGTGCTGACCAGCCGCGCCACCCGGACGCTGACGATCCGCGCGCGTTTAGCCCAGATCCTGGTGCGGAAGCACAAGGCCTGCCAGCCGGCGGGGTGGGGGGCGGCGGGCGGCGTGACGGGTCCGGCGGTGCCGGGTCCGGCGCCGGCCGGCTCGGACGGGCCCGCCGGGGCGCTGCCGGTGTCCGGGGCGGCGGTCAACGGACCGGCTCCGGGGCGGCCGTCCGACGGTTCAGGAACCTGCTTTGTAGCCGACACCACGGACCGTCAATACAACTTCGGGGGCTTCCGGGTCGCGTTCGATCTTGGACCTCAGCCGCTGGACGTGGACGTTGACCAGCCGCGTGTCGGCGGCGTGCCGGTATCCCCAGACCTGCTCCAGGAGCAGTTCCCGGGTGAAGACCTGCCAGGGTTTGCGTGCCAGCGCGACCAGCAGGTCGAATTCCAGGGGCGTCAGCGAGATGCGCTCGGTGCCGCGGCTGACGAGGTGTCCGGCCACGTCGATCGTGACGTCGGCGATGCGCAGCGTCTCCGGCGCCTTCTGGTCGCCGGGCCGGAGCCGGGCCCGGACGCGGGCGACGAGTTCGGCCGGTTTGAAGGGCTTGGGAACGTAGTCGTCGGCCCCGGACTCAAGTCCGCGGACCACGTCCGAGGTGTCCGCCTTGGCGGTCAGCATCACGATCGGCACGTCGGACTCGGCCCGGATCTGGCGGCAGACTTCAATGCCGTCAATGCCCGGGAGCATGAGGTCGAGCAGCACGAGGTCCGGCTTGGCGGAGCGGAAAATCTCCAGCGCCTGCCCGCCGTCAGCGCAGAAGACGGGTTCAAACCCGTCATTGCGCAGCACAATACCGATCATCTCGGCCAGCGCCTCGTCATCGTCCACTACCAGAATGCGTGCCTTCATATGTATATATTCCCCTATTGAAATGGCTTTGTCGTATTCAGCGGTGCCCCGGCATGGCGCCGATCTCAGCCGGGCCGCAGATCCGCGCTGCAGCACGGCGGCCTGCAGACTGTGACAAAAGCCGGTCCGTCCCGCATGCTGTGGACAGGAACACATTAACCGGCCAGGAACCCCAGGAGGATTCTGTGAGCACCCCGATCTACCAGCGCGCCCTCGGCGCTGACTATGCCCGGCTGCAGCCGGAGCTGCAGGAGTACTTCTCGCTCGCACCCGGTTCCGGCCACTACGGCGTCGGCGACGGTGTGTTTGAGGTGGTCGGCTGCCGGCAGAAGTGGCTCCGTCCCCTGCTGCGCCTCGCCAGCGGGGAGGAGTCCTTTTTCCCGGAATACGGGGAGGGCATCCGGTTCCGGATCGAGAACCACGCCCATCTGGACCCGTTCGGCCGTTCCAGCCTCACGGCCCGGCGCGAGATCTTTTTCCCGGGCACCACCCGCGTGTTCCACGACACCACGAGCTTCGATGATTCGGGCAGCCGGGGCGGGCTGGTGGATTACGTGGGGCGGTACCGGCGGCTCGTCACGGACCTTTTCCCCAGCGTCACCGCCGGGGGACGGCTGCGCGGGGTTTCGGAGGCATCACGGCTGTTCCTCGGGCCACTGCGGATTCCCCTGCCCGCCGCCCTCGATGCCAAGGCCTACGCCGAACAGTGGTGGGCGCCGGAGGAGGGCACGGCCGGGAAGCACCGGATCCAGGTGAAGGTGATCCAGCCGCAGCTCGGGCTGGTCCTGGTCTACGCCGGGCATTTCGACTACCGGCTGGAACCGTACCCCGGCGGCGTGACGGCCCCGGGCTACCTTCCGGACCACGCCAGGCCGGACCGTTGGGAAGGCCGAAGCTGACGGTGCTGCGTGCGGCGCCGCGTCCCGGTGCTAGCCGAGCGCGAGCTGGTTGAGGCCGTCGGCCACCTGGGTCAGCCGGGTCAGCACAGCCGTCGCGGCCGACGGCGAATACCGGGCCTGCCCGTCCGAGGGTGTTACCCGCAAGGCACCCAGGGTCGACGCCGGCAGTCCCAGCTGGCGCCACGGCCGCCAGACGGTCTCCACGACGTCGGCCACGCGGGGCAGCGCTGCGGCGGGGTTGGAGACGTCCAGGGCACCGGCCCACAGCCGTTTGCCCGCCTCCACCGCGCCGGCGAGCTGCTCCCACTGGCGGGACGTCAGGGCCCGCAGCGGCACGGCAATCCCGTCGGCCCCGGCGGCCAGGATCCGGTCGAAGGGCGCCTCGACTTCCGGGACGCAGACGACGACCTCGACGGCGCCGGCCGCCCGCAGGGCATCGATGACCAGCTGCCAGGCGTCGGTGGCTTCCCTGCCCGGCACGGAGCGCAGTGTCCGGTAGCCGCTGGACGTGGGAATGGTGCCGGCCAGCACCGACGCGATCTCCGGCTCGTCGATCTGCACGACGATCCGTGCTCCGGGGGCCGCCGCGGCCACCCGGCTGAGGTAGCTGCCGGCACCGGCCGCCAGTGAGGCCGCAAGATCCCGACGGGCGCCGTGGTCGATCAGGGCACGTTCCCCGTTGTGCAGGTGCAGTCCCGCGGCGAGGCTGAGCGGACCGCGGAGCTGGACCTTGATGTCCTGCGCCGGGGTGTCCTCCGCGCCGATCACGTCGGCGAGGATGTTGATGTCGGTGGACAGGGCAGAACGCGCCCGCCTGAAGTCCTTGCCGGGCCGGTCCACGATCCGCCAGCCGTAGGGCTGGACGTCCACGGACAGGTCCACCAGCAGGGAGGCTGTCCGGCCGAGAGCGTCGGAACCGACGCCCCGGTCGGGAAGCTCGGCCAGGAAGGGCAAATGCGGGCTGCCAAGCTCGCCGCGGATGATCCGCGCGGCTTCGACCGGGTCTTCGCCGGGCCACGGGCCCAGGGCGGTGGCGGTGACCTGTTCCGGCTCCGCGGCCAATGGTGCGGCCACGGCTAGGCGGTGGCGGAGACGGCCGCGCCGGCCGCCCCGGGGACGTGGCCGGCGGACCCGGAGCGCCCGGCTTCCGCGTCCCGGGTGTCGGCGGCCAGCGAGGCCTCGTGGTTCTCGGCAATGGCCTCGTGGTGCCGGATGACCTCGCCGATGATGAAGTTGAGGAATTTCTCGGCGAACGCCGGATCCAGGCGGGCCTCCGCAGCGAGGCGCCGCAGCCGCGCGATCTGCGCCATCTCCCGGCCGGGGTCTCCGGCGGGAAGCTTGTGGGTTGCCTTGAGGAATCCGACCTTCTGTGTGGCCTTAAAACGCTCGGCGAGAAGGTAGACGAGGGTTGCATCGATGTTGTCGATGCTGGAGCGGATCGACAACAGCTCCGCCATTACGCCGGGATCCACCTGACCGGCCAGCGAGCTGGCCCCGGGGTCATAGGAATCGGCGTCGGGATGGGTCTGGTTCTGCTCGGTCATTGACCCAGTCTAGGGGCACCGGCGCTAATCACTTCTGCTGTTAAGCGCCGGCGGCACGGACCGCTCCCTAAGCTTGCTGTGCGCCGTCGAAGGCCTCGTCCGTGGGTACACAAAGGGACATGCCCACCGCGCACGGCGGGCGGAGGGCATGTCCCCGGGTGCTGCTGCCGGTGCGGCTTAGCCTTGAAGCACGGCGCGGAATTCCTCCCGGCGCCGGGCCTGCTCATCCGGGTCCGGAACCGGCAAGGAGGCGATGAGCTTCTTCGTGTAGGCGTGCTGCGGATTGCCCATGACCTGGTTCCCGAACCCCTGCTCCACCATCTTGCCCTTGTAGAGTACGCCCACCCAGTGGGAGAGGATGTCCACCACGGCGAGGTCGTGGCTGATGAACAGGGCGGCAAAGCCGAACTCGGCCTGGAGGTCCTTGAACAGGTCCAGCACCACGGCCTGCACCGACACGTCCAGGGCCGATGTGGGCTCGTCTGCGATCAGCAGCTTCGGGTTCAGGATCAGCGCCCGCGCCAGGGAGGCCCGCTGCCGCTGGCCGCCGGAGAGCTCATGCGGGAACCGGTCGGCGTAGGCGGCCGGCAGCTGCACGGCTTCCAGCAGCTCCCGGGTCCGTTGCCTGGCCTGGGCCCGGGTCGGTTTGGTGTGGATGATCAGGGGTTCGGCGATGCAGTCCCCGATGGTCAGCTGCGGATTGAAGGACGCGGCCGGGTCCTGGAACACGAACCCGATCTCCTTGCGCAGCGGTTTGAAGGTGCGCTCCTTCAGGTTGAGCATTTCGTAGTCCAGCACCTTCAGGCTGCCGCCGGTGGTGCGGTTCAGGCCCGCGATGGCCCGCCCGATCGTGGTCTTGCCCGACCCGGACTCCCCCACGAGGCCGAAGACCTCGCCCTCGGACAGGGTGAAGCTGACCCCGTCCACCGCCTTGAAGGCGGGGGTTCCCAGCCGGCCGGGGTACTCGATGGTCAGGTTCTTGGCCTCGACGAGCACCTTGCCGCCCTGGTGCGCCCGCTGGGTCATTCCTTCGGAGGCGGAGTTCCTGCCCAGGTGCGGGACCGCGGCCAGGAGTTTCTTGGTGTAGTCCTGTTTCGGCTCCGCAAAGAGCACCCGCGAGGGCGCCTCCTCCACGACGTCGCCCTGGTACATCACGACGACGCGGTCGGCGAGGTCCGCCACCACCCCCATGTTGTGGGTGATGAGCACGATCGAGGTGCCGTACTGGTCCCGGAGATCCCGGAGGAGCTCAAGGATTTCCGCCTGCACGGTGACATCCAGCGCGGTGGTGGGCTCGTCGGCGACGATGAGCCCCGGGTTCAGGGCCAGCGCGGCGGCGATGACCACACGCTGTTTCTGACCGCCGGAGAACTGGTGCGGGTAGAAGTTGACCCGTGTTTCCGGGTCCGGGATACCCACCTTGCGGAGCGCCTCAATGGCTCGGGTTTTGGCTTCCTTGGCGCTGACCCGTGCACCTCCCCCGTGGCCGGCATGGGAGCGGATGCCCTCGGCAATCTGCCAGCCGACCGTGAAAACAGGGTTAAGGGCCGTGGACGGTTCCTGGAAGACCATGGCCACGTCGCGGCCCCGGATCTCCCGCAGCTTCGCCGGGCTGACGCTGATGACGTTGTTGCCGTTGATCAGCACCGCCCCGGAGCTGATCGCGGTCTCCGGCAGCAGGCCAAGGATGGTCTTCGCGGTGACGGTCTTGCCGGAGCCCGATTCGCCCACGATGGCCACGACCTCGCCGGGGTTGACCTGGAGGCTGACATCCTTGACGGCGTACACGTCGCCGGCGTCGGTGGCGAAAGTGACCTTGAGGTGGTCGATGTCGAGGACCGGGCCGGCGCCCGTGCCGTGCTGGTCGATGTTGGTGGTCATGAACTTCTCACTTCTGCTTCGGGTGCAGCCTGGCCGCCGGTGGTGGAATCCGGGCCGCCCTTGCCGGAGACCGCTTTCTTGCGGCCCCGCAGGCGGGGGTCGTTGAGGTCGTTGATGCTCTCGCCGACGAGCGTCAGGCCCAGGACGGTGAGGACGATCGCCAGGCCCGGGTACACGCCTGTCCACCAGATGCCGGACGTGGTGTCCGCCAGGGCCTTGTTGAGGTCGAAGCCCCACTCCGCAGCCGACGTCGGCTCAATGCCGAAGCCCAGGAAGCCCAGGCCGGCGAGGGTCAGGATGGCCTCGGAGGCGTTGAGCGTGAAGATCAGGGGCAGGGTGCGGGTGGCGTTCTTGAAAACGTGGAGGCGCATGATCCGGATGTTGGAGGCGCCCACGACCTTGGCCGATTCCACGAACGGTTCCGCCTTGAGCCGGATGGTCTCGGCCCGGATAACGCGGAAGTACTGCGGGATGAAGACGACAGTGATGGAAATCGCCGCCGCGAGGATGCCGCCCCAGAGGCTGGACCTGCCGCCGCTGATGGCGATCGCCATGACGATGGCCACGAGCAGCGGCGGGAAGGCGTAGATCGCGTCGGCAATCACCACGAGGGTCCGGTCCAGCCAGCCGCCGATGTAACCGCTGACCAGGCCCAGGATCACGCCGATGAAGATCGACATGATCACGGCCACAATAATCACCAGGACGGCGGTCCGCGCCCCCCAGACGACGCGGGAGAAGACATCGTAGCCGCCGACAGTGGTTCCCATCAGGTGCTTTCCGCCGGGCGCTTCCTGCGCCGGGAAGCCGCCGTCGGCGTCGGAAATCTGGGAGAAGCCGAAGGGTGCGATCAGGGGCGCGAAAATCGCGGTCAGCAGGAAGGCTGCGGTGAGGACGAGTCCCGCCACGAGCATGCCCCGCTGCAGGCCGACGCTCTTGTTGAAGTGCGATATGACCGGCAGGCGCCGGAACCACGGTCCCCGCGGGTCTTTGATGGGTTCGATAACGGCTGTGGTGCTCATATCAGTACCTCACGCGGGGGTCGATCAGCGCGGCGAGAATGTCCACGAAGAAGTTGGTCACGGCCACGATCACTGCGAGGAGGACCACGATGCCCTGGACAGCCACGAAGTCGCGGGCTGTCAGGTAGGTCGCGAGCTGGAAGCCCAGGCCCTTCCATTCGAAAGTGGTTTCGGTCAGGACCGCGCCGCCCAGCAGCACGGCGATCTGCAGACCCATGACGGTGATGATGGGAATGAGGGCCGGCTTGTAGGCGTGCTTGGTGACGAGGCGGTATTCGCTGACACCGCGTGAGCGGCCGGCCTCGACGTAGTCCTTGCCGAGGGTGCCGATCACGTTGGTCCGGACCAGGCGCAGGAAGATCCCGGCGGTCAGCAGGCCAAGGGCCAGGGCGGGCAGGACGGCGTGTGCCATCACGTCAGCCAGTGCGGCCATGTTGCCGCTGCGGATGGCGTCCAGCCAGTAAATGCCGGTCGGCGACTCAAGCGCGGTCAGGGCAAGCTCGTTGGCGGGTCTTGCCCGTCCGGCGACCGGGAGCCAGCCCAGCCAGACGGAGAACGTCAGCTTGAAGAGCAGCCCGGAGAAGAAGACCGGCGTGGCGTAGCACAGGATCGCGAAGACGCGCAGCCCGGCGTCCGGGCCCTTGTCGCGCCGGTGCGCGGCGACGAGGCCCAGCGGAATGCCCACGACCAGGGCTACCAGCAGGGCGTTGATGGTCAGTTCCAGGGTGGCTGCGCCGTAGGTGGCGAGCATCTCCGCGACCGGGCGGTTGTCGGACAGGGTGGTGCCGAAGTTGCCGGTCAGGAGCTGGGCCAGGTACTCGAAGTACTGCACAAAGATGGGCCGGTCGTAGCCGGCGGCGGTGATCCGCTCCTGGAGCTGTTCCGGCGGAAGCCGGCCTCCCAGGGCGGCGGTAATGGGGTCACCGGTGGTCCGCATCAGGAAGAACACCATGGTGACCAGGATCAGGATGGTCGGGAAGATCAGGAAGAACCTGATCAGGATGTAGCGGCCCAGTCCCCCACCGGACGTTTTCTTCTTTATCGGCAGAAGGCCTTCGCCGTCGGTCGGCGGTGCCTCGATAAGTGTTGTCATTGGTACCTAAATGTGTGTTCCGGGAGCCTCGTGGGCTGCGGAAGCGGTTGTCCTGTCTCAGCACCAAAGGCGGGGCGCCGTGTGGGCACCCCGCCTCGTTGGCTGGTCAGAACCGGATGGGGAATGCGACCTACTTGGAGATAACACCAAGGCGGGTCTTGAAGGAAGCATCCAGGGTCTGGTCAACACCCTTGATGTCCTTGCCGGCGACCATCAGCTGGGCGCCCTGCAGCAGCGGCAGCGTCGACAGGTCCTCGGCGACGGCAGTCTGGGCCTCGCCAAGGATCTTTTCGCGCTCCGCCTTGTCAACGGTGGTCAGCTGCTTGTTGATGAGCTCCGTGACGGCGGGGTTTTCGTAGTGGTTCTTCAGGAAGTTGCCGGGGACGAAGAACGGCGTGAGGTAGTTGTCGGCGTCGGAGTAGTCCGGGAACCAGCCGAGCTGGTAGACCGGGTAGGCGTCCGCCGTGCGGTCCTTGGAGTAGGTGACCCACTCGGTGGACTGCAGTTCAACCGTGAACAGGCCGGACTTCTCGAGCTGTTCCTTGATCATGGCGTATTCGTCACCCGAGGACTTGCCGTAGTGGTCCGGGTTGTACTGGAGCTTGAGGGTGACCGGAGCGGTGACGCCGGCGTCTTCGAAGGCCTTCTTGGCCTTGTCGAGGCTCGGCTTGCCGCTGCCGTCGCCGTACATGTCCTTCAGCGGCTGGCTGGCGCCGACGAAGCCGTCGGGAACGACCGAGTAGACCGGCAGGTAGGTGTCCTTGTAGACCTGGCTGGCTATTGCGTCGCGGTCGACGACGTTGGCCACGGCCTGGCGGACGGCAAGCGCCTTCGCGGGATCGGCGTCGGCCGCCTTGGCGCCGAACGGCATGGTGTCGAAGTTGAAAACGATGTAGCGCAGCTCGCCACCCGGGCCCTTGTAGACCTTGACCTTGGAATCCTTTTCCAGGTCAGCGGCGTCGGTCGCCGTCAGGCTGCGGCCGGCGACGTCGATGTTGCCCTGCTGGACATCCAGCTTGAGGTTGTTCGAATCGGCGTAGTACTTGATCGTGGCGCCGCTGTTGGCCGGCTTGCCGAGCAGGCCCTGGTAGTCCGGGTTGGCCTTGAGGCTGACAAGTTCGTTCTTCTTGTAGCTCTCAATCGTGTAGGGACCGGCGAACGGCTTGCCCTTGACGATTTCGTCGTCGGTCATCAGCTTGTCCGCCGGGAAGACCTCTTCGTCGATGACCGGACCCGCGTTGGCGGCGAGGACGCCCGGGAAGACCTGGTCGTTGCCGGCCTTGAGCGTGAAGACCACGGTGGTGTCGTCCTTGACGGTGACCGATTCGAGGTTGCCAAGGAGCGACGCGGGGCCGTTGTCATCGGCGATGCTGACGACCCGGTCGATGGAGAACTTCACGTCGGAGGACGTCAGCGCGTTGCCGTTCGCGAACTTCAGGCCGGGCTTGAGCTTGACGGTGTATTCGGTGGGGCTGGTGAAGGAGGCAGACTCGGCGATGTCGGGTGTGGAGGCGGCGGTGCCCGGCTTCGAGTTGAGCAGGAACGGGTAGATCTGGTTCATCACCATGAAGGAGCCGGCGTCGTAGGAGCCGGCCGGGTCGAGGGTGACGACCTTGTCGGTCGTGCCGTACGTAATGGTGCCTCCGCCGGCCGCGCTGCCGGTCGCCGTTCCGCCGCCGGAGGGGCCGGTGCAGGCGGTCAGTGCGAAGGCTGATACCCCGGCGAGCGCGATGGCGCTCTGCAGGGCCTTTTTGTTCATTGCCATCTGTGAACTTTCTGTTCGATGAGTACTAGTGCGCTGCCCGGAAGAGATGTTGGTCATGACCCGGGGCAGAACACTGTCCTGATGGACTGATTCAACCAGACGATCATCAGGTGAATCGTTACATCCTGTGAGATGAGACACAAAATTTACACGATCGCGCAGAACTCATCATTATCTGCAGGAATCCCGGCTGAACTTCGGCAGGGTACAGGGTGCAGGGTGCCCGGCGCGCAGGGGCCGGGATACCGATGCAAAAAGCCGCACACCGGCGGTGTGCGGCTTTCCGGCGGCGCCGGGACGGCCGCCGTCCCGGGTCGTCCCTGATGCAGGGCGGTCTAGAGTGCGGCCCGCTGCAGCGACCGCGCGGCGTCGATGGTGGCCTGGCCCAGGACACGGCTGCCCTGGTACAGCACCACGGTCTGGCCCGGGGCCACACCGCGCAGCGGCTCCGTCAGGGTGACCACAAGGTTGCCGTGTCCGCCGGCGCTGCCACCGGCAGGCAGGCGTTCCATCCGCGCCGTGGCAGGCACGGGGTCGCCGTGGGCGCGGACCTGGGCATAGCAGTCGAATTCTTCGCCGGTGGCCGCTTCGGCGATCGGCAGGCCGGCCCAGGAGACCTTGATGCCGCGGATCTCGTCGATGGCCAGGAGTGCCTCCGGGCCCACGACAACCTTGTTCTCCTTCGGCCGGATTTCCAGGACGAAGCGGGGCTTGCCGTCGGCGGCCGGGGTGCCCAGCTTCAGCCCGCGGCGCTGGCCGACCGTGAACGCGTTGGCGCCGGGGTGCTCTCCGACCTTCGCACCGGATTCGTCCACGATGTCGCCGGTGGTCATGTCGATCTTCTCGGCCAGCCAGCCGGCGGTGTCGCCGTCCGGGATGAAGCAGATGTCGTGGCTGTCCGGCTTGTTGGCCACCGAAAGCCCGCGGCGTTCCGCTTCGGCGCGGACCTCGGCCTTGGACGGCGTGTCCGCAAGCGGGAACATGGAGTGCTTGAGCTGCTCGTGCGTGAGCACGCCGAGAACGTAGCTCTGGTCCTTGGCCCAGTCCGCGGCCCGGTGCAGTTCAGGATTGCCCTCGGCGTCGTTGATCACCTTCGCGTAGTGGCCCGTGCAGACGGCATCGAACCCCAGGGCGATCGCCTTCTCCAGCAGCGCGGCGAACTTGATCCGTTCGTTGCAGCGCATGCAGGGGTTGGGGGTGCGTCCCGCGGCGTACTCGTCGATGAAGTCCTGGACCACATCCTCCTTGAAGCGCTCCGAGAAGTCCCAGACGTAGTAGGGAATCCCGAGCACGTCGCAGGCCCGCCAGGCGTCGCGGGAGTCCTCGATGGTGCAGCAGCCTCGGCTGCCGGTGCGCAGCGTACCCGGCATCCGGGACAGCGCGAGGTGGACTCCGACGACGTCGTGACCCGCCTCGACGGCGCGGGCTGCGGCAACGGCGGAATCGACGCCGCCGCTCATGGCTGCAAGAACTCGCATACTGACTTTCTTTGGGGTTCGGGGGTAGGTGCCGGCACCGGCTGCTGCTGGACGCAGAAGTAACACAGTGCCCGCCACACCAGTCTATCGCCACGCCGAATTCCCACCCAAAAGGCGTTGACGGCCCGGGCATGCCACTTTTAAAGTCAAAATAATGGTTTTGGGTTCACTTCCAGGATACGGGGCGCCCCGGTTGTGCCGGCGGCCCCGGGAGCCGGGTGCAGAATGGCCACCGAAAACATCGTGATCGTGGGCGGAGGGCTCGCCGGTGCCACCGCCGCCAGGACCCTCCGCGCCGAAGGGCATGACGGGCGGGTGATCCTGCTGGCAGAGGAGCGGCACCAGCCGTACCTGCGCCCGCCATTGTCCAAGGAATACCTGCTGGGCAGGGCCGCCGACGAGGCGCTGCCCGTGGCTCCGGCCGGCTGGTTCGCGGAGCACGGGGTCGACCTGCGGCTGGGCGTCCCCGTCACGGGGATCAATCCGGCCGCCCGCACAGTGGCGTGCGGGGACGGCCGGACGCTGGACTACACCTCGCTGCTGCTGGCCACCGGGGCACGTCCGCGGCGCCTCCAGCTGCCCGGCAGCGGCCTGGCGGGAGTCGGGACGTTCCGTACCGTGGATGACAGCCTTCAACTGCGCGCCGGCCTGGCCGGTGGCGGCCGGAACGTGGTGCTGATCGGTTCGGGCTGGATCGGCATGGAACTGGCCGCGGCGGCGAGCGCCTACGGAAACTCCGTCACGCTGCTGGGGCTGGAGGACGTGCCGCTGGGCGCGGCGATCGGGCCCGAGCTGGGCGGCTTCTTCCGCTCGCTGCACGAGGCGAACGGCGTCCGGTTCCGGCTCCCTGCCTCGGCCGCCCGGATCACCGGAGAGTCGGGGCGGGTCACCGGCGTGGTCACGGATGCAGGGGAGATCCTGCCCGCTGATCTGGTGATCATCGCCGTGGGTGTGGTTCCCGCAGTGTCGCTGGCCGAGGCGGCGGGCCTCGCGGTGCGCAACGGCATCCTCACGGACGCCTCGCTTCAGACCTCCGCGCCCGGTATCTTTGCGGCCGGCGACGTCGCCAACGCCCTGCATCCCTTCACCGGCGAGCACCACCGCAGCGAGCACTGGTCGAATGCCCTCAACGGCGGCAAGGTGGCGGCCAGGGCAATGCTCGGCCTGGCCGCCGCGCTGGACACGGTCCCCTACTTTTACACCGACCAGTTCGACGTCAGCATGGAGTACTCCGGCTTCCCGACACTCGTTACCGGCCGGCCCACCATCCGCGGTTCGCTGGAGCAGAAGGAGTTCCTCGCCTTCTGGCAGCGCGGCGGCCGGGTGGTCGCGGGCATGAACGTGAACTGGCCCCGGTCCGCCAGGCCCCAAAAGATCATCAAGCAGCTCATTTCAGCGAAAATCCCTGTGGGTCCTGATGCCCTCGCCGACCCCGGCGTCGCGCTGGACCGGCTTCTGCCGGACGCCTAGATCCTTACGGCGCCCCGCCTGTCGTCAGTTTGTGCCGCCTGCGGCGTGGCGGGCAACGGTTCCGGCGGTCTGGATGCTGGACTCGTGCCCGGCCATGCCGGCCTGGCGCGCGCGGGCGAAGGCGCCGGGCAGGGCAGCCAGCAACGCGTCGACGTCGGCCCCGGTGGAGGAATGCCCCAGGCTGAAGCGCTGGGCGCCCCGGGCGGTGTCCTCGTCCAGTCCCATCGCCAGCAGCACATGGGAGGGCCGGGGAACCCCCGCGGTGCAGGCCGATCCGGTGGAGGATTCGACCCCGGCCAGATCCAGCAGGAAAAGCAGCGAGTCGCCTTCGCAGCCGGGGAAGGTGAAGTGGGCGTTGCCCGGAAGCCGTCCCGCGCCGGGAGCCCCGCGCAGCACGGCGTCGGGAACGGCTGCCCGGACGCCGTCGACCAGCCGGTCCCGGAGCGCGGCGATGCGCGCCGCTTCCTGCGGCAGGTTGGCCGTGACGGCTTCGGCCGCCGCGGCGAACGCTGCGATCGAGGCGGTGTCGAGTGTTCCGGAGCGGACGTCGCGTTCCTGTCCCCCGCCGTGCTGGACCGGAGTCAGTTTCACGGCGCGGCCCAGCAGGAGCGCCCCGACGCCGACCGGGCCGCCGATCTTGTGCCCGGAGATGGACATGGCGTCGAGTCCGCTGGTACGGAAATCCACGGGCACCGAACCGAACGCCTGGACCGCATCGGAGTGAACGGGGACGCCGGCCCGGTGCGCCACGTCGACGATCTCCGGGATGGGCTGGATGGTGCCGACTTCGTTGTTGGCCCACATCACCGTGACCAGGGCGATCGACGCCGGGTCCCGGGCGAGCTCCGCCTCCAGCACGGCCAGGTCGACGACGCCGTCCGCATCCACCGTCAGCCAGCAGACCTCGGCACCCTCGTGCCGCGCGAGCCATTCGACGGTGTCCAGCACGGCGTGGTGCTCGACGGCGGAGCACAGGATCCGCGTGCGGGCCGGATCTTCGGCGCGCCGGGCCCAGTACAGACCCTTCACGGCGAGGTTGTCGGCTTCGGTCCCGCCCGAGGTGAAGATGACCTCTGAGGGGTGCGACCCGGCCGCGGCCGCCAGCACCTCGCGGGCGTCCTCGACGGCGCGCCGGGCGCGGCGGCCGGATCCGTGCAGAGAAGACGGGTTGCCGGTCCGGGACAGTTCGCGGGTCAGCGCAGCCAGGGCCTCCGGAGCGAGGGTGGTGGTGGCAGCATGATCAAGGTAGACGGGCACAGGGCAATTCTACCTGCGGCCGGATTCCGGTACTGGTGTAGATTCGAGCGGTGAAAGCGTCCCTGTACCTGGTCCTGGCCACCCTGTTCTGGTCCGGCAACTACGTCGTCGGCCAGGCCGCCGTCGCCTCGATGACCGCCCTGGACCTGACGTTCTGGCGCTGGGCGCTGGCCGCCGTGCCGCTGCTTCTCCTGGCCCACTTCGTGGAGAAACCCGATTGGCGGGCGGTCCTGCGCCGCTGGCCGGCGCTGCTGCTCCTGAGCGTGCTCGGGATGAGCGGTTACACGCTCCTGCTGTACGGGGCACTCGGCCACACCTCCGCCGTGAACGCTGCCCTGATCACGGCGGCCAACCCGGCCCTGATCGTTGTGATGGCCGTCGTTCTGCTCGGCGAGCGGACCACGCGCCTGGGCTGGCTCGGCATCTGCCTCGGCCTGCTCGGCGTGCTGCTGGTGCTGACCCGGGGCGAGCCGCAGCGCGCACTGGGTTTTTCCCTCAATAGCGGTGAAGTCATGATGATCGGCGCGATCATCATCTGGGCCCTCTACACGATCATCGCCCGCAGGCTGGGGGTCCCCCCCATTGCGGCCACGGCCGTGCAGGTGGCGATCGCGACTCTCACACTGGCCCCCTTCGCCCTCGCCCTGAATGTGCGGCTTCCTCAGACGCCGTCCGAAGCCTGGTCGCTGGCGTACATCGTCGTCTTCCCGTCCCTGGGCGCCTACCTGTTCTGGAACATCGCGCTGAAGACCACCCCGCCCGGGACAGCCGGGAACTACCTTAACCTGATCGTTGTGTTTACGGCGGTCATCACCGTGGCACTGGGGACGCCGCTCACCGTCGTCCAGATTGTGGGCGGCATCCTGGTGATGGCGGGCGTGCTGCTGACCGGCCGGAACGGGCAGCCAAAACCCGCGGCGGCAGCCACGTCACGCCTGGCCGCCTAGGCCCTGGGTTCCTGGGGCCTTAAACTGCCGGTCCGGCAGCCGGGTCAGCCGGACGGCGGAACGACGGCGATCCACGCTTCGGCCTCGATCCGCGCAGTGGCGAGAGTCGCGGCGTCCGGGCACGAGGCGGACAGGTACACGGACGATCCCGAGGTGCCGAACAGCCGCGCGTAGATTGCCGTGGCCCGGGCACCGGCCCGTCCCCCGCCCGCATAGACAAGAACCTCGACGCGCGGAGCGGGTTTGCCGGGTTCTCCACCCCAGCGCAGGGTCTCCGATTTCAGGTAGGCCGGAAGAATGCTGGCGTCAAGGTACTGGAAGAGCGCTTCCGTGGATGCCCTGTCGTCCCCGGAAACGGCGAGGGCTGATTGGTTGGTCCGTACCTTTGCCGAGACCACACAACCGTCCGACCTGACGTACTCGCTGGTCCCGGCTACGTTTTCCGCGCCGGGCTTCCACCCCGGCTGCTCACGCAGCCCGTCGGAAAGCCGGACGGGCACGCCGGCCGCCAGGGTGCCGCCGGCAGCGAAGGGCATGTCCTGCGCCGCGACAGCAGCGGCGTCGTGTCCGGGAGTGATGGTGGGCGTGGCCAGCGTCGGAGTGGCCGGCGCCGCCTTGGGTGCAGAGGGGTCCGGAACGCCGACGCTGCAGCCGGCCAGCGCGGCCGTGACCGCGAGCGCCAGGAACGCGCGGATCCCCCGCTTTGCGCGGAGGGCGCGACGGGAACCGGGGCTCATGCCAGTCCGTGCCGTGCCGGACGTTTCCCGCTTGCTTCCCATGCCCCGCTCCGCCCCCATTCGCCATGCCGGTTCCGCATTGCTGCCCGGCCCCCGCACGATTCTAGACTCTCGCCGCGAAAGCACCGCCTGAGGCCCGCGGGTGACGGCGACGGCGGTCATCGGGCGCTGGCTGGTGCCGGCGGCCGGGAACCTTCCGCGCCGGTACGCTCGTTCTTCCCCTTGCCGGTTAAACTGGCCACGCCGGACGTCCAGGATGGGCTGGCACCATCGATGTAAAGGATTCTTGCTTGACGCAGGGCAACAGCTCGCATTACCAGGTCCTCCGGATCCCCGTCACGGCGACGGAAAAGGAAATCAAGGTGGCCTACCGCAAGGCCGCCCGCACCGCGCACCCCGATCACGGTGGCGACCCGGCCGCGTTCCGGCGCGTCACGCTCGCCTACGAGACGCTGATCAATGCCAAGAGCCGGGCCGACTACGACCGGTCCTACGGCGGCGGCCGTGGCGCTTCCGCCGGTCCGGCCCCCGACGAAGGGGCCCACTTCGATGCCCCGGCGGCCGGGAGCCGCGCCTCGGCCACTGTCCGGCGCCCGAACACGCCACGGAACACGGCCTCCGACGCCCCGGTCTACATCCCGCCCTTCGAGCAGTATGCCGGGACAGGCGAAGTGCCGCTGATCCCGGAGAGCCTGGCCAGCCAACAGGTCCACGGGCTGCCCCGGAAGCGCGGCATCTTCGGGGCCGAGGCCCGGATCCAGCGGGAGATGCGGACGGTGCAGCTCATCAGCCGTCAGATCCTCCCCGCCATCCCGGCCGCACGGCTCATTAACGGGCTGCAGTCCCCGGCGGACAACAGCCACATCGACCATGTGGTGCTCTCCGGCTACCGCATGGCAATCATCGGTTCGATGCTGCTGCCGCCGGGAGCCTATGCCTGGAACGGCTCCGCCCTGACCCACGGCGGACGGTCCATTGCACCGCCCCAGCTGGCCCACGTGGTGCGCCGCATGCAGGACATCTTCCCGGAACTGAACGTCACCGGCTGGACCGTGGTCCACAGCACTGACGGCAACCTGCACGAACCGGTGATCGACCGGCACCGCCGTTCGGGGGCGCACGAGACCGTGCAGGTGGTCAACGCCGCCGGGCTGGCCCGGGGCCTCAAGCAGTTCCTGGGTTCCGGCCCGGCCCCCAACACCGTCATCGTTCCGGTGCTGGCCCGGCTGCTGCGCGGGATGCACTAGCAGCCTCGCTAGGATGGGATGCGTGTTCCGCATCCTCTTCCACGCCCCTGAAATCCCCGGCAATACCGGCAATGCCATCCGGCTGGCCGCCATTACCGGAGCCGAGCTGCACCTGGTCGAGCCCCTGGGCTTCGATTTCTCCGACGCGAAGCTGCGCCGGGCCGGCCTCGACTACCACGACCTCGCCGTCGTGACCGTCCACCCGGACATTGACGCTGCCTGGGCCGCCCTCGCTCCGGACCGTGTCTTTGCGTTCACCTCCGACGGCGAGGCGTCCTACACCGACATCAGCTACCGGCCCGGGGACGTGCTGCTGTTCGGCCGGGAATCCGTGGGCCTGCCCGAGGAACTCAAACACGACCCGCATGTCACGTCCCGCGTCCGGCTGCCGATGCTGCCCGCGCTGCGCTCACTGAACCTGGCGAACGCAGCCTCGATCGCGGTCTATGAGGCGTGGCGCCAGAACGGGTTTGCCGGCGCCAGGCTGTAGGCACCGCAATTTTCCCGCGGCCGGGCAATCCTTTTGCCCGGCCGCCCCGAATCACTGCTGAAGTCCGGTTCTACCGACGGGCGGAGGGAACGGGGAAGGGAGCGAGGAGCGGCAGGTGAGAACCATGCAGGTGGATAGGCGCCCGGCCCGGCGTACCGCCGGCGGCCACGCCCCGGCAGCAGCCCGTCCTGACCCGCTATCGGCGGCGGGCACCTTATGCTTGACGGTGATGGACACTCCCAACGCCCCGATTCCCGAGGCTTCCGCTCCCCCTGGCACGCCGGCCGACACGAACCGCCGGCTCGGCGCACTGCTGGAGCAGATTGCCGCCGGCGACCAGACAGCCTTCGCCAAGTTCTACGAACTCACGTCACGGCGCGTCTTCGGCATGGCCCGGCGGGTACTGATCGATGCGGAACTCAGTGAGGACGCCACGCAGGAAGTCTTCCTCCAGGTCTGGCAGAACGCCGCCAAGTTCAACCCCGAGGCCGGCAGCCCGCTCGCGTGGCTCATGACCATTTCGCACCGCAGGGCCGTGGACAAGGTCCGCTCCTCCCAGTCCTCCACCGACCGGGAAGCCAAATACGGCGCCAGCAGCCAGGTCATCGACCACGATTCGGTCTCTGACGAGGTCGGCAGCAGGCTTGAGGCCGAGGCTGTGGTCCGCTGCCTGGCGACGCTGACCGAGACGCAACAGGAGTCCGTGCGGCTGGCCTATTACGGCGGCCTCACCTACCGGGAAGTCGCAGAAAAGCTCAACGCTGCGGTGCCCACCATCAAGTCCCGCATCCGCGACGGACTGATCCGACTGAAGACCTGCCTGGGGGTGAGTTGAGATGACCGATATTAACGCACGGAACAACGGCCGCGTCCCCGGCGGCTTTGCAGCCGATATCGCCGCCGACCTCGCCTCGGGACGCGCGGCAGACCTCGCCGAGGTGTACGCTCTGGACGCCGTGGACGACGCCGAGCGTGCCGCCATCGAGGGTTACCTCCTCTCGGCTCCGCACGCCGAACGCGCCGCCTTCGACGAGCGCGTCCGCCAGGCCCGGGAGACCCTCGCGACCAGCTTTGCCGCCGAGGAAGAACCGCCCGCCGGACTGCTGGACCGGATTCTGGCGGCCCTGCCCGGCCAGGGACGCGATGCAGCGCCGGGCGCCCACACGTCCCAGGAGCAGCCGGCGGTCCCGCCGGTCCTCGCCCGTCCCGTCCGGGAGCCCTCCCAGCTCGCTGCCACCGACGACCTCGGCGCCGCCCGCAAGCGCCGGGAGGAACGGCGCCGGCCGCAGGGAATGCGCAACTGGCTCGTCGGCGTCGCTGCCGCGGCCATCATCGCCCTGGGCGGTGTCGGCGTCGGATCCTACCTGGCGAACCAGAACGATCCGCTGAACCAGGTCCTGCAGGCCGGCGATGTGCGGCAGGCGACGGTCAACGTCACCGGCGGCGGCACGGCGACCGTGTCCGTCTCGCCGTCGAAGGACGCGATCGTCGTGAAGATGAACGACGTCCCGGCGCCGCCGGCCGGCAAGGTGTACCAGATGTGGCTGATTCCAAAGGACGGCTCGGCCCCGGTGTCCCAGGGCCTGATGGACGCGGAAGCGTTGTCCAAGCCGGCCGTCGTCAAGGGCATCAGCAGTGCGGCATCCCTGGGCATCACGGTGGAACCCACCGGTGGCTCGACGTCGCCGACCACCCCGACAGTGGCCGCCGCCCCGCTGGGAGCCTAGCGTCGGGGCTCCGCCCCAACCAACGCACCAACAAACGAACGAACGAGGCCGGGCAGGCCCCGGACCCCCTGAGGGTCCACGGCCTGCCCGGCTTTGTGCTGTCCGGGTTTGGTGCTGGTCCGGCTATGGCCTGCCCGCGGCGCCGGATGGGCCGTCGAGGCCGAGCCGGTCGATGATTTCCTGTGCTTCGTCCGCAGGCGCCGGACTGACGCTGAGGGTGATGAAGTTTTCATCTCCCGTGGGGGCTTCGAGAGCCTCAAACTGGGACTCAAGCAGGGACGGCGGCATGAAATGCCCGTGCCGGGCCGCCAGCCGGTCCGTGATCCGGTCCCTGCTCCCGTCGAGGAACACGAACACCACGCCTTCGCCGCGCAGGACATCCCGGTAGCTTTTCTTGAGCGCCGAGCAGGTGACGACGCCGGGGATGCCGGAGTCTGTATGCTGCCGGATCCACCCGGCGATGCTTTCCAGCCAGGGCCCGCGGTCCGCGTCGGTCAGGGGCTGCCCGGCGTGCATCTTCGCCACGTTCGATCCGGGGTGAAGATCATCGCCTTCCGCGAAATCCCAGCCCAGCCGGCTGGCCAGCTGGCCGGCCACGGTTGACTTTCCTGATCCCGAGACACCCATGATCACGAGCACGGGGTGCTGCGCAGTCCTCGCCACCACAGCCTGCCTTCCACAGTTAAATATGCTTTAAACAGGGGCGGGTTTATGGGAGAGGACAGTGCGGGGCAAGGCTAGAACCCTGCGATGGTTCCCGCTCCGTTGACTGGAACAACGTGGAACGCCTCCGCGCTGCGCCCGGCCGGGAGACCGCCCCGTTCCGCAGTCCGGAGCATCAGCCCACGGACCGTGCGGTCCATGGCCTCGACGTCCGGGTGCTGGCTGACGTGGATGTGGATCGCGGCGAGTTTGGCCTCGACGTGGTCCGTGACGTCGACGACGTGGTTTTCGCGTTCCTCCGGCCCGGCGAGGAGCCACAGCCACGGCAGCTTGTAGGCTTCCAGCCCCGCCTCGGCCAGCTCGGGATAAGCGAACGGGTTCTCCAGCGCCGGATACACCGCCCGGGTCACCGCCTCCCCCACCGCCAGATGGTCAGGGTGGCTCTTCTGGATCCGGTTCCAGTTCCGTTCCGGATGCATCGACAGCACGACGTCGGGGCGAAGCTGGCGGATCAGCCGCACCACTTCGCGGATCACGGCGTGCGAGGGCTCAAGGTAGCCGTCGCGCTCGTGCAGGTAGTGGATGTCGGTCACTCCGACGAGGGCGGCGGCACGGCGTTGTTCCTCGTTCCGCAGCCGGACTATCTCATCCCGTGGGCCGGGTTCAAAACCGCCGGCGTCCCCGTCGGTCATGATGCAGTAGCTGACCTGCACCCCGGCTGCGGTCCAGGCCGCGATCGTTCCGGCAGCGCCGAAGTCGATATCGTCCGGGTGCGCGGTGAAACAAAGCACCCGCTGGATCCGGTGGTGTTCCGGATCGAACGGGCTGCGCGCCTGGGTGGCGAAGGTGTCCACGGAATCAGCCCTTGCGCTTCTTGATTTCTGCGGTTGCCTGCGGCAGGACCTGGAAGAGGTCCCCGACGATGCCGAAGTCGGCGATCTCGAAGACGGGCGACTCGGCATCCTTGTTCACGGCCACGATCACCTTGGCGGTCTGCATGCCGGCCTTCTGCTGGATTGCCCCGGAGATACCCGCCGAGATGAACAGCTGGGGTGAGACGGTCTTGCCGGTCTGGCCGATCTGCGCGTCGTGGCCGATCCAGCCGGCGTCCGTTGCGGCGCGGGAGGCGCCGATGGCGGCACCGAGGGCATCGGCCAGGTCTTCCACGGGCCCGAAGTTGCCGTCGACACCGCGGCCCCCGGCCACGACGATCCGGGCCTCGGCGAGGTCCGGGCGGCCGCTGGCGGCCTTCTCGTTGCGGGCCGTGATCCGGGCCGACGCCGCGGTGGCGGTCTCCGGCACCTCCACGGTGACGGTTCCCGGCGCCGTGCCGGTGACGGCGGGTTCGGGGGTGATGCTGTTGGATTTGACGGTCAGGACCGCGACCGGCGTCGATGCCTTGGCGGTGGTGGTGTAGGACCCGGCCAGCACGGACTTGTGCGCGGTTCCGTCCGGGTCCACGGCGACGACGTCGGTGATGACGCCGGCACCGAGCTTGATGCCGAGTCTCGCCGCGATTTCCCTGGCTTCCGCAGAGTTCTCGGTCAGCACCACGGTGGCACCGGCGGTCTGCACCGCGGCGGCCAGGTAGGAGGCCTTGGGGCCGACGAGGTAGTCGTCGAGGTCCGCTGCGGAGGGCCGGTACAGCGTCTGGGCGCCGTAGGCCGCCAGCGTCGCCGCGACGTCCTCGTGCAGCTCTCCATTGAGGGCGACCGCCGGCTCGCCCAGGGACCGGGCAATGGTGAGCAGCTCAAGGCTGGCCTTCTTCAGGGCCTGGCCGGGGTTGTCAATGAATACAAGCACTTTTGCCATGTCTGGGAATCCCTTAGAGCAGCTTCTGGGTGGCCAGGAACTCAACCAGCTTGATGCCGGCGTCGCCCTCGTCGGTGATGATGGTGCCGGCGGTGCGCGCCGGGCGTGCCTCGGCTGATGCGACGTCGGTCCAGGATCCGGACCGTCCGACGTGCGCGGCGTCGACGCCGATGTCCGCAAGGCTCAACGTGGTGATCGACTTCTTTTTCGCCGCCATGATGCCCTTGAAGTTTGGGTAGCGGGGGTCATTGGCCTGGTCCGTGACCGAGACGAGGGCGGGCAGGGTGGCCTCGACCGTGTCCGTGTGCGAGTCACCGTCGCGGCGGGCGGTGAGTGTGCCGCCGTCGAGCTCCAGCGAGGACGCGAAGGAGACCTGCGGGAGGCCGAGGCGCTCCGCGAGCTGGGCCGGGACCAGGGACGTTTCGCCGTCGGTGGAGGCCATGCCGGTGATGACGAGGTCCGCGGGGGCATCAGCGCCGAGGTGGCGGATGGCGGCGGCCAGTGCCAGCGAGGTGGCGGCGGCGTCGGACCCTGCCAGCGCCTCGTCGCTGAGGAGGACGCCTTCGGTGGCGCCAATCTGCAGGGACTTCTTCACCGCGTTGACCGCAGCGGCCGGACCCATGCTCAGGGCAATGACCCTGTTGCCGGCCGCTTCCCCGCCGCGGGCCTCGATCAGCTGGAGTGCGGCTTCGAGGGCGTACTCATCCAGTTCGGACAGGATGCTCTCGGAGCGGTCCGTCGTGTGTCCCTCGCCGTTGAGGTGCCGGTCGAACTGGGCGTCAGGGACGTACTTGACCAGCACGATGATCTTCAATGTCTCTTCCACTGTGTTTGCAGCAGCCTTCCATACGGGTGGACAGCCAGCCGGGTGGGGTCGTGGCCACGGAGCGCCCGGCGTGACGGGTTGCTTCTAGCTAACCACATCGGGGAGCGCGGGCACGGCTGGGTGAAGGCCTGTGTCAGGGGGACGGCACGGCGAAGGCCGGACGGCCCCTGACGGGGCTGCCCGGCCTTCGGATGGGAACGCTGCGTGTTGCTCCTATTGCTCGGCGGCCGCGCCGAGGGTCACGTCCAGTTGCCGTTCCCCGCCGTCACGGAGGACAGTGACCTTGACCGCAGCCCCGGCGGGCTGCTCGCGCACGGCTGCCGTCAACTGGTTCGGGTCGCTGATCGCGAGGTCCTGGAACTTCGTCACGACGTCGCCGACCCTGATGCCGGCCTTGTCCGCAGCGGAGCCGGGCTCCACCGTGGCGACCTCCGCCCCGATGGAGAAACCGGAGGCCGAGGAGTTCGCGGTCTTCTGCTTCACGCTCACGCCGAACTGGCCGTGGGTGGCCTTGCCCGTGCTGATGATCTCCTGGGCGACGCGCTTGGCGTGGTTGATCGGGATGCTGAAGCCAACGCCGATGTTGCCGCTGGTGGCGGAGTCGCCGCCGGCGGAGGCGATCGCGACGTTCACGCCGATGATCTCACCCTTGGTGTTGACCAGGGCACCGCCGGAGTTGCCCGGGTTGATGGCGGCATCGGTCTGGATCACGTTGATCGAGATGCTGCCCTGGCTGGCGGTGCTTTGGCCCTGCCCGCCGTCCGGCGGGGCGAACTGGAAGCCCTGGTCGCCGCCCTGCGGGTCGTCCGCGCCTTCCTTGGGCGCGGCCGAGGAGGCAACACTGATGGTGCGGTTCAGGGTCGACACGATACCGTCGGTGACGGTTCCCGTGAGGCCGAGGGGCGATCCGATCGCGACGGCGGTATCGCCGACGTTCAGCTTGCCGGAGTCGCCCAGGACTGCCGGGACCAGCCCGGAGCCGTTCTGGATCTTCACCACCGCGAGGTCGGACAGCGGATCCGTGCCGACGATTTTGGCACTGTAGACTCTGCCGTCACTCATCCGGACTTCGACCGCGGCGTCGGCCGCCGTGCCGTCGAGGGTGACGACGTGCGTGTTCGTGAGAACATGGCCTTCGCCGTCCAGGATGATGCCGGAGCCCGTGCCGCCCTCACTGCCACTCGAGGCCTTGATGGTCACGACACTGGGGGTGGCCTTCACGGCAGCGGCGGTGATGGCGTTCACGTCTTCCCGGTTGTTCACGATCACAGGTCCGGCCTGGCTGCTGAAGCCGGGTCCTGTGGACGTGCTGGCCCGGTCCCCCAGCATCTGCGTGGTCCCTGCGACCACACCGCCGCCGACCAGGCCTGCGGCGAGGATGCTGGCCACGAGGGTGGGGACGCCGAAGGCAGCCTTGCGCTTCGGGGCGTGGGCCGGGTTGGACGCATACGGCGACCCGGGCTGGTTGCCTCCATAGCCGCCCTGCGGGGGCTGTCCGTAGGGCCCCTGGGCGTACTGCGGGTAGCCGTGCTGGTCACGCGGTTGCTGGGGCTGGCCCAAGGCGGAGTTGCCGGCCGGCTGGCCGTACACCGGGGCGGGCTGCGGGGTGGACTGCCCCGGGGTGTGGCCCTGGTGCAGGTGTTCCTGGGGGGCGCCAAACTGCTGCGTGTCCTGTGCGGGGGGACGCCCGTAGGACGGCTGGTGCTGCGGGTAGACCGGCTGCGGGGGGTTGTCCGCGGCCCGGTCCAGCCGGAGCGTCGGATTCTCCTGTGCTGAGTCCGGCGCGGGGGCAGCCTGCGGGTGCCCCGGAGCGCCCTCATCCGGCGTGGCCGGCTCCCGGTTCTCTGGTGACGCGCCCTGCGCTGGGTTCTCAGTCATAAGACTTCCTTTCATCCTCGTCTCTATTAACTATGGACGATCTCACTGATACTAGAGCGCACGTTTGCTGGGAGATTGCTGGACACCGGGAGGTACGGCGTCCAGCGGGCGGTGACCGGTTCAGCGCTTTTCGCTGGTGGCATATTCCCGCCTGTGGACGGCCTCATGGGTGCACCATAGAATCAAATGGAATTGCCACAGCGACCTGCGGCTTTACATCTGCGTGGGGGCGCTGCTGCATTCTGTGACGACCGGTTCGGCCCGAACCGGTCGCAGAAGTGCTGAAGGGTTGCGCATGCGGTCTACCTATAAACGTTTCCTCGCCGTTCTCGGCGTCGTCGGACTGCTGGCGCTTCCCGCCGCTACGGCCTTCGCCGAAGATCCGGTGACCCTCGACCCTGTCACTAAGGTCGTTGACTCCGCCGGTGTCCTGGGCGACCGGAGGGGCGACGTAGAACAGGCCATCAAGCAGCTCGGCGCCGACCACGCCATGACCTACCATGTCGTCTACGTAAAGAAGTTTGAGAACCCCACCGACCGGTATGCCTGGGCCAAGGAGGTGGCGGACACGGCCAGCCTGGGTGCCAACGCCATGCTGCTGACGGTTGCCACGGACACCCGCCAGTACCTGTTGAGCAAGCCGTCCAACAGCAAGATCACGGACGCCCAGCGGGACACCATCGTGACCAGCGCGGTCGACCCCAACCTGCGCGACGGCAACTACGCCCAGGCCGCCATCGACAGCGCCGCGGCCATCGGCGATGCCGCCAGCGGAGGCAAGGGCACCGTCCCGTCCGAGGGTGGCGGCGCCGGCAGTGCCGTGCTCGTGGGCGTGGGCGTCGTCGCCGCGGGCGGTGCGGGCGCCTACCTCCTCCTCCGCAACCGCCGGAAGAAAGCTGCCGCCAGCGCGCAAACAGGCTACGGCCCGCAGGGCGCCGAGCTGGATCCGCTGGCCGGGCTCACCGTCGAGGAATTGCGCCGCAAGAGCGGCTCACTCCTGATTGAGGCCGACGACGCCATCAAGTCCAGCGAGCAGGAGCTTGGCTTCGCGCAGGCACAATACGGCGACGCGGCCGTCGGGAACTTCACGAAGGCGTTGCAGGACGCCAAGGGCCACATGTCGGAATCCTTCAAACTGCAGCAGCAGCTCGATGACCACATCCCCGATACCGAAGAGCAGCAGCGGACCTGGCTCGGCGAGATCATCCGCCGTTCCGAGGCCGCTCTGGCCTCCCTGCAGGAGCAGAAGGCCGACTTCGATTCACTGCGGGAGCTTGAAAAGAATGCCCCGCAGGCGCTGGCTGCGGTCAGCGCCGGGGCGAGTGAGGCGGAAGCCAAAATCGCCAGCGCCGAGCGTTCCCTCGCCGAGCTGCGCGCCAAGTACGCCGAGAGTGCCCTGGTACAGGTTGGCGACAACATCAACCAGGCCAAGGAACGCCTCGCCTTCGTGCAGAACGCTTCCGTCACGGCCCAGGAGAAGCTCAGTGCCGGCGAGGGGAGCCTGGCCGCCGTCGCCGTCCGCGCGGCGGAAGAAAGCCTGCATCAGACAAACGTGCTGATCGGCGCCATCGCGAAGGTCGCCGGAAGCCTCGACGAGGCCCGCAGCGGCCTTGAGTCCGCCGTCGTGGACATTTCCCAGGACCTGGCCCAGGCCAGGGCCCTGATCCAGTCCGGGGCGCACCCCGAACTCGCCGGACCGGTCGCCGCGGTGGAAACCGCCCTGGCGCAGGTCAAGGCCGAAATCCAGGGCGGCAAGATCGATCCGATCGCCACCCTGGTGCGGGTCGAGACGGCGCACCAGTCGCTGGACGGGGCACTCTCGGGCATCCGCGACCAGCAGGAGCAAACCCGCCGCGCACAGGCCTCGCTGCAGCAGAGCATTATGTCCGCGCAGGCGCAGATCAGCGCGACCTCGGACTACATCACCGCCCGGCGCGGCGGCGTGGGCACCGAGGCCAGAACCCGCCTGGCGGAAGCCCAGCGGAACCTCGACTACGCCTTGTCCATCTCGCGCACCGACCCCGTCACTGCCTTGCAGTACGCCCAGCAGGCCCACTCGCTGGCGGCGCAGGCGGCGCAGCTGGCGCAGTCCGACGTCGACCACTTCGGCGGCTACGCCGACCAGGGTTACGGCCGCGGCGGGATGTTCGGCGGCGGCGGAGGCGGTGGCCTGGGCGGCGCCATCCTCGGCGGCATCCTGATCAACTCCATCCTGCACGGCGGCGGTGGAGGCGGAGGCTGGGGCGGCGGCGGCGATTCCGGCGGAGGCGGGGGCTGGGGCGGCGGCGGTGACTCCGGCGGAGGCTGGGGCGGCGACTTCGGCGGCGGCGGCGACTTCTAGGCAGGTGCGCCCGGCCAACACGGCCAACACGCCCGGCCCACACAGACTAGGCGCCGGCGGGCACGCTCCCGCCTGCGAATAGAAGCGGTACATTTCACTGTTCACCGAAATTCAGTGGGAACCACTGAGCAGGACGAAAGGTAACACCATGAAGCAGTCCATTTTCGGCCGCATGGCGCAGCTGGCGAAGGCCAACATCAACTCCCTGCTGGACCAGGCCGAGGACCCGCAGAAGATGCTGGACCAGATGGTCCGGGACTACACCAACAACATCGCCGAGGCGGAGTCGGCCGTTGCCCAGACCATCGGCAACCTGCGTATGCTCCAGGATGATTACAACGAGGACATCAAGAACGCCCAGGACTGGGGCAAAAAGGCCCTCGCGGCGTCCCGCAAGGCGGACGAGTACCGGGCCAACGGCGACACCATTGACGCCGAGAAGTTCGACAACCTCGCCAAAGTGGCCCTGCAGCGCCAGATGTCCGCGGAAAACGAGGCGAAGTCCGCCGAGCCGAGCATCGCATCCCAGACCGAGGTCGTGGACAAGCTCAAGCACGGCCTGGGGCAGATGAAGGGCAAGCTCAACGAGCTCACCGCCAAGCGCAACGAGCTGGTTGCCCGCTCCAAGACCGCCGCCGCCCAGACCCAGGTGCACGATGCCATGAAGAGCATCGACTTTATGGATCCCACGTCCGAGGTGGGCCGCTTCGAAGAGAAGATCCGCCGCGAGGAAGCCAAGGTGCGGGGCCAGCAGGAACTCGCCGCCTCCAGCCTGGACGCACAGTTCAACTCGCTGGAGGACCTCGGCGAGCAGACCGAGATTGAGGCGCGGCTTGCGGCGCTGAAGTCCGGCGGCTCCCCCGCGGCCATTGGCGCCGGTGAACACCGCGCCGCCGGTTCCTCCGTCGAAGAGGCGGACTTCGACAAGCTGTAGGCACATCCCCGGCGCGTTGCCGCCGGAAGTTCTGCCACCGGTTTTGCAGAGGCCGGGCCCGGACCGTTCACCGACGGTCCGGGCCCGGCCTTCGCTGTCCCGCCCGATGTCCGGTGGTGCGGCGGTGGTGCGGCGGTGGTGCGGCGGTGGTGCGGCTGTGGTGAGCCGTGCGGCGCAGGAGCGGCGCGGCCGCGGCTGCGCGTGTACCGTTGAGCCATGTCTTCGGGAACCCTGTCTTCGACCCTTGTCTGGCTCCGCGACGACCTCCGGCTGGACGACAACCCGGCCCTGAGCGAAGCGGTTTCGCTGGGACAGCCGCTGACTGTGGTCTATGTCCTCGACGAGGCCTCCCCCGGGGTGCGTCCCCTCGGCGGCGCCACGAAATGGTGGCTGCACCATTCGCTGGCCGATCTCGCCGCTGGACTTGAGGCCACGGGATCACGCCTGCTGCTGCGCCGCGGCGCGGCCGCGGACATCATCCGGGACCTCGCCCGGGAGACCGGCGCCTCGACGCTGCTCTGGAACCGCCGTTACGGCGGCCCCGAACGCGAGGTGGATGCCCGCGTCAAAGCCTGGGCCGCGGAACAGGGCCTCACCGCTGCCAGCTTCCAGGCGAACCTCATGTTTGAGCCGTGGACGGTGCGGACCGGGGCCGACGGGCCGTACAAGGTCTTCACGCCCTTCTGGCGGGCCTGCCTCGACGGCGAGGAGCCCCGGCTCCCCCTGGAGGCCCCGGAGCGCCTCCCCGCCCCGGCTGTGGACGCCGAGGGCAGGGTCCCGGCCGGCGACCCGATTGAGAGCTGGGGGCTGCTTCCGCACCGGCCGGACTGGAGTGCCGGCCTCGCCAGTACCTGGCAGCCCGGGGAAGCCGGGGCCCACCAGCGGCTTGAGGACTTCCTCGACGGTCCGGCAGAAGGGTACGGCACCGGCCGGAACATCCCCGGCACCGAGGGAACCAGCCGGCTCTCCGCGCATCTGCGGTTCGGCGAGATCAGCCCTTTCCGCATCTGGCATGCGCTGCGCGAACACTTTGGACCCGCGGCGCCGGCCGACGTCGGGATCTTCCGCTCCGAGCTCGGGTGGCGGGAGTTCTGCTGGCAGTTGCTCTACGAGAACCCGCAGCTGGCAACCCGGAACTACCGGCCCGAGTTTGACCGCTTCGCCTGGCAGACACCCTCCGACGCCGAACTCGAGGCCTGGCAGCAGGGCCGTACCGGGTACCCCCTGGTCGACGCCGGGATGCGCCAGCTATGGCAGACCGGCTGGATGCACAACCGCGTCAGGATGGCCGCCGCGAGTTTCCTCGTCAAGAACCTGCTGGCCGACTGGAGACTCGGCGAGGCCTGGTTCTGGGACACCCTGGTCGACGCCGACGCCGCGAGCAACCCGGCGAACTGGCAGTGGGTGGCCGGATCCGGCGCCGACGCCGCGCCGTACTTCCGGATCTTCAACCCGGTCACCCAGAGCAAAAAGTTCGACGCCGGCGCCCGCTACCTGCGCGCGTACCTCCCGGAGCTCTCCGGCCTGGACGAGAAGGCGATCCACGAACCGTGGAAGGCCAATGGTTCGGCGGCGGGCTACCCGGATCCGATCGTCGGGCTGCCGGAGTCCCGTGCCCGGGCGTTGGAGACCTACCAGCGGCTCAAGGACGGCTAGCGCCGGCCCAGTTGCCTGCCTGGCCGCAGGGACCCGGCAGGCAACTGGGGCTGCCAGGTACTGGGGCTGCCAGGTACTGGGGCTGCCGATTCTTGGGCAACAAGAAAGGCCCGGATCAACAGATCCGGGCCTTCCTTTTCTTCTTCAGTTGCGGGGACAGGATTTGAACCTGTGACCTCTGGGTTATGAGCCCAGCGAGCTACCGAACTGCTCCACCCCGCGTCGCTTGATCAACAGTACCCTACTTTTGACGCCGCCCCGACCACTGCCCCTACCGCTCCCGGGCCGCCGCCCGGGCCCGCTTTTGCCGGGGCCCCTGCTATACGCGGTGCCGGCTTAAAGCAGAAGGTCCAGAACACTGTTTCCAGTGTTCCGGACCTTCTCTTCAGTTGCGGGGACAGGATTTGAACCTGTGACCTCTGGGTTATGAGCCCAGCGAGCTACCGAACTGCTCCACCCCGCGTCGCAAGATCAACTCTACCTGCCGGTGAACTTGAGGCCAAATCGAGGCGTCGTGATGTGCGTCTCCCGGCCCCGGGCCTGGGGTCGCCCGCGCCTGGAGGGAAACGGAAAGGCCGGGTTCCCGCTCCGGCGGGAGCGGGAACCCGGCCTTCAGCCGCGACTCAGTTGCTGTGCATCAGTGCCTGCGTCAGCTGCTCGGCGTCGGGGCCGGGGTGGCCGCCGGCGTGGTGGCATCCGGCGCCGGGCTGGCCGCCGGTGCAGGAACCGGGGTTTCCGCCGCGATCTTGGCTTCGGCGTCGATGGCACGCTGCAGGGCCGCGGTGAGTTTCCTCTGCTCCTCGCCATAGGCTGCGAAGTCGCCCTTCGCTAGGGCCTCCTGGCCGGCCTTGATGGCGGCGTTCGCCGCCTCCAGGGCCGCCTTCAGCTCTGCCTTCGCATCCGTGCTGCCCGGAGCTGACGGGGTCTCGCCCGGCGTTCCGGGCGCCTGCCCGTTGTTGGCCGAGTCGCCGGCGCTGGCTCCCGACTCACCGCCGAACAACTGGTTCAGGGCCTCATCCAGGGTCGGCGCGAAACCGATCTTGTCACCAAACGCCACGAGGACGCGCTGGAGCGTGGGGTAGGAGGTCTCACCCGTGGACCGCAGATAGACGGGCTGGACGTAGGCCATGCCGCCGCCAACCGGCAGGGTCAGCAGGTTGCCGTTGAGCACCGCCGACGCACCCTGCCGCAGCAGGTTCAGGGCCTGCGAGACGGTGGGGTCCGAGTTGAACTTGTTCTGCGCCTGGCCCGGGCCTGGGATGTTGGACTCCGGCGGGATTTGCAGGAGCCTGAGCTGGCCGTAGCTTTCGGCCTTCACGCCTTTCTCATTGCCGGCGTCGGAGTCGGCGGCCAGGAAGCCGTAAAGCACGTTGCGGGCGTTTCCGTTGACCACCTGCGGGATGAACGAGGAGGTCAGCTGGAAGGCCGGGTTGTCCTGGTCAGGCATTTTCAGGGACATGTAATACGGCGGCTGCTTGACGTCGCCCTGGACGGTCGGATCGTTCGGGACGCTCCAGGCATCGTTGTTGGTGTAGAAGCTGTCCGGCTGGGTGACGTGGTAGCGGCCAAGGAGTTCACGCTGGACCTTGAACAGGTCCTCCGGGTAGCGGACGTGGCTCATCAGTTCCCCGGACATTTCCGAGAACGGCTTCAGCGAGGACGGGAAGATGTTCTGCCAGGACTTCAGCACCGGGTCCTGGTCGTCCCAGGCGTAGAGCGTCACCTTGCCGTCGTAGGCGTCCACTGTGGCTTTGACCGAGTTGCGGATGTAGTTGACGGTGGTGTTCGGCAGGGAGGCCGTCCGCCCCGCAGTGGTTTGCGAGTCGGCGGTGGCCTCCGAGAGCTGCTCCTGCTGGGAGTACGGGTAGTACTGGCTCGTGGTGTAGCCGTCCACGATCCACTTCACCCGTCCGTCGACGACGGCCGGGTAGGCGTTGCCGTCCACAGTGAGGTACGGGGCAACCTTTTGGACACGTTCCCGGGGGCTGCGGTCGTAGAGGATCTGGGATTCGGCGTTCACACCGTCAGAGAGCAGCAGGTCCGAGGACTGGAACTTGATCGCGTAGAGGACCTTGTTGAAGAAGCTGCCCACGTTCGGGCCGCCTTCGCCGGTGAAGGTGTACTGGGTTTCGCGGTCGCCTTCCTTGGCGGCGGGCCGGTCCTGCTCGCGGTTCGGGGCGCCTTCGGGGGCGCCGACGATCGAGTAGTCTGCCGAGTTCTCGCCGAAGTAGATCCGCGGCTGGTAGGTCGAGTCATCGCCGAGCACGCCGGTGGACGGGATTCCGGACTGCAGGAATTCCGGTTTGCCGTCGACGGTGAACTTGTTGCCCTTGGCAGCGACGACGCCGTAGCCGTGGGTGTAGACGACGTGACGGTTCAGCCAGGACTGCTGGTTGGCGCTCAGACCGTCCGGGTTCAGTTCGCGGACGGCGATGACGGTGTCCTGGATCTTCCCGTCAATCTCATAGCGGTCCACGTTCAGGGCGCTCGGGAACTGGTAGTAGGGCCGGTACTGCTCGAGCTGGGAGAACGCGTCCGAGATCAGGTTGGGGTCCAGCAGCCGGATGTTGGCCGTGGTCTGCGCGTCGGGGGCCAGGGCGCCCGTGGTGGGGTTGGTGGTGGCGTTGTACCGGGTTTCCTGGATCTTGTCGAGGCCGTACGCCGAACGGGTCAGGTTGATGTTGCGTTCGATGAACTCCTTCTCCAACGTCTGCTCCGAGGGCCGGACCTGGAACTGCTGGATCACCCACGGGTAGACACCGCCGGCCAGGATCGAGGTGATAACGAGCATCGCGGTTCCGATGACGGGCAGCCGCCATTTGCCGATCACGGCAGCGACGATGAACAACACGGCGACGAGGACCGCGGCCACGGCCAGGATGGCTTTGGTGGGGATGACGGCGTTGACGTCCGTATACAGCGCGCCGGCCCAGCGGCCGCCACTGTTCTGCACGGCGGCGTAGCGGTCCAGCCAGAAATTGGCGCCGAGCAGGAGCAGGAAGGCTGCGCCGGAGACTGCGAGGTGGATCTGCGCCGCGCGGCTGGTGAAGATGCCGCGTTCCATAATCCGGATGCTGCCGTACAGGTAATGCGTCAGGATGCCCGCGACGCCGGCGACGATGGTGACGCTGATCAGGAAGCCGGTGACGAAGCCCAGAAACGGCAGGGTCATCAGGTAGAAGCTGATGTCGAGCTCGAACAGCGGATCGTTCTGGCCAAAGGGTTCCTGGTTCAGGAACAGAAGCACCCTCTGCCACTGGCTGGCCGCTGCGCTGCCGGCGAACAGGCCGAAGAGGACGGGCAGGCCGATCATCACGACGCGGCGGATGGGTTCAAGCTGGACCTGGTAGCGGTTCAGGTTGTCCCGGATGTCCGAGTCCGGTGCGTACACGGGGCGGGAGTTGTAGGCGATCCGGATCGCGAAAAAGACGGCGGAGAACATCAGGGCGAAGCCGGCCAGGAAGATGGCGATGCGTGCCAGGTTCTCGGTCAGGAAGACTTCGAAGAAGCCCAGCTGCTGGTACCAGAGGACGTCTGTCCAGACATTGGCGAAGAAGATGAAGCCCACAACAATCAAGGCCACAACAATCAACGTCGGTGTCAGTGCGCTTCGTCGTTGCTGGGGTCTTCCGGGCGGGACAGTGCTGGCTGGACGGGACAAACTCGGTACCTCATAGCTGGTCGTCAGTTAGTGGTTTTTAGTTATCTGTGCGGTGCCTTGATGCGGGAACGTGAGGTTTCTGCATTGTAGCGACCGCCGGCACCGCCCCAACAGGGCGGCGAAGCCGTCGTAAGTGCCACGATTGGCGGTGGATCTTAGTTCCGCCGCCAGTCTAGTGGCTGGAGCAAACAGGAAGCCCGGATGTGTCGGCACCGGATGCGGCCAGTTCGACCGCTTTCCGTGCGTCGGCCAGATTCTCGACCCGAACCACCTGCAGACCGTCCGGAATATGACCAACGACGTCGCCGCAGTTTGCGGCCGGTGCCAGGAACAGGGTGGCGCCTCCGGATCGCGCGCCGTGCATCTTCTGGCTGATGCCGCCAATCGGACCGACAATACCGTCGGGGGTGATGGTTCCCGTGCCCGCGACGTGCTTGCCGCCGGTCAGGTCGCCGGGGGTGACCGTGTCCACGATGCCCAGGGCGAACATCATCCCGGCACTGGGACCACCGACCTTCTCCAGGGAGATCTTGACGTCGAAGGGGAACTTGAACTGGTACTGCAGCAGGACCCCGAGGATGAACCGCCCTGCCTCGGTCCGGGATGGCGTGATGCTGGTGGCCACATTGCTGCCGTTGCGGTCGACGACAACCTCCACCGGGGCACCGTTACCGGCAGCCAGCTCAGCCTGGACGACGCTTAGCGCGGTCGCCGTCTTGCCGTTGACGGACAGCACCACGTCGTTTTCCTGAAGCTTGCCGGCAGAGGCGGAACCCTCCGGGATGCCAGCGATCTGCATTTTCTGCTCAAACGCGATCCCCAGTTCCTTCAGGGCTGAGGCCACAGCGTTCTCCTGCGAGGTGGTCATCGCGACGGCGCTTTCCTGCTGGGACTGTTCCTTGGTCACGCCGGTGGGGAAGACGAGTTCCTCCGGATAGACGCCTTTGGCGCCGTTGAGCCAGGCCGAGAACGCCTCGAAGACCGTCACCGGCCCGTTGGGTCCGCCGTCGACGTAGACCGTGGTCAGGTCCAGGTTGCCCTTGGCAGGAAAGGTCTCGCGGCCTGTGACGCTGATGACCGGTTGGCCGTTGTCATTGCCCAGGGTGTTGAAGGTGGGGCCGGGTGATTCCACGACGTACGGGACAGGCAGGCTCAGGGCGGTAACGCCCAGCGCCAGTGCGAGCAGTCCCGAGACGAGCATGGCTGATGAGCGTTTGTCCCGTTTCCGGCCGGAACTTGATCCGGGCACCAGGGCCCTGCGGCCCCGGGTCTGGCCGGCCGCCGGCTCCCTGGCGGGCGGCCCGCCCTGCGTAATCGTCAATGAAGGACCTCTCCGTGCCGGCGCCCGGGGACCGTGCGGACCCCTGATCAGCGCACCGCGCCCGCGCTCTAAGCCGCGGCTGCTGCCTGCCAATATTCCAGTTTCCAACACTACGCGCTCGGCTGCCGGCTGGTCTCTTTGCCTACAGCGAACGTGGCGGGGTTTCAGCAGACAGCCCGCTGGCTGCGGGGTACCGTGAACGTGAGAAGCAGCCACACCGACGATCGGCGGGATCATGAGCTCCAACCCACTTAATCCGTCCAATGGCGACGAGGAACCCAAGGATCCGCTGGCAGAAATGCTGAAGAACCTGATGGGTGGCCAGGGCATGGGTAACATCGACCCCGCGGAACTGGCGAAGGCTGCGGGCCTTCCGGACGACCCGAACCTCCTCGCCCAGATGTTCTCCCAGGTGCAGGCCATGATGAGCGCCTCCTCGGAAGGACCCGTGAACTGGGAGCTAGCGCACGAAAACGCCCGGCGTGTGGCCGCCAGCGGCTCCGACCCGTCCGTCACCGCGCAGCAGTCCCGCGAGGTCGATGAAGCCCTGCGGCTCGCCGAACTGTGGCTTGATCAGGTCACCGGCCTGCCGGCCACGGGGCTGATCGGCCGCGCCTGGTCACGGGCCGAATGGGTCGAGGAAACGCTTGGCACCTGGAAACGCCTGACCGAGCCGGTTGCCAACAGCATCGCGAATGCACTCTCCGCTGCCATGACCGAGCAGATGCCGGAGGAAATGAAGTCCATGATGGGCGGCGCGTCCTCAATGCTGCAGAACATGGGCGGGGCGATCTTCGGCATGCAACTGGGCCAGGCCATTGGCGCCCTGTCGGCTGAGGTGGTCAGTTCCACCGACATCGGCGTCCCGCTTGCCGACCTCGAAATGGCACTGCTGCCCTCCAACGTGGCAAAGTTCGGCGAAGGCCTGAGCCTGCCGGAGAACGACATCCGCCTGTTCCTGGCCGTCCGCGAAGCAGCCCACGCCCGGCTGTTCGTGCAGGTCCCCTGGTTGCGGGGGCACCTCCTCGGCGCCATTGAAGCGTACGCCCGCGGCATCCACATCGACACCTCGAAGATCGAGGAACTCGCCCGCGAACTCGATCCGGGCAACCCCGAGGGCATCCAGGAGGCCCTGTCCCAGGGCGTCTTTATGCCGCAGCGCACCCCCGCGCAGGATCAGGCGCTGGAGAAACTTGAGACTGCGCTCGCTCTCGTGGAGGGCTGGGTCGATGAACTGAGCTGGGCGGCCACGGAGAAGCTGCTGCCCTCCGCCGCGGCGCTGCGTGAGACGGTGCGGCGCCGCCGCGCCACCGGTGGACCGGCCGAACACGCTTTCTCCTCCCTCGTGGGGCTCGAACTGCGCCCGCGCCGGCTCCGGGAGGCCGCCGCCCTCTGGGCCTCACTGAAGGACGAACGCGGTCCCGACGGTCGCGATGCGATCTGGCAGCACCCCGATCTGTTGCCCACTGCCGAAGACCTGGAAGACCCCAAAGGGTTCAGCGAACGCCGGAAGCTGGCCGAGGCAACCGATTCCGAGGTTGACGACGCCCTGCAGAAGCTGCTCAGCGGCGGCTTCGACGAGCAGGAGGACACCCCGGCGGCCGGGGAAGAATCCGCCGAATCCGGGCAGGAGCCCGGCGAATCCGGGGAGGAGCCCGGCGACAATACCGGCGGGACCGGGACGGACGACGCTCCCGGCACCGGCGGGAACCCCAAGCCCTAGCTGATCGGCTGGCCCCGGCTGGAACTTCGGTTCCGGCCGGGGCTTTTCCGTGCCGGCGTTCAGGGGCGCAGGGACTTGCGGCTGCGCGAGCGGGACAGCGCCAACCCGGAGCAGGGATCCTCAGATGCCCAGGGTGTCCGCTCCGGCGCCGTCCACGTCATCGCCGTCGCTCACGCCGTCGCCGTCGCCGTCGCCCGGCGGAAGGCCGCGGGAGGTGGCGAAGGAAACGCCCTCAAGGAAGGCCTTCGCCCGGGCGGTGTCCGGGTAGGCCTCGAGCAGACGCCAAAACGCGGCGTCGTGGCCGGCCACCAGCAGGTGCGCCAGTTCATGCAGCAGCACGTAGTCGATGACCCACTGCGGCATGGGCTGCAGCTTGTCCGAGAGCCGGATGGTCCCCTCCGACGGCGTCGCGGACCCCCAGCGGGAGTTCTGGTTGCCCACCCAGCGCACTGAGGACGGCACGGCCCGGCCGCCGAAATACTTCGCGGACAGCCCGGCGGCGTGCGCCGCGAGGGCGGCATCGCTGCGCGGGCGCCGCCGGCCGGCGCCGCGGGTCCCGCGTTCCCCCTGGCGCCGCAGCTTCTCGAGCATCCGGTGCACCCATTCGTGTTCCTGGGCGCGGCTGAAGGAGGCAGGAATGGCGACGACGGCGGTGCCGTTCTCCCAGAACGCCGCCACGGTGCGGCGGCGCCGGGCGGAACGCCGGACTTCCACCGGGGCGCCGTCGGCAGTGGTCAGCGGCGTTGCCGCCGGAGCCGCCTGGCTGCCGGCCATCAGAGGGTGGTGCTTTCGACCAGCACTGCCAGCACTGCTTCGCCGTATTTCTCCAGTTTGGACGGGCCCACCCCGGGTAGTTTGGCAAGCTGTTCGAGGGATTCGGGCCGGGCTTCGGCAATAGCGGTCAGTGTGGCGTCCGTGAAGACCACGAAGGCGGGGACGTCGGCCTCGAGCGCAATGTCCTTGCGCCACTGCCGGAGCGCGTCGAAGGTCTGCTCCTCGTAGCTGGGCGGGCACTGGTTGCAGCGGCCCACCTTGCGTTCGGCCCCGGACGAGAGCATGGTCCCGCAGACCCTGCAGGTGGCCGGCACTGCGGCTTTGCGGCGCGGCGCCGCCCCCTTGCCGCGGACGGAGGAGCTGGCCACGGAGTCGGGGCGCAGCCCGTCCAGGAAGCGCGAGGGCTTCCGGTTGGCCCGCCCGCCCGGGGTCCGTGCGGTGGACCAGGACAGGAACAGGTGTTCCCTGGCCCGGGTGATCCCCACGTACAGCAGGCGGCGTTCCTCGTCCACGGACTCGGGGCTGTCGGCGAAGGAGATCGGCATCAGCCCCTCGCTGAGCCCGACGAGGAACACGGCGTCCCATTCGAGGCCCTTGGCGGCGTGCAGCGACGCCAGGGTGACGCCCTGGACGGTCGGGGCGTGCTGGGCCAGGGAGCGTTCCTGGAGTTCGTTGACGAAGTCCGCGAGGGTGAAATGCGCGCCGCGGCTGATCACGAGCTCGTCGGCCAGCGCGACAAGCGCTGCGAGGGATTCCCAGCGTTCCCGGAGCGCGCCGCCGCTGTGCGGGGCGGCGTCCGTGTAGCCCAGCGACGCGACGATGTCACGGACCAGCTGGCCCAGCGGCTCGGGGCTGGCGGTTTCGGCGACGGCCCGGGTGGCGGCCCGCAGCTGCAGGATGGCGTCCCGGACTTCCTTGCGGGCAAAGAACCGTTCCCCGCCGCGCAGCTGGTAGCCGATCCCCGCCGAGGCCAGGGCCTGCTCGTAGGCCTCTGACTGGCCGTTGGTGCGGAACAGCACAGCGACCTGGCTGGCCGGCGTGCCGGCATCGAGGAGCTCACGCACCTTGACCGCCACGGTGGCGGCCTCGGCCTCGTCATCGGAGCATTCGGTGAACTGCGGCACCGGACCGGGCGGGCGCTGCGCCACAAGCTGCAGCGGCGTCGCCCAGGCGGCGTCGGCGACGGGACCGCCGCTGCGGCGGCCGGCCAGCAGGTCGTTGGCCAGCCTCACCACCTGCGGGGTGGAGCGGTAGTCGCGGATCAGCTTGACGACGGTGGCCTCGGGGTACTGGGCTTTGAAACCGAGCAGGTGCTTCGGCGAGGCGCCTGTGAAGGAGTAGATGGTCTGGCTGGCGTCGCCGACAACGCAGAGCTCGTCGCGGCCGCCGAGCCACAGTTCCAGCAGCCGCTGCTGCAGCGGCGAGACGTCCTGGTACTCGTCGACGACGAAGTGGCGGTACTGCTCGCGGACGGTGGCGGCGACCTTCGGGTCCTCCTGCAGGATGCCCACGGTGATCAGCAGCACGTCCTCGAAGTCGATCACGTTCCGGTCCGTCTTGACGTCCTCATAGGACTGGAAGACGCGGGCGACGGCGGTCAGGTCAAAGCCGCCCGGGGCGCCGCGGCCCTGGGCTTTTTCCAGATAGTTGGCCGGAGTGAGCATCGACACCTTGGCCCACTCGATTTCAGAGGCCAGATCGCGGATCGAGGCCCGGTCAGTGCTCAGGCGCAGCCGCCGGGCCGCCTCAGCAATCATCTGGGCCTTGTGGTCCAGCAGGTTGGGCAGGACGCCGCCGACCGCCTGGGGCCAGAAGAACTGGAGCTGTCGCAGGGCTGCGGCGTGGAAGGTGCGGGCCTGGACGTTGCCGACGCCGAGGTCGCGGAGGCGGCTGCGCATTTCAGCCGCTGCCCTCGACGTGAACGTGACGGCCAGGAGGCGCTGCGGGTTGTACACGCCGGAGTGCACCCCGTAGGCGATCCGGTGCGTGATGGCGCGGGTCTTGCCGGTGCCGGCACCGGCAAGCACGCACATGGGTCCCTGCAGGGTGCTGGCAACTTCGCGCTGTTCGGCGTCAAGGCCGCCAAAAATGCGCTCCTCCAGGGAGCGGTTGTCCGGCGCCGGGGCTTCGGCGTCCGGCGCAGCCTCGTCGGATGGGCCGGACGGGCCGGACGGGAGTGCGCCGGACTGGAAGATATCTGTGTTCACTTCTGCTGCTCAGTCGTTCGAGGGTGTGCGGTGGATGCGCCGCGGTGGTCGAGCCGCGGCGCGGGGGTGCCGCTGGGTGTTCTCACGGGCGCCTCACGGGTGGTCCGCGCGGTCCCGGATGGCCCCGCCGTACCAGTGCTCGATCAGGGCCCGGGCGATGGAGAGCCTGCTGGAGATGACGATTTCGCCGCTGAGTACTGCCTCCTGCAGTTCGCTCCGGCTGAACCAGCGCGCCCGCGTGACCTCGACGCCGTCGGGCGTGGCGTCGGTGTCCGCGGTCGAGGCTGTGAAGCCGAGCATCAGGGAGGCCGGGAAGGGCCATGGCTGGGAACCGAGGTACTGGCAGGCGGTGACCCGCACGCCGACTTCCTCGCCGATCTCCCGGACCACTGCTTGTTCCAGCGACTCCCCCGGTTCAACGAACCCGGCGAGGGTGGAATAGTTCCGGGCATCAAGGGGGCCGCCGCCGCCGAGCAGCAGCCGGCCGTCCGGGCCCACCACGGTGACGATGATGGCCGGATCGGTTCGCGGGTAGTGCTCGGAGCCGTCCGCGGGGCAACGGCGGACCCAGCCTCCGGCTTCCGGCGCCGTGGCGGTGCCGCAGCGCGGGCAGTGGGTGTGTGTGGCGTGCCAGTTGGCGATGGCGCTGGCCTCGATGAAGATCGCGGTGTCGGTGGGGTTCAGCGTGGCCGCGACATCACGGAAACCCGCCCACTGCGCGCCCTCGGGGATGCCGGCAATGTGGTCTTCGAATTCCTCGGCCTGGACCTCGAACTGCTGCGGCAGGAGGAAGAGGATCAGTTCGGTTCCCGCGGCAAGGTCCGGGCCGGGCAGGGCGGAGCCCAGGTAGATCAGCTGTTCCGGGGCGTAGGCCGTGTCCTGCAGGTGCCGGGCGAGTTCGGCTGCGTCCAGCAGCACCAGGCTGCCGCCATTGATGAGGGCCTGCCGGCCCGACAGCACCATGGCCCGTGCGGCGCCGGAGTCCAGGAGCTCCTCGACCATCCCGGGCTTAACCCGCGCCGCGGAGCCCCGGTCAATCAGCGCCGGGCGCACGGGAAGGACGGTGTCCAGGAGATGGTTGGCGGCCAGGCCGGTATGCGGGGAGATTGACGTGCCTGCCTGGGCTTGGTGATTGGACGCCGGTGACTCCGCAAGACTCATGTACCCACCGTACTGACTCCCGCGGACAAATGACATTTCCCGCGGGCGTATGTGGGCATCCGCACGTGCCCCGCCGGTGGCAGCAGGGCACGGCGCAGGAACGGTCCCCGGTGTGCAATTTATTCCTGATCTTTCAGACTCGCCGTGGTGCATCGCCGTCTTCGGCGCCGCTCAATCTACCGTGGAAGCGTGAGAAGAAAACCAATCGAACTGGCAGCTGTGGCAACCGCGGCAGTCCCCGGACTGACCCCGACCGCCGTCAGCTCTGCGCCCGACGATCCGGCGGACTTCGACTCGGCACTGCTCCTGGATTCGGAAGGCAAGCGCTGGCGCGTGCGCTCGCCGCGCCATGCCGAGGCCAGCGCACGTCTGGAAATTGAGTTCCTGGTGCTGCGTGCGTTCCTCCCTGGCATCCGGGCCGAACTTCCCTTCCTGATGCCCACCGTGGCCGGCACCGTGCGGCAGGGCCCGCTGACCACGTTCGTCTACTCGCACCTGGCCGGCTCGACCCGGTCGGTCGAGGAACTTGGCGCCGCATCCCCTGCGGTGGCCAGTGAAATCGGCGCAGCGCTCGCCGCCATCCATGATTTGCCCCACTCGCTGGTCAGCAATGCCGATCTGCCGAGCTACACCCCCAACGAATTCCGCCAGCGCCGCCTCAACGAACTGGACCAGGCCGCCACTACGGGCAAGATTCCGTCCTTGCTGCTTCGCCGCTGGGAACACGCCCTCGAGGACGTCTCCCTCTGGCGTTTCAACCCGTGTGTGGTCCATGGGGACCTTCACGAGGACCACCTGCTGGTCGACGGCGACCGTGTCACGGCTGTGACGGGGTGGACCGATCTGAGGATCGGGGACCCGGCCGATGACATGGCCTGGCTGGTCGCCTCCAACGACCAGGACTTCGTGGACGCCGTCCTGGCGCACTACACCTCGTCCCGGCGCGACGTGCCGGACGCCCATCTGCTGCGGCGTGCCGCGCTCTCCGCCGAATTCGCCCTGGCGCAGTACCTCGTCAAGGGCATTGCGGCCGGGAACCAGGACATGATCGACGAGGCCGAGTCCATGCTCACAGCGCTCGCCGAGGACGTTGCGGAACACGGCGGGCAGCCGATCAGCGTGGAACCACTCCCCCAGCCCACTCCTGCTCCGGCTCCTGCTCCTGCTCCTGCTCCTGACCGGGCGCCACAGACGGCAGCTGCAGGCAACGCGCCGGTGCCTGCCGTGACCAAGGCGGCCCTGCCGGCCCCGGACCCGGTCTCCGGCCTTGCCGCCGTTCCCTCCAGCGCCGTGAGGCCTGCCGTGCAGGTCACGCCCATCCCCGCCGCAGCGAGCGCAGAAGGCGCAGCGGTTGAGGCTGACAGCGCGGTTGAGGCTGACGGCACCGGGGATGCCCGCGCAGCTGACGACGGCACTGCCGCCGAGGGCTCGAAGCCGGCGCCCCACAAGGCGTCCGGTGTCTCCGTCACTGCGATTCCCGACGACGGGCAGGCCGCCGAAGAGGCCTCCGCGGAAGACACCTCAACCCAGTTGATCGCCATCGTCCAGGCCGATGCGCCGGCCCAGGACGATGCGCAAGCCCGGGACGATGCGCAAGCCCGGGACGAGGCGCAGGCCCGCGCCGGCACCGTGGGTCCGCGCGAGGCCCCGGCGGACGACACCTCGACCACCGCGCTCACGGTGGTACCGCCGAAGTCCCGCTAGCCGGTCCCCAGCGCCGTGGCCACGATCCGTTCGAGCCGTTCCGCTGAGCCGAGATCGTGCGGCCGGACCACCTGGTCGTCCGCCACGTAGTAGAACGCCGCCCTGACCTGCTCCAACGGGACGCCCTTGAGCCGGGCCCAGGCCAGCCGGTACACGGCCAGCTGGACCGCTTTGGTCTTCAGTTGCGCGGCGGACGGCCGGCGGCCGGTCTTCCAGTCCACGAGGTCCCAGCCGCCGTCGGCATCGCGGAAGACGGCATCGATCCGGCCGCGGACCACGACGTCACCGATCCGGGTCTCCACCGGCACCTCAACGTGGGCGGGCGCGCGGTTGGCCCACTCGGACTGGCGGAATGTTTCCACCATGCTGTCCAGACCGTATGCTGCGTCGATGTGGTCGTCGGAGCCGGCCGCCTCGCCAAGGTCAAGCATGCCGGCGGCGCCGAAGTACTCCTCCACCCAGGCGTGGAAGGCGGTGCCCTTGCGGGCGGACATCCCCGGTTCCCGCGGGACCGGGCGGCGGAGCCGGGCGACGACCGAGCCGGCGTCGCCGTCCAGATCCACCAGGGTGGACGCGGAGATGTGCCCCGGCAGGTGAACGTCGTGGACGGCAGTCCGGCGGGACCGGCGTTCCAGCAGGGTCGCGGCCTCGGATGCCCAGCCGCCGGCGGGGCCGCGCAGCGGCCGGCGCTTGTCCGGGCCGGGCGCGCACGGCCCGGCGGCGGCACCCTGCAGCACGCCGGAGTCCAGGGACGCCAACACCCGGGCCGCCGCGGACTCCATGGCCGCCCGGCGGCCGGGAACCAGGCGCAGCCGGGACCCGGTGCGCGGATCGATGGGCCCCTCAAGCGGATCATATGGCCAGCCGGCGACCTCCAGCTCCGAGGTCAGCGGGCTCACCTCCGGCAGGAAATCCTCACTGACGGACTGCGGGTGGACCGCGGCGGCGCCGTCGGCAACCAGCACCTCCAGTTCGGTCAGGAAGTCCGACATATCGGCCATCCCGGCACGCGAGCCCACCCAGGCGGCGCTGGATACCCACAGCACGTGTTTCGCCCGGGTGTAGGCCACGTAGGCCAGCCGCCGCTCTTCGGCCGCGCCGTGAACCTGCACGGCGGACTTGAACTCCTTCTCGGCGTCGAGCCAGCCTTTTTGGTCCGGGTGGTCAAGGTCCCACTGCGGCAGGTCCGCGCGGTCCCCGCGCAGCGGCCACGGCAGTGCGGCGCTGCCGCTGCTCCAGCGTGAGTCCCGGCTGCTGGGGAAGGCTCCGGCGTTGAGCCCGGGCACGAACACCACATCCCATTCCAGGCCCTTGGAGGCGTGCACGGTCAGCAGTTGCACCGCTTCGTGGTTCACGTCCGGCGCGGCGGCGTCCAGGCCGTTCTCTTCCACGGCCGCGGCCTCCAGCCAGGCCAGGAAGGCGAGCACGTCGACCCGGTGGGAGGTGTGCAGGAACCCGGCGGCGGCGTCCTGGAAGGCATCCAGGTTGCGGCGGGCCTGATGAATGCTGATCGCGGGCCGCGCGGATACCTCGATGTCCAGCAGCATGGCCCGCTCCACCTCGCCGAGCAGGGTGGTGAGGTCATCGCCCATGTAGCCGCGCAGTTGCCGGAGTTCCGCCGAGAGCCGCTGCAGCCGCTCCATCCCCTCGGCGCTGAGCTGGCGGCCGTGCGCGGAGGTCCAGCCTTCGCGCGGCAGCCAGTCGAGGGCCTCGACCAGGCTGGCGGCGTCCGTGAGGTCGCCCTCGATCGCTGCGGCCTCCGCGCCGTCATTGGCGTCGGCGTCGTCGCCTGGGGCACCGGGGCGTCCGCGGCGCCGGGCGAGGAAACTGGACCAGTCCCGCAGGGCCATCAGGTCCGCGGGTCCGATCCGCCAGCGGGCCCCGGCGAGCAGGCGCATCAGCGAATCGGACCGGCCCGGATCGGCCAGCACCCGCAGGGTCGCGACGAGGTCGACGATCTCGGGCGTGTCCAGGAGACCGCCGAGGCCGACGATCTCGTACGGGATCCCGCGCACCTCGAATTCCCGGCGGATGCACTCCATCTGGGCGCGCCGGCGGCACAGCACCGCCATGGCGGGAGGCTCGGGCTCCGCTGCCGACCCGTCAAAGTCGGTCACCCGGAACTTCAGCACGTCGCCCGCGATGGCCGCGGCCTCGTCCTCGTCGGTGCCAAAACGGCCCATCACCACGCGGCCCTGGACCGCGGCCGGGCTGGGCTGCAGCGGCGGAACCTCGACACCCCCGGCGGTTTCCCGTTCGCCGGCCGGGCCGGTCCGGGCTGCGGCTTTGCTGAGCGGTGCCGAAATGACGTTGGCGGCGGAGAGGATGGTCCGGCCGTTGCGCCACGCCGTGGTGAGGTACGACGTCGGGGCGACGGCAAAGCGAGCCGGACCCGCGGTGGCGGCACTGCCCCCAGTGCCCGGAGTGTTGTCGGTGCCGGCAGTGCCGGCAGTGTTGTCGGCGCCGACAGTGCCCGCAGCGGCGTCGCCGGAGTCCTCGGAGGGAAGCCGCACCGGGAATTCGCGGACGAAGTGGAAGAGCTGGCCGGCGGAGGCGCCGCGGAAGCCGTAGATGGACTGGTTGGGATCCCCCACCGCGGTGACGGCGTGGCCGTCGCCGAACAACCGGGAAAAGAGCACGAGCTGGGCGTGTGAGGTGTCCTGGAACTCGTCCAGCAGCACCACCTTGTAGCGCTGGCGTTCGGTTTGGGCGGCGACCGGGATCTCGTTGGCGACGCGGGCGGCGAGGGCCACCAGGTCGCCGAAGTCGAGGGCGCCGCGGGCGCGCTTGGCGTCCGTGTAGCGTCCCACCATCTCCGCGACGCTGGCCCGGGTGCGCAGCAGCCCGCTGAGTTCGCCCACGGCCTGGCTGGGGTTCTTTTTGGCAGTGGCGAGGTAGGGCAGCGCCTCGAACTCGGACACCCGGTCCAGCAGCCAGCTGCGGACTCCGGCCGGGTCCTGGAGGTGCTCAGAGCACTCGCCGGCGAGCTGGATGACTGCTTTGACCAGGGTGGATTTGGCGGAGCGGAAGTGCTCGTACTCGCCGTCGAAGGCTTCCACGACCTCGCTGGCGAGCTGGAAGGACTGGGCACCGCCGAGGAGAACGACGTCACGCTCGACGCCGAGCCGGAGCCCGTAGTCGGACACGATCCCGCTGGCGTACGAGTGGTAGGTGGAGACCTTGGGTTCGAGCGCGTCGGTGCTGAGAAGCCCGGCGGGGAACACCCGGTTCTGCGTGTCTTCCGCGGCGATGCGCTGCAGCGCGGCCAGCTTCGCGCGGATGCGGGTGGCCAGCTCCCCGGCGGCCTTCCGGGTGAAGGTCACGCCAAGCACTTCCTCCGGCCGGACCCACCCGTTGGCGACGAGCCACACCACGCGGTCGGCCATGGTGGCGGTCTTGCCCGAGCCGGCACCGGCGATGACGAGCCGGGGTGAGAGCGGGGAGGAAATGATGTGCGACTGCTCGGCCGTGGGGCTGTTCTTCTCGCCCAGCAGGGCGGAGAGCTCCTCGGGGGTGAATCTCGGGGTTGGAGGAGGGGGTGGAGGAGCGAGTGGAAGAGAGGTTGGAAGGGCGGTTGGAGGGGCTGCGGGAAGGGCTGCGGGCGCGGCGGCAGCAGCAGTTGTTGTCTCGGGGCTCATTCGGTAACCTGCTTTCCCCGCAGGCACAGCGGGCAGACTTCGGGAAGGCGGCAGCCGTGGCCGCCGTGGCCGGCCTTGGACGGATCGTGGCGGGCCTCGAAGGTGGTCCCGGACATCACCCGGGCGGCCTCGCCGGCCATGTCCAGGGCCCAGTTCTCCGCCGGGTCCAGCGGGGCCTGGGCCTGGATGCCCGGGCTCTTGGTGGATGTGCCGAGCTGGGCCAGGACGGCCCCGCCGGGCAAGGGGGGCGGGCCGTCGTCAGGACCGGCAAAGCCGCCGGCCAGCACCGCGGCCTGGTAGGCGCCCAGCTGCGGGTGCCGCTCGAGGTCGGCCTTGCCGGGCTGCCGTTTGCCGGTCTTGAGGTCCACGACGACGAGCCTGCCCTCGGCGTCGATCTCCAGCCGGTCGACCTGGCCGCGCAGCACGGCCGGGCGGGCCGGCCAGGCGTCGCGATCCGCGCCAGCGCCGGCATCAGCGCCGGTGCGTCCGGCCGGGTCCACAATGTCGGGGAGTTTGACTTCGAAGTCCAGCTCGACGCCGACCAGGGAGCGGCCTTCGCTGCGCATCACCAGCACGTACTGGGCGAGCTTCCGGACCATGGTTTCGGCGCGCTGGAAGTCCAGCTTGCCCTCCCAGTTGTCCTTCATCCCCAGCGCCGGCCAGCGGCGGACAAGTTCGGCCACGTATTCGGTCCCGGAGGCATCCGGCAGATCCTGCGCGATCGCGTGGACCAGGGTGCCCAGGCTGCGCGCGAAGTCGGTGGCGGCCTCCCCGCCGGCGGCCTGGACAAACCAGTCCAGCGGCGATTTCTGCACGGTTTCCACTTTCGACGGCGAGACGTAGACGGTGCCGCCCGGCGGAACGACGGGCTCCTCGGTGGACAGTGGCGCAAGGCCCCACCAGCTGGCGGGGTGCGCGCCGGGTACGGCCGGCTCGGCCGCGGCCAGGGCGCCGAGAACGGTGCTGGCCTCCTGGGCTTCGGGGGTCCCGGCGTCGAGCTGGGCGTACTGGCGCAATTCGGCGACCAGGGCGCGCAGGGTGAGCGGACGTTCCACCGGGGTGAAGCCGCGCCGGTCCTGGTCCGGGTCCAGCGGCGCCACGTAGTCCAAAAACGAGGACGGCTGTTCGTCCTCCGAGGACACGGCGGTGCAGATCAGCACCTGCTGTGCCCGCGACACCGCGGTGGAGAAGCTGCGCAGTTCGTCATAGCGGATTTCGCGCAGCCGGCTGAGCGGATCCAGCTGCAGGGCGTAGTCCACGCCGTGCTCGACGGCGTCCGCGAACAGCGTGCTGCCGAGCAGTTCGCCGCGGAGCCTGGTGTTGGGCCACACGCCCTCCTGCAGGCCGGGGACGATGACCACGGGCCATTCCCGGCCGGCGGCGCTGGCCGGGGTCATCAGTTCCACCGCATCCTCCAGCTGGGCCCTCGCGGCGAGGGTGTCCATCGGGAGCTCCTGGCTGAGCAGGTACTCGAGGAACTGCTCCGGTCCGGACCCGGGGAGCTGGTCCACAAAGCGTTCGGCGGTGTGGAAGAGGGCCATCATGGCATCGAGGTCCCGGTCAGCCCGGGCACCGGCCGATCCGCCGGCCAGCGCCGCCTCGGTCCAGCGCGCGGCGAGGCCGGTGGAGTTCCAGAGCGCCCAGAGCACCGTTTCAGCGTTGCCGCCGGGCGCCTGGGCAGCGTCCCGGCCGGCCTGGATCATCCGGGCGATCCGGCGCGCGGAGTGCCCCTCGATGCCCAGGGTCGCCAGCGCGCCCGGTTCGTCCAGCGCCTCGACGAGGAGCACGTCGCTGGTGCGGCCGCCGCCGCCCAGGAGTTCCTCCCGGCGCAGGGACTGGCGCAGGCGCCGCAGCTCGATCGCGGTGGATCCGCCGATCCGTGAGGTCAGCAGCGCCACGGCCGACTCGGGGGTCAGCACGGCCGGGTCCAGCGCCACGGCATAGGCATCCAGCAGCGGCCGGACGGCGACCTCGTCGCGGACGGCGGATTCGGCCACCGGGATCCGCACCGGGATGCCCTGGCCTGCGAGGTAGCGTTGCAGCTGGCTGAGCTGGCCGCCGTTGCGAACGATCACGGCAATGTCACCGAGGTCGCGGCCGTCGGTGAGCTGGGCCTGAAGGATCCGCTGCGCCACATAGCGCAGTTCATGCACGGGCGAGGGCAGCAGGTGCGCTTCGACGGAGCCGCCGGCGGAGCCGGGATTCCGGGGCTGGTCGAGCCGGCGCGCGGACTGCCCGCCGGCGCGGAGGGAGATCCGTCCGGCGACGGACAGCCAGGCGTCCGCCACCGCCGGGGCGTGGCGGTGCGCGGTCCAGAGCGGCCGTTCGAGGACGGTGCCGCCGGCCGGGGCGAGCAGCCGGGGAAGCTCGGCCACCAGGTCCGGGCGGGCGCCGCGGAACCCCTGGACCACAGTGTCCGGCGATGACGTGATGAGGGCCTCCTTGCCCGCGGCGATATCCGCGAGCAGTTCGAACACGGCAGGGTTGGCTTCCTGCATGTCGTCCACCAGCACCAGCTGGAGCCGGTCGCGTTCGGCGGCGAGGAAGTCCGGTTCGTCCTGGAAGATCTGCCGGGCTGCGGTGATGATGCCGGCCGGGTCGAAGGATTCGGGCATACGCAGGTCCAGCACGTCGCGGTACTCCGCGTACAGCGCGGCCGCGGCCACCCAGTCCGGCCGGTGGCAGCGCCGGGCGAGGACCACCAGGTCCTCGGCGGTCCGCCCGGATTCGATGATCCGGTCAAAGAGTTGGCGGACCTCCTGCCGGAACCCGCGGGTCTGCAGGGCAGCTCCCAGGTCCGCCGGCCAGGGCAGCTCGAGTCCGGGCTGCGCGTGGCCTTCGAGGAGCTCCTTGATGATCAGGTCCTGTTCCGGGCCGGACAGGAGTTTCGGCGGGCGCGGCAACGGCAGGATCCCTTCGGCCTTGGCGCGCCGGATCAGGTCGAAGGCGTACGACGCCCAGGTGCGGGCCGGCGTCGTGCTCAAACTGCGGTCCAGCCGCGCGGTGAAGCGGTCCCGGAGTGTGTCGGCGGCGAGGCGCCCGGGGGCGAGGATGAGCATCCGTTCGGGATCGATGCCGTCCCTTTGCGCGCGCCGGACGGCTGCTTCGACGAGCACGGTCGATTTGCCGGTCCCCGGCGCTCCGGGGATCAGGACCGGGCCGGAGCCGTGCGGGACCTCGACGGCGGCGAGCTGGTCCGCCGTCAGCACAGGGGCGGCGTTGTGCAGCTTGCGCGGCGGCAGCAGGCGAAGTGCGGAGCCGGAGGCGCGCGGCCCGGCGGGACGCTGGCGGGCCTTGGGGGGCCCGCTGGTGGCGGGCTGTGTTGATGCGGGCTGTGGTGATGTGGGCTGGGGGGGCTGGGGGCTCTTGCTGGGGATGCTCACACAGTCATTTCATCATCCGGGACCGACAGTTTGCGCAAGGACCGTTCCAGCCGCTCGGCCACGGCGTCGATCCGGTCGAACTCACCGTCGCCCGGTGCCCAGCGGGCGGCCATCAGGTCCACGCGCCAGCGTCCCTCGCCGGTGCGGAGGTACTCCGCATAATGTCCCAGCAGCGGGGTTCCTTCCAGGGTGTACAGGGCGAGGGCCTCACGTTCGTGCCCCGGGGGCGCGTCGCCGCTGGCCTTCAGGACCCGCCACCAGGGCACGGAACTGCCGTGATGGCTCATGACGGAGCCGATCTGCCGGGCGCCGCCGGATCCTAGGAGCTCGGCGACGTCACCGTACGCCACCACGGCGCCTGCCGGGATCAGCGCCACCACGTCCAGCACCGCCTCCATATACTCCATCCGCATAAAACAAGCCTAACGGCCGGGGCGCTGGAACGGGCGGCCGGAGCGGACCACCACCGGCCTGCGGGCATTCCGTGGTGGGGGCGCCGTGACGCGGACCGGGGCGCGGGGTGGTGGCGTATTTCTGTCGGTGGCAGCAGGTAGCGTTGAAGCATGAGCACTTGGCACACCCTCCCCCGCGCAGCCTTCGACCTTGAAACCACAGGGCGGAACTCCCGTTCCGCGCGGATCGTCACGGCGTCCATCACCGTGGTGGATGCCGGCGGCGGGATCATCAAGGAACACGAATGGCTCGCCGATCCCGGGGTTGACATTCCGACGGAGGCCAGCGACATCCATGGCGTCACGACAGAGCGGGCCCGCAGTGAGGGCCGCCCTGCCGCGGATGTAACGCGGGAGGTCGCCGCGGTGCTCCAGGAACTCTTCGACGCCGGCGTGCCGGTCATCGCCTTCAACGCCAGCTACGACTTCACCGTGCTCGCCGCCGAGTCGGCCCGTTACGGTGTGCCGCAGCTGACCCGCTTCCCGGTCCTGGATCCGTACATCATGAACAAGCAGGTTGACCGCTACCGCAAGGGCAAGCGCACCCTCACGGCGCTCTGCGAGGAGTACGGGGTGAACCTGGACAACGCCCACACCTCGGCAGCCGATGCCCTGGCCACCCTGCGCATGCTCGACGCCATGGCCGGGAAATTCCCCAAGCTTCAGATGCCGGCCAGCCACCTGCACCAGCTCCAGATCGAGTGGGCCTCCGCCCAGGCCTCCGATTTCCAGAGCTACCTGCGCAAGACCAAGCCCGCTGCCGTGATCGAAGGCGACTGGCCGGTGCTGCCGCCCGAGGACGCCAGCCGCGGGGACTTCTAGGGGCCGCGGCTTCTTAAAGGGAAACCTTTGGGCACGGTGGCCCCGCAAATAGGCGTCCGTGGCCCGCAAATCCAGCATTTGCGACGGAACTCACACAACCGTGCCCTTCCGGCGGCCCGGGCTGCCACCGGCAATCATTCCGCCCCGCCCGTTCCGCGTCGCCCAGATCGCTGGTGATAGCACTCACGCGTGAAGTGGATTCGGCGCAGCGGGCAGCCACCGCGCACTAATTCGGATTGAACCAGCCTCCGTGTCGGGTGAAACACTTATATTTCGCAGGCCTGCCTGCCCCTGCCTGCGCCGAAGCGCCGGGGCCGGGGTCGCTGCGCGGCCCCGATCCCCATTTAACGTCCGATGAAAGTGATTGCGTGATGAAAAACAAAGCCATGAAGTGGCTGACAACGGTTCCTGTAGCGATCGCCGTTGCCGTCTCGCTGGCCGCGTGCGGCGGCGGAGCAGCCGCCCCGAGCGGAACCCCCACCGATGCCCTCGCCGGCAGCGACCAGACTTCCCTGGACAAGTACACGACCGCGGACGTCACTGCCCTGGACCAGATCGACAAGTCCCAGCTCGGCCTGCTGAGCGAGGGAACCCTCACCGTCGGAACCCTCTCTGACGCCCCGCCGAACATCTTCATCGACGAGTCCGGCAAGTTCACCGGCTACGACAACGAGCTGCTGCGCGCCGTCGCCGCAAAGCTTGGCCTCGAGGTCGAGTTCAAGGCGACCGGCTTCGCGTCCCTGCTCTCCCAGGTCCAGAACAAGCAGTTCGATCTCGGATCCTCCTCGATCTCCACCACGGACGCCCGGCGAAAGACCGTCGGATTCACCAACGGCTACGACTTCGGCTACATGGCCGTTGTCGCCAAGGAAGACGACAAGATCAAGGGCTTCAAGGACCTGACCAAGGACACCCGCATCGCGGTCGTCCAGGGCACCGTGCAGGATGACTACGTCACCAACACCCTGCAGATCGAGCCGGTCCGCTTCGAGGACTACAACACCGCCTACGCCAACCTGAAGAACGGCCAGGTGGACGCCTGGGTCGCTCCGTCCCAGCAGGCCACCGGACAGGTCAAGGAAGGCGACGGCACGGTCATCGCCGAGTCCGTGGTGAACACCCAGAACTTCACCTCCTACGCCGTGAACTCGGACAACCAGGCCCTCATTGATGCACTCAACTCCGGTCTCGACGCCGTGATTGCCGACGGCACCTGGTCCACGCTGACCAAGGAATGGTACCCGGACCGTGAAACCCCGGCCACGTGGTCCCCGGGTTCCAAGGCTGTCACCGTCCCGAAGTCCTAGTCCATGGATGCACTCGATCAACTCGCAAAGACCTTCTTTGATTGGGAGGCGATGGCAGCTGTTGTACCGAACATGCTCACGGTCGGCCTGCCCAACACCCTGATCCTGGCGGTTTCCTCGGGCGTGCTCGGGTGCATCCTGGGCATGGTCCTGGCCATCATGGGCACGTCCCGCAACACCGCGCTCCGGTTGCTGTCCAGGATCTACACGGATATCTTCCGCGGCGTGCCCGCGATCGTGGTCATCCTGCTCATCGGGATCGGGCTCGGACCCTTGATCCGGGAACTGACCGGTTCCACGAACCCGTTCCCGCTCGGCATCCTGGCCCTGACGCTGATGGCCTCGGCCTACATCGGTGAGATCTTCCGCTCAGGCATCCAGAGCGTGGAAAAGGGCCAGCTCGAGGCGTCCAGGGCTCTGGGGTTCAGTTACAACTCCTCGATGCAGCTTGTGGTGATCCCGCAGGGCGTCCGCCGCGTGCTTCCGGCCCTGGTGAACCAGTTCATCTCGCTGATCAAGGACTCGTCCCTGATCTACCTGCTCGGCCTGCTCGCGAGCCAGCGGGAAATCTTCCGCATCGGCAACGACGCTGCCGCCAACACGGGAAACCTCTCCCCGCTGATCGCTGCCGCTGCGATGTACCTCGTGCTGACGGTCCCCCTCACACACCTGGTCAATTACATCGACAAACGCCTGCGCACGGGCCGGCCGGAGAAGCCCCAGCCGGATGACGCCGCGGCCCTGATTGGGAAGGGAGCACAGCCATGAGCGACTTCGCCTCCGGCTCGCTGACCGGCAAGAACCTGCACCTGTCTTTCGGATCCAATCACGTTCTCCGCGGCATCGACCTCCAGGTCGAAAAAGGCACGACCGCGTCCGTGATCGGCCCGTCCGGTTCCGGCAAATCCACGCTCCTGCGGGTGATGAACCGCCTGATCGAACCTGACCGGGGCGACATCCTGCTGGACGGGCGGTCGGTGCTCAAGGACAATCCGGATGAACTGCGCCAGCGCATCGGCATGGTGTTCCAGCAGTTCAACCTGTTCCCGCACAAGACCGTCGTGGACAATGTCTCCCTGGCGCTGCGCAAGCTCCGCAAGCTCCCGGCCGAGCAGGCACGGGCCGAGGCCCTTGAGCAGCTCGACCTCGTCGGGCTCAAGCACAAGGCGGATGCCCGCCCGGCAAACCTCTCCGGCGGGCAGCAGCAGCGCGTGGCGATCGCGCGGGCGCTGGCCATGAAGCCGGAAGTGATGTTCTTCGACGAGGCCACCTCGGCCCTCGACCCGGAGCTCGTCAAGGGTGTGCTGGCACTGATGGCCGATCTCGCCAAGGGCGGCATGACCATGGTTGTTGTGACGCACGAGATGGGCTTCTGCCGCAACGTCTCGGACACCGTCACCTTCATGGACGCCGGGGTCGTCGTGGAGTCCGGTCCGCCGGAACAGCTCTTCACGAACCCGCAGACGGAACGGCTCCGGGGCTTCCTTTCGGACGTCCTCTAGCGCGCAGAACGGCAGCTTAAACACTTGGGGCACCCGCCGCGGCGGGTGCCCCAAGTGTTTAACAACGCCGCCGGAACCGGCGGGCGGGTTCTGGCGGCCGTGGCTGTGCAGCCGTCGGCGTCAGGCCCTCGCGGCGGCCGCGGCCTTGGCAGCGGCCGGCAGGGCGTCGAAGATCCGGTTCATGGCGGCGTCGTCGTGCGCTGCGGACAGGAACCAGGCTTCGAAGACCGACGGCGGCAGGTACACCCCGGAGTCCAGCATGGAGTGGAAGAACGGGGCGTAGCGGAACACTTCCTGGCCCTGGGCGTCGTCGTAGTTGTGCACTCCCCGGGCGGAGGTGCCGAAGGCCACCGAGAACAGGTTGCCGGCGCGCTGGATCGAGTGGTCCACCCCTGCCGTGTCCAGGGCCGCAGACAGTGCCGCGGAGAGCTCCAGTGAGCGGGCGTCCACGAAGGAGTAGACCTCCGGGGTGGCGTGCGTCAGGGTCGCGACGCCGGCGGCCATCGCCACCGGGTTCCCGGACAGCGTGCCCGCCTGGTAGACCGGGCCGAGCGGAGCGAGGTAGTCCATGACGTCCGCGCGGCCGGCGAGGGCTGCCGCCGGCATTCCGCCGCCGATGACCTTGCCGAAGGTGAGCAGGTCCGGGGTCCACGGCTGCGCAGCGCCGGCCGCGCCGCCGGTGAGACCCCAGTAGCCGGAGTACCCGGTACGGAAGCCGGTGAGGACCTCGTCGAGGATCAGCAGGGCGCCGTGTTCGCGGGTGATGCGGGACAGTCCCGCGTTGAAGCCCTCCCCCGGGGTGACAACACCCATGTTGGCGGGGGCCGCCTCGGTGATGACGGCGGCGATGTTCTCGCCGTGCCTGGCGAAGGCGGCCTCGACGGCGGCGAGGTCGTTGTAGGGCAGCACGAGGGTCTCGGCGGCAGTGGCGGCAGTGACCCCGGCGGAGCCCGGCAGCGCCAGGGTGGCGAGGCCGGAGCCGGCCGCGGCGAGCAGCCCGTCGAGGTGGCCGTGGTAGCAGCCGGCAAACTTGATGATGAGCTCACGGCCGGTGAAACCGCGGGCCAGCCGGACAGCGGTCATGGTCGCCTCGGTGCCGGTGGAGACCATCCGGACCCGTTCGGCGGCGGGGACGCGTTCCTGGACGATCGCCGCGAGGTTGGCCTCGTCCGGGGTGGATGCCCCGAACGACAGCCCGCGGTCCACCGCGGCGTGCACAGCGGCGAGGACCGCCGGGTGGGCATGTCCCAGCAGGGCCGGGCCCCAGGAGCAGACCAGGTCGACGTATTCGTCGCCGTCGGCGTCGGTCAGGTACGGGCCCTTGGCGGAGACCATAAAACGTGGCGTGCCGCCGACCGAGCCGAACGCGCGGACGGGCGAGTTGACGCCGCCGGGCATCAGTTGGCGGGCGCGGTCGAAGAGTTCCTCGTTGCGAGGGTGGCTGGAAGTCATGGTTCCTATTCTTTCAGTTCAGTTCTGCGGGGAGGCCGCGGCCAGCCGGGTGGCCACCCGGGGCGCCACCTCGGTGCCGAACAGCTCGATCGAGCGCATCATGGCCTTGTGCGGCAGGGTGCCGTTGCTGTACTTGAGGTCGAAGCGGTCCACGGCCAGGTTCTCCTTGAGCAGCACGATCTTCGCGGCAACGGTGTCCGGGGAGCCGACGTAGAGGGCGCCCTCGGGGCTGCACAGGGCGTCGAACTCGGCCCGGTTGCCCGGGCCCCAGCCGCGCTCGGCGCCGATCAGGTTGCGCTGGCCGAGCCAGTGCGGGAAGAACGCCTCCCGCGCATCCTCGTCGGTCTCGGCAACGTGGCCGGGGGAATGCGTGGCCAGCTGCTGCATCGGGTGGCCGTATTTCGCCATCGCTTCGCGGTAGAGGTTCGCCAGCGGGGCGAAGGACCGCGGCGCTCCGCCGATGATCGCGAAGATGATCGGGTAGCCGTATTCGGCGCAGCGGAGTACCGATTCGGGCGTCCCGCCGACTCCGATCCAGGCGGGCAGCGAGTGGTGTTCCAGCGGCGGGTAGGCGCTGAGCCCGTTGATGGCCGGGCGGGTGCGGCCCTCCCAGTGGATGGGCTTTTGGGCGCGGGCCTTGTCGAAGAGCTCGAGCTTCTCCTCGAACAGGACCTCGTAGTCGGCCAGATCGAGGCCGAAGAGCGGGAAGGACTCGACGAAGGAGCCGCGGCCCAGCATGACCTCGGCCCGGCCGTTGGAGATGGCGTCCACGGTGGAGAAGCGCTGGAAGACGCGGATGGGATCATCGGAGCTCAAAACGGTGACGGCCGAGCCGAGCCGGATTCTCTTGGTCCGGGCGGCCGCCGCCGCGAGGAACACCTCTGGGGCGGACACGGCGAAGTCCCGGCGGTGGTGCTCCCCCACCCCGAAGGCATGAAGTCCCACTTCGTCCGCGAGTTCGGCCTGTTCCAGCAGCTGGCGCAGCACCTGGGCATGCGGGACCGGGTGCCCGTCGGGGAACACCCCGACGTCGCCGAACGTGTTCAAACCCAGCAGGATGCGCCCCGGTCCCACCGGCGCCGTGGGGTTGGACCCGGAGGCAGGGCCGGTCGACGTGCTCATCAGGACTCTTTCAGCCAGCCGGCAAGTTCGCTCGCCCAGTACGTCAGGACCATGTTGGCCCCGGCGCGTTTGATGCCCAGCACCGATTCGGTGATCGCGGCCCGGCGGTCGATCCAGCCGTTGGCGGCGGCGGCCTCGATCATCGAGTACTCACCGGAGATCTGGTAGGCGGCAACCGGCACGGAACTCATGGCGGCGACGTCGGCGAGGATATCGAGGTAGCTCATGGCGGGCTTCACCATGACCATGTCGGCGCCCTCTGCGAGGTCCAGCTCCACTTCGAGGATCGCCTCGCGGCGGTTCGCGGCGTCCATCTGGTAAGTGCGGCGGTCGCCTTTGAGCTGGGAATCGACGGCTTCGCGGAACGGTCCGTAGAACGCCGAGGCGTATTTCGCGGCGTAGGCGACGACCGCGGTATTGACGTGGCCGGCATCCTCCAGGGCCTGCCGGATCACACCGATCTGGCCGTCCATCATCCCGGAGGGCCCGAGCACGTGGGCGCCGGCCTCCGCCTGGGCCACGGCCATCCGGCCGTAAATTTCGAGCGTGGCGTCGTTGTCCACGTAGCCGTGGGCGTCCAGGACACCGCAGTGCCCGTGGTCGGTGAATTCGTCCAGGCAAACGTCGCTCATGATGACGAGGTCGTCCCCGACCTCGGCGCGGACGTCCCGGATAGCCTTGTTCAGCACGCCGTCGGGGTCCAGTGAGGCGGTGCCGGCCGCGTCGCGGACGGCGGGGATGCCGAAGAGCATGATGCCCCCGACGCCGAGCGCCACGGCCTCACTGGCGGCGCGCTTCAGTGAGTCCGTCGTGTGCTGCTGCACGCCGGGCATCGAGGCGATGGGGTTCGGCTGGCTCAGGCCTTCGCGGATGAAGGCGGGCAGGATGAGCTCCGCGGCCGAGAGGCGGTGTTCGGCGCTCAGCCGGCGCATGGCCGGGGTGGTGCGGAGCCGGCGGGGGCGGTGGGTCGGGAAGCTCATACGGTGTCCTTAGTTGTGGGCTCTGCTGCTGGCTGAGGTGGTGGGGACGGCCGGCCGGCCAGGGACCGCACGACGGCGGCGACCAGGCCGGAGGCGGTGGGTTCCTCGGCAACGGCGGCGACGGTGAGGCCGAGGAACTCCGCCTCGGCGGCGGTGGACTGTCCGATCGCGACGAAGCGGCAGGTGCCCAGCGGGGCGAGGTCCTCGTGGATGCGCCGGGCCGCGCTCGGGGAGGCGGCGACGACGGCGGCGAGCCGGCCTGCGCCGATCTCGGTTTTCGCCTGCTCCGGGGTGAGCACGGCGGCTGCATTGTGCCCCTGCGGAGTGGCGGGCTGGCACGCGGCGAGGCTCCGGCCCGGGTCGGCCGGGTAGTCCACGGTGCGGTACGCGGTCACGGCCTGCACAAAGGCACCGCGGGCCTCCAGTCCGCGGCGGAGCCGGGGGTCGGCGATGTCGGCCTGCGGCAGGAGCACGCTGCCCTGGTGCTCAGGCCAGATATCGATCAGCCCGGCCCCGGACTGCTGCCCGGTGGGCGCCAGATCGACCGGAATTCCCCGGGATTCGAGGAAACGGCGTGTCGCGGGCCCGATCGTGGCCACGAGGAGGCTGCCCGGCAGCCAGCTGCTGAGGGCCGTTCCCCGTTCGGCGGCCTTAACCTCAAGCGCCTGGACCGTGGTCACGCTGCTGACCACGAGCCACGCGTAGGCACCGGCGCCGAGGGCGTCGAAGGCGACGTCCAGGGAGTGCTGGTCACGGGCGAGCTCAAAATCAATGAGCGGCAGCAGCAGCGGATCGGCGCCCACCTTGCGCAGGGCCGCGACCAGGTCCCCGGCGCGGTCCGGGCTGCGCGCGACGAGTACCCGGGCGCCCTCGGGCACCCTCATCACGGCGTGCCCGTCCGTGTCGTCGCGGCCGCTGTGCCGTCCCATGACCTGATGGTTTCCGCCGTTCAGGAGGCAGCCAGGTCCGCGATGTCAGCTGCGCCGCGGGCCAGCAGGACTTCGGCGAGCTCAATCCCGAGCAGGGTGGCCCCGACCTCGGTCAGTCCGTCGGTGGCTCTTTTGTCCCGGACAGCGGCTGTTCCGTCGACGGCGCAGACCACGGCCTCCAGGTGCAGCATGCTGCCCTTGCGGAAGGCGTGGGCGCCCACCGGCGCGGCGCAGCCGGCTTCGAGGCGGGCCAGGAGCGCACGTTCGGCGGTGACGGCAAGGCGCGTGTCGGGGTCGTCGAGGGCGGCGAGGGCCTGCGCGAGCACGCCCTGCGAGCCTTCGGTGGATCCCGCCTTGCGCGGCGCATCAGCGGAACGGCATTCGATCGCGAGGGAGCCCTGCCCTGCGGCGGGCAGCATCACCTCGGTCTCGAGGTGCTCGCTGACGGCGTCGAGCCGGCCGATCCGGTGCAGTCCGGCGGCGGCGAGCACGACGGCGTCGAGATCGCAGCTTTTGCCCTCCACCACGGCATCGGTGCTGTTGCCCGGCAGCCCGGGGACGCGGCCCAGCCGGGTGTCCACGTTGCCGCGGATGTCGCGGATGTCCAGGTCCGGGCGGGCGGCCCGCAGCTGGGCTGCGCGCCGCGGCGAGCCGGTGCCAACGGTGGCGCCGGTGGGCAGGTCGGCGAGTTTGAGCCCGTCGCGGGCGCAGAGCACATCGCGGACGTCGGCGCGTTTCGGCGTCGCCGCGAGTGTCAGCCCGAGGGCTGCCCCGGTGGGGAGGTCCTTGAGCGAGTGGACCGCGACGTCGCAGCGGTCCTGCAGCAGGGCATCACGCAGGGCAGCGACGAAGACGCCGGTGCCGCCCATCTGGGACAGCGAGCCGGTGAGGACGTCGCCGTCGGTGCGGATGTGGATCAGCTCGATCGGGAAACCTCCGACGGCGGCCAGCTGGTCCGCGGTCTGCTGCGTCTGGGTGAGGGCCAGCTTGCTGGCGCGGGTTCCGATCCGGACGGTCACTGTGCGGCCTGATCCGCCGCCGGAGCGGGTGTGGCTTCGGCAGCGGCGGCCGGGTAGGGGTCGTGGCCGGTGCCGATGGTGGTGTCGGCGCCCGCGATGGTCGGCTTTTCGCCGCGGAAGTTGGCGCAGCAGCCCGGACGGCAGACGTCGTACCAGGGGCCGAGCTTGGTCAGGTGCGGGCGGTCGGCGATGTTGTTGGCCGCGGTCCGCTCGCAGACCAGGTCCACGAGTCCGCCAACGAACTTGCGGTGTGTTCCGGGCGTGGGGACCCGCGTTGCGGCGAGGTCCAGCTTGGCGCAGGTTTCCAGGGCCTCGGTATCGAGGTCCCAGACGACTTCCATGTGGTCGCTGACGAAGCCGAGCGGCACGATCACGATGCCCTTGACGCCCTGGCCGGCTAGTTCCTCGATGGCGTCGTTGATATCCGGTTCCAGCCACGGCACGTGCGGGGCACCGGAACGGGACTGGTACACGAGGGACCAGGGGGCGGTGTCGCCGGTGGCGGCCTCAACGCGGCGGATGACCTCGGTGCCGGAGGCAAGGTGCTGCGCGACGTAGGCGGAGTCTTCCTCGAAGTGGCGCGGTTCCGCGTCGGAGCGGCCCGATGCTTCGGCGTCGCGGGTGGGGATGGAGTGCGTGGCGAACAGGATGTGGACGGGCGCGTCCGGGGTGCCGGCCGCGGCCAGCTGGGCGCGGACGTCGGCGAGGCCGGCGGCGGTGCCTTCAACGAACGGCTCGACGAAACCGGGGTGGTCGAAGTACTGGCGGACCTTATCGACTTCGAGCCGTCCGGCGAGGCCGGTTTCGGTCAGCGCGATGCCGATGTCTTCGCGGTACTGGCGGCAGCTGGAGTAGCAGGAGTAGGCGCTGGTGGTGACCATCAGGACCTTGCGGTGCCCGGCGTCGTAGATCTCCTGGAGGGTCTGCGGGATGTAGGGGGCCCAGTTCCGGTTGCCCCAGAAGACGGGCAGGTCGATGCCGCGGGTGGCGAGTTCGGCCTCGATGCCGGCCTTGAGTTCGCGGTTCTGGGAGTTGATGGGGCTGATGCCGCCGTTGGCGCGGTAGTGGTGCGAGACCTCTTCGAGGCGCTCGTCCGGGATGCCGCGGCCGCGGGTGACGTTGCGCAGGAACGGAAGGACGTCATCCTGGCCTTCCGGGCCGCCGAAGGAGGCGAGCAGCACGGCGTCATAGGCCTTCGGGGCCATTCTGCCGGCTTCGGTCACCTCGTTGATGGTGGTGTCGGCTGTGACGGCGTTCTGGGGATCCAGCGGGCTCATGATAGGACCTCGGCAATCTCGGCGGCGCTGACCCGGCGGCCGGTGTAGAAGGGGATTTCTTCGCGGACATGGTGGCGGGCTTCGGTGGCGCGCAGGTGGCGCATCAGGTCCACGAGGTCCACCAGCTCGGGGGCTTCCAGACCCAGGATCCATTCCCAGTCGCCGAGGGCGAAGGAGGACACCGTGTTGGAGATGACCTGGGGGAAGTCCCGGCCCAGCAGGCCGTGGTCGCGGAGCATCGCGCCGCGTTCGGCGTCGGGCAGCAGGTACCACTCGTAGGAGCGGACGAAGGGGTAGACGCAGAGCCACTCTGCCGGTTCCACCCCGCGCGAGAAGGCGGGGGTGTGGTTCTTGGCGAACTCGGCCACCCGGTGCACTCCCATGGCGGACCAGGCGATCTCAGTGCCGGTGAACAGCTTGCTGCGGCGGATGTCGCGGACCGCGCGCTGAAGGGCTTCCGGCTGGGGGCCGTGCAGCCAGACCATGATGTCGGCATCTGCGCGCATCGCGGAAACGTCGTAGCTGCCGCGGTGGACCACGCCGGCCTCGGCCAGCCGTGCGGTGAGGGCCTCGTATTCCCCGGCAGCATCGCCGCTGCGGAGCACGTCGGCGGAGCGCTTGAAAACCGTCCAGAGGGTGAAGAACTGCTCGGCTGATTCTTCGCTGGCTGATTCAGTTTTAGTGACAGTTTCGGCAGAAGTGTGGCTCATGGATACCAGTCTGCCCCTTCCCCTCAGTGAAGTCGAAATGAAGCACTTCTACAGCGCGTAGAAGTGCTTTATTTCACATCACAGGGGATTCCGGCGCCGGCTCCGGCAGGTTCCCGGGTCAGGGCAGCAGCTGCCGGACCTGGCCCGGGGTGTCGGCTACGATCGCGGCCAGGCCGTTGCCGGACAGCCAGCCGCCCACCACCGCCAGGGTGCCGTCCGCCGCGCAGATGCTGCGCACCTCCGCGACGCGGCGCTTGTGTCCGAGCGAGGCGAACGGCAGTGCACCGCCCCAGCGCACAACGTCCCAGTCCACGACGTCGCCGGCGGTGACCGGAACGGAGAGCAGTGCTGAGGCGTCCTTCAAGGCTGCCGCAAACAGCTCCGTGTCTGTGCCGGGCTCTGGCCGGACTGCTGCCCCGTGCCGGGCGTCACCGCGGCCGTAGGACAGCCGGACAACGTGGGTGCCCGGGCCGGCTTGTTCGGCCAGCCACTCCCATTTGGCGGTGGCGTGAGTGAGGGCCTTGGCCTGGATTCCGGGGCTCTGCGGCGCGACCAGGACTCCGGTGCCGCGCGGACGGGCATCGAGCTGGGGCAGGTCCACCACGAGGGTGACCAGGCTGACGTCGGGTCCGGGCTCGGGGCGGTGGCCGGCCAGCTCAGGCAGGACGCCGGCGAGCAGCTCGATGGCGGCCGGTCCTTCCACGGCGACGACCAGGAGCCCGGCGTCGTAGGCGGTGCCTCCCGCGGAAACCCGCCAGCCGGCGGCAGTGCGCTCCACGGAGTCGGCCCGGGTGCTGCCGAGCAGCGTCACGCCCTGGCGGCGCAGCTCGGCCAGCTGGGCCAGGATCAGGGTGTGCATGCCGCCGCGCAGTCCTGCGACGGCCGATCCCGCCTTCTGCAGCCCTGGTGCCGGAGTCCCGGGGACAGGCCCTGCCCCCGTTGGGGCTCCACGGCGTTGTGCCCCGACGGCGGCAGCGAGGGAGCCGTGCTCCCGGATCCCGGCGCGCAGGCCGGGGGCCACCATGTCGATGTCCAGGACGTCCGGGTCAGCGGAGTGGACCCCGCCGACGACGGGCGCCACGAGCCGTTCGAGCACGCGCCGCCCCATCCGTGCGCGGACCAGGGCCGAGACGCTCGTGGCCTCGTCCCTGGTCCCCAGCGAGGCGGGCAGCAGCTTGTCCAGCGAGGCCCGGAGCGACCCGAGGAGGCCGAGGGACCGGCGGACTTCCGGGTCCCAGGGGTTGGCCGGGATGCCAAGGACGCCGGTGCGGGGAAGTTCGCGCGGGCCGTCGGGCAACTGGACCCAGGCCCCGCCCCGCTGCGGGGCGACGATCTTCCCGGCCAGCTCCAGTTCGGCGGCGAGATCCGCGACGGCGGAGGAGCGGGTGGCGAAGGACTCGGCGCCGCTGTCCAGGGTCAGGCCGGCCACGACATGGCTGCCGACACAGCCGCCCCACGCACCGGAGGCCTCCAGGACCGTGGTGCGGACGCCAGCGCGGGCCAGTTCGCGCGCAGCCAGCAGGCCGGAGATCCCCCCGCCCACCACCACGGCGGTCGCTGCGGTGTCCCCGGCGGGGCCGCGGGCTGCCTCCACGCGCCTACTCCGGGGAGATCGAGTGGATGAGTGTGACGACGCGCGTGAGCACGTCGGGATCGGTGTCCGGCGGCACGCCGTGGCCGAGGTTCAGCACGTGGCCGGGGGCTGCGGCGCCGGCGGCGATGACCTCGCGGACGTGGGCTTCCAGGACCTCCCAGGGCGCGGACAGCAGGGCGGGGTCGATGTTGCCCTGCAGCGGCACCGTGCCGCCCAGCCGGCGGTTGGCTTCGTCCAGGGGCAGCCGGTAGTCCACCCCGACGACGTCGACGCCGACGTCGCGCATGGCGACGAGCAGTTCCGAGGTGCCGGTGCCGAAGTGGATCAGCGGGGCGCCGAGGTCACGCACGTGGTCCAGGGCGCGGGAGGAGGCCGGGGCGACGAAGCGTTTGTAGTCGGCCAGGCCGAGGGATCCTGCCCAGGAGTCGAAGAGCTGGCCGGCGGAAGCGCCGGCTTCCAGCTGGGCGCGCAGGAACATGCCGGAGGCGTCCGCGGCCCAGTTGGCCAGCGCGGTCCAGGTCTCCGGGTCTGCGTGCATCATGGTGCGCGGGCCGAGGTGGTCGCGGGAGGGCTTGCCTTCGACCATGTAGGCCGCGAGCGTGAACGGCGCGCCGGCGAAACCGATCAGCGGGGTCTTTCCCAGCTGGGCCACGGTGAGCCGGACGGCCTCGCGGATGGGCTCGAGGGCTTCCCAGGTCAGCTGGGGCAGGGCGGCGACGTCGGCCGCGGTGCGGACCGGCTTCTCCAGCACGGGACCGACGCCGGGCACGATGTCCACGCCGACTCCGGCCAGCTTGAGCGGAATGACGATGTCAGAGAAGAAGATGGCGGCGTCGACGTCGTGGCGGCGGACCGGCTGCAGGGTGATCTCGGAGGCCAGCTCCGGGCGCAGGCAGGAGTCCAGCATCGCGACCCCCTCGCGCAGCTTGAGGTATTCGGGCAGCGAGCGGCCGGCCTGGCGCATGAACCACACCGGGCGGCGGGAGGGCTTGCCGCCGCGGTAGGCGGTGATCAGCGGGGAATCCGCGGTGCGGCCGTCCATCAGAGGGTGCCCGGCGTCAAGGCCGGAGAGTTCGGGAGTTGCCGCAGCGCGAGAAGTCATGACTTCGATTGTGCCGAAAATCAGCCCCAAAAGATAACGACAGACTGTCACCGACATGGGCAGCGACCCGGGCTGCGGCCCGGCCGTGGCGTTAATCACAACCCCGCGTGTGCAGTGGCACGCCGGGCTGTTGTTCTACACGGGAACGAAAAAGCTATGATTGTCACGTTGTGGTTCTTTTTTCTCTGGTGGCGACCCACGCCGACATCGACCTCGAGACCGTTGCTCAACTGAGCACCGGCGCTTCCGAGCTCGCCACATCCGCCCTCGCCGGATCGCCGGCCGTGGCGGGTGCCATTGTGCTTGCCACCTGCAACCGCTTCGAAATCTACGGTGAGGCGCCCCGGCAGGACGACGTCGAAGACGCCCGCCTGGCCCTCATCGCCCAGCTCAGCGGCTCCACCGGACTGGACGAACAGCTCGTGGCGCGTTCCTTCAGCACCCGCACGGGCGCGGACGTCACCCGGCACCTGTTCTCCGTCAGCTCCGGGCTGGACTCCGCCGTCGTCGGCGAACGTGAAATCGCCGGCCAGGTCCGCCGCGCCCTGATTACGGCCCAGCACGAAGGCACGGCCAGCGCCGGCCTGGTCCGGCTCTTCCAGGCGGCGTCGAAGACTGCCAAGGACGTCGGAGCCCAGACCGCCCTGGGCGCCCGCGGCCTCTCGGTGGTCTCCGTGGCCCTGGACCTCGCTACCGAGCTGTCCGAAGTCCCCGACTGGTCCACCAAAAAGGTCGTGGTGTTCGGCACCGGCGCCTACGCCGGCGCCACCATGTCCCTGCTGCGTGAACGCGGCTGCACGGACGTGTCCGTGTACTCCTCCTCCGGCCGTGCCGCCGGTTTCGTCGCCACCCGCGGCGGGACCGCGCTCGACGGCGACAGCCTTCCGGCCGCCGTCGCCGCCGCCGACGTTATGATCGGCTGCAGCGGCGCCGACGCCCGCGTTGAAGCACCGGAACTGGCCAGGGTCCGGGCGTCCTCGTCCCAGCCGCTGATCGCCATCGATCTGGCCCTCACCCACGATTTTGATCCCGCCGTCGGCGGACTCGACGGCGTCGAACTGCTCACGCTGGAATCGGTCCGCCTGGCCGCCCCGCAGGAACAGGCCGAATCGCTGGCCCAGGCCCGCAGCATCGTGGCCGGCGCGGCCAGCGCGTTCGAACAGGAACGCGAGGCCCGCTCGGTGGACTCGGCCATCGTCGCCCTGCGCCGGCACACCATGAACGTGCTGGACACGGAAATGGAAAAGGTCCGGGCCCGCCACGGCTGCACCGCCGCGGCTGAGGAAGTTGAGTTCGCCCTCCGCCGGATGGTCAAGCAGCTGCTGCACGTCCCCACGGTCCGGGCCCGCGAGCTCGCCGCCAACGGCCAGCAGGAAGACTACGTGGCCGCCCTTGAGGCGCTGTACGGCATCGCGGTCGAACAGCCCGTAGCCAAAAACGCCGCCGAATGCCCGGTGGAACACCAGGACCGTCCCGCCTCGGGCGGCGTTCGGGAGACCGCCTAAGCTGCGCTTACCGCCGGACTTAACCGCCCGACGGCGCCAGCCGGCTGGATGGCGCTGAAAGCGGCCCTGCGGCCACGGTTTCACGTCGGACTTTGGCATCAACGATTCGATCCGCTCCCCTTGGGCATCCGCGACGTCGCCAGTCCGCGCCATCGTTCACCATGCCAACCCGTCAGGAACTAATCAGGAGACCGGCCCTGGTGCCCTAAGTGCCAGCGATTTGGTTGGTGATCGCGCTTTATCGGCGTACAACTGGTCATTCAGGCAGAGTGGGACAGGAAGTACTCCGGGTTTGGGTCGTCGGGAGGCGCTGGCCAGCCTTGGCGGTCGGTGTCTGCGGCGGGCCATGGATGCCCGGGGGTGAATAGGTGCCAGTCCGTGAATGGATCGGGCGGCAGGTCGGTGTAGGGGTCCCGGCCGGGGTCCGGAGGCAGGCCCTGGTCGGGATCCCAGTCCGCGTTCTGGCCGGGATACCCGGTGAGCGGCGCGTCCGCGGGCAGGCCGTGGCCCGGCTTTTCGTCCGCGGACAGGCCTGGGTCCGGGAGTGTGTCCCTGGCCGGGATGTCGGCTAGCCCGTCGGGTGGTTCCCAGTCCTGCTGTTCGCTGGGATAGTGCCGCCCGGACGGGGAGGTCCACCCCGGCGGTTTGTGTTTGCTGGCCCCGGCCGGTGTCCAGGCCGAGCCGTGTTTGAGCCGGTGGTGTTTCGGGCACGGCTGGCCCAGGTTGGAGATGCCGGTGGTGCCTCCGTTGGCCCAGGCCAGGAGGTGGTCTGCGTCGTTGTCCAACGAGTGGTTGCTACACCCGGGGAAGGGACATCGGCCGTCGCGCAGGTGCAGCCAGCGTCGCTGGGCCGTGGTGAGGCGGTAGCTGGTCCGGCCGATTTCCAGCGGCGCCCCGTCGCGGGGGTCGGTCAGGACCCGGTAAAAGGACCCGGCGCCGCCGGCGACCAGGGCCCGGGCCATGGACGGCGGGATCGGCCCGTGCCCGTCCAGGACCGCCGGTTCCTCCCCGGCGCCCAGCAGGGTCAGGACCGGGACGGTGATCAGGACCTGCGCCCGCGGCGACGGCACACCCCCTGCCGCGCCGCCGCCATCTGCATCGGTACCGGTCCCACCGGTGAGGAGCCAGGTGGCGGCCACATCCGCGCGGAGCTGGGACAGGGTCCTGGCCTCGTCCGGGCCCTGAAGGGCACGGGCGGCGGCGGTGCTCCGTTCCCAGATCCCCGCGGCGGTGCCGGCCGGGAGGTAGGTGTTGAGCCAGGCCATGCCGTCCCGGTCCGGAACGAACTCCACCCGCCGGTCCGCAGCGCCCTTGATGTGGCGGGTTTCGATTCTGACCGGATGGTGACGCTCCCGCCACACACGTGCCTTGGTGCGGAACCGTCCCGGGACGAGGTCCCCGGCCGGGCACCCGCGGGCCGGGTCGGGCGCGCCGGGGTCCAGGAAGTGCGCTTCGAGTCCGGCCGCCCCGGCCGGATCCAGGCCGGCGGTTTCGTCCACGATGATCCGGGCATGGGCCCAGGAGATCGTCCCGGCCTGCAGGGCCGCCAGGGTCAGCGGCAGCGACGTCGTCAGTGCCTGGCACTCGCACAGCAGGGCGCTGGCGGTGCGTTCGCTGACGGTCAGGACACAGGCGACCTCCGCGGTCACGGCGAGCTCCTGGACCGTGTGGTCCTGCGCGGAGACTGCCGGCGGCGCCAGTGCCGTGGTTGCCTGCACGTACTCGGCGGCGAGCCGCACCTTCAGCGCCGCGGTCCGGGCCTCCAGCCGCGCCACCCCGGCGAGACCATCCAGGCAAGCACCCGCCAAATCCCGCAACGGATCAGCCCACGGCGGATCAGTTTCGGCGTCCCGCAACGGATCGGCGCCGGGTGAATCAGCGTGGTCAGCACCGGTGAAGGCCGCCAACTCAGCAGCGGACGCCGCGACAGCCGCCAGGGCCTCCCTGCTCTCCACACTCCAGGCCGTGCTTTCCATACCCGCAGAATATCGGGAGGCTACGACAGTCCTGATGGAACTGGCCGTGACGGTGCGATGCCGGCACCGACCAACGCCCCCTGAGGTGTGGACTTCAGCTATTCATGGCGGCGTTCTGTAATTGCCTGGTGTCGCTCAACGGAGCTTTGAGTTGTCTTGCAACGAATGTGTTTTGACACAGGGAGGTTACGAGGCATCTCACGTGAATCGGGCCGCAGGGTGCAGCTAGCTGCGCGCCTAAGGTCTCAAGGCTTCCCGCAAGACGAACGTTCCCAGCCCCGCACGCACCACACGATCCAGCACGACTAGTGCTAGAGGTGTGGCAGCCATTGGAGAATCAGAAGGACGGTGATGAGGGCGAAGATCGGGAGCACGAGCAGGTAAGCGAGCAGCGTGAGGAATGTCCCGACGGCCGTGAGCGGGAAGAACCACACCGCCCACACGAAGATTGCCTGGAACGGAGCGGCCGGTCGGCTGCCCGAGTTGCTGTTGGCCACGTTGAACGCCTCGACACCGGTGTCATTTTCAGAAGTCGTCTGCACCGAATGTCAGAAGACGTCTGCACTCGGCCGCTACGAAGAAGTACGTCTCAAACTCAACCTCAGATTGCGTCTTTTGCTATGGCATCGAATGGCACAACTGAGCGTGCACGACGTCGGTGATCCCTGAGTTCTGATCCAACGCTTTGGGCGTCCCGGTGTCAGTTTTCGAAGTCGTCTGCACGAAATGTCCATAGCCGTCTGCACCAAGGCAGACCCCATCACCCGGGGGCTTGGCGGATCATCGTAGGGCCACCAGAGCATCACTGCACCTTCGCGCCGAGACGGAGCGGAGCCGACAAACACGCAATCCTAAGCCCGCCGTGGAATACGGAGATGGATAGTCTTGAGCCCCGATGGGGCATATTAGCCAGCGTCACTGACAAGGAGGAGGGCAATGAGCACGCAGACGTCGTGGAGGGTTTCCATGGGCCGGCGGCGCTTCGCGTGTGGCCTCGTTTCATCGTTTTTGGCCGGGCTCTTGGGAGTTACCGTTCTGGCGTCCGCTGCCTGGAGTCTTGAAGCTGGTCCTGCCCGTTTGGTCTATTTCGTCTTGCCGACTTGGGCGCTCATCTTCTGTGCGCATCTCATCAGCGGTGCCGCTGCGGTAGTGGGGCTGGCCTCGTTGGTGCCGCCGTTCACCAAGGGAATATCCCGAACCTGGTTGCGTCGGTTGATTGGTGTCCTGGTGGGTATCGCAGTGGCCGCCGCATCTGTGCCGTGGCTGCTGTACTTCGTGGGTATCGGTCTGAATGCTGCTTCCGCAACATACATCAGGGTCACGGCTGAAAGCGGTGAAAGCGTCATCGTCGAACATTCGGGATTCGACCGCAGAGACTACAACGTGTACGGGCAGGAATCGTTCTTCCTCTATGAGAGGAGTGGTGGGTGGAGCACCGCATTGGACGTCTTTGATCCGGATAGCTGCACGCTGGCAGTCAGGACCTCGGATCTCCTGCTCACTTGTGGAGCAGATAGCGTTCCGGTTCCGCCTCTCCGTGGAGAAGGGACCTCATAAAGGGTCCCAGGTTAAGTGGTTTCAGGTCGGCCGTCCCCCGTGCGACTCTGTCCGGGTCAGACGACCCGTCAATATCGCCCGAATAACGAGGCTGTACCCGCCAGGCCGACGGAGCCGAGCGGAATCGGCGGAGGCTACGGGAGGTAGCTGAGCTGTAGGTTGTTCAGAGGTGCCACTGCGATAAGGACCAGCAGGACCGCGGAGAGCCAAAGCATCCAGCCGCGGTCGAACCAGGTCCCCGAAGCCAATCTGACTCCGTTGAAGACCAGGATGGGCAGGGCGACAAGTTGGGCGAGGGTGATAGTCATTTCAAACTGCTGCCACCCCGACGTCGAGGCGCAGGACGCCGACCGGTATTCGCCATCGCAAGCAATCCCGGCCCAGCCGTCGAGTCCGGCGATCGATAGAAGCGTGCCGGCGTAGGCCCCCCAACCAAGGACCAGGATCACTGCCGCGGCCGCCCATGCGAGGACATTCCTCCTGCGGCTGCCCGGTGTCCAATAGGAAATTCGCTGGCTCGTTGTTTCCCCCATGGCTCCACCCTAGATGCATCGGAAGCGGGTGCCGTGTCGGTCTCCGTCCGCCGATGCGCCAGAACCAGACGCGGTCAAGTCCATTTGCCTGTACGGACCAGGGCCCCGGGCAGGCCTCTTGAATTGCATCGATGGTTTCCGAAGTCGTCTGTGCTCCCTCGGCCTCCCACTTCCACGCTGAATGACTGCCCTCGAAGCGTCCCGGTTCCTTGGAACTAAGAAAGTTTGCCGTTCACAACCTAGACTGCCGTGAACTCTTTTCCGGTGAAGGGGCAATACAGCTTGTGACTACCGATAGCGAGTTAATTCGCAGTTCGAGCGAGGACCCTCAGGCCTTCGCTGTGCTGTATGACAGATATTCCCGTGCGGTGCACCGATACGCGGCCACCAGGGCGGGTGAATCGATTGCCGATGACGTGATGTCCCAGACCTTCCTGGCTGCCTTTGAAAGCCGGGAGTCTTTCGACCACCGGTGGGAAGACGCCAGGCCCTGGCTGTTCGGCATAGCAACGAATTTACTTCGCCGTCACCATCGCACCGAGGCCAGAAGACTCAAGGCGTTCGCTAAGGCTGCCGGCCGGGGCGGTTATGACGACGGGGCGGACCGGGTTGCTGAACGGCTGGACGCCGCAGCGGCGACGGCAAACCTTTCCGCCGCGATGCGGAAACTCTCGGCCGCCGACAGGGAATGTCTGCTGCTCTATGCCTGGGCGGACCTGACGTATGAGGGGATAGCGATGGCAACGGGTGTGCCTGTAGGTACTGTCCGGTCTCGGCTCAACAGGGCGCGGCGGATCCTTCGTGATGCTGCCGGCCTACTTCACGTGGATGACAAGGAGATGGATCATGGACGAGTTATCGCTCCTGCACGCAATGCGCGCTAAGACCCCCGTTGCCAGCGACGCCGCGGTCGAGGCAGGCCGGATGAAACTGTTGCAACGCATCGACCTGGCATTGGTGAGGGCTCAGCCCAAGCCGCGGCGTCGGACGGCGATGAGGCTGACTCTGGCATCGGCGGCAACCGTGGCCATCGTGGGTGCCCTTATTGCCGGGGACATCTTGGCCCCGGCCGGAGGGCCGGGCCCAGGGCCGGCGGCGGCAACGGCCGCCCAGGTGCTCAACGACGCCGCCCAGACGACCATCCAGACAGCTGACCCAGTTGTAAAGCCTGGCCAGTACCTGAAGATTGACAGCACGAACCTCTGGGGATCGTTCTCGACAGAACAAGATGGCAGTCAGTATCAGTGGCTGGATACGGAAAAGATGACAATGTACATTCCGGCCAACCGCGACGACGAATGGGTATGGCAGCGATCAGGGCGAACCCCGACGACATTCTTTGACGAAGCATCCAGAGAATACGCCCAGCGCACCCACACGGGTTTCACGGGCGAGCTGTTGCGCGGGAAGAACGGGGCCTTCTACGGACCCGGGACAGAGTCCTCATTCCCTTCGCCCAGTTATCTGGACGCCCTGCCGCGGGACCCCCGCCTACTCCTGGACGACATCTATCAAAAGACCGTCGGACAGGGGCAGTCGGTTGACGGCGAGGCGTTGGCCTTCATCGCCGATCTCCTGCGTACGGGGCTCGTTCCGGGCGAACTCCGGGCAGCACTGTATAAGGCCGCGGCCCTGATACCGGGAGTGACCGTGACCGATGAACAAGCCAACCTCGATGGCCGCAAAGGCATAGCCATCGGCCGGGTCGAAGACTCCTCGCACTTCCGTCAAGACATCATCATTGACCCCAACAACGGGCTGCCCATCGGAGAACGCCAAGTACTCACAGAACCACTGGGGTCCATGCCGGCGGGAACGGCGACTACCTGGACGACAGTGGAAACCTCTGTCTCAGGCACCGCGCCGTGAGCCCCCAGTGACGACGGGCTGTTGTTGGGTGCGTACTGGCTGCGCCGGAGCCGTCGCGGACAGTGAGAGAAAAAGACAGATTGAAGAACCATGAGAACTTACAAAATGAGTCCCAAGCGCATAGTTATCCGTTCCATGATTGCACTCGGGGTGGTCTATATGGTTTGGATCATCGGGGTGGTCGCGTGGAATGCGATAGATGAAGGGGCGGTTCCATCTGACTCTGCTTTCCCGTCTGTTCCGCCTCCCAATGAAATACAGGAAATCTCCACGCGATGTGGTTCAGGCGGTTGCTCAAGGGTCATGACTATCGAAACCAAACCGCCACAATCTGCACAAGCACTTGCAGCCGAGATTGGCGTGACCTCGGAACGTTGCGGGCCCATAAACCTCTTGACGTTGCGAAAGACGTGCATCGGGTCATCAAGCCACCGCGACGGGCAGCTCCAGATCCACGTGCGGTTCTAGCCCACTGACTTCCATACTGGCCGAGGCGGTGCGCTTCGGCGGTGTTATCCGACCGGCCAAAACCCCTGCCATTCTGGTCGCCCCAGCCGGGCTGCGCGCGGAATCGCAATCGGTAAGGCCTCTCAGCACCGGCCCGTCAGGAATCGGCAGTCCACAGTAATTCTTCTTGGGCTAGCGCGACAGCAGCTTTTGGCCGTCGGGACGAAGTTCCCCGGACGGCGAGACGTGCCGGTAGAGGGTTTGGCGGGTGACGCCGAGTTCGGTGCAGAGGTCGCCGATTTTGGTTCCGGGCTTGCCCATGGACGCCATAGCGAGCCGGAGTTTCGCCGGGGTCATCTTGTAGGGGCGTCCTCCGTTGCGGCCGCGGGCGCGGGCGGCGGCGAGCCCTGCTGTCGTGCGTTCGGAGATGAGTTCGCGCTCGAACTCGGCGAGGGCAGCGAAGATTCCGAAAACGAGCTTTCCGGAGGCAGTGGTGGTGTCGATGGCGGCGCCCTGCCCGGTGAGGACTTTCAGCCCGATTCCGCGTTCGGTGAGGTCGTGGACGATGTTGACCAGGTGCCGCAGATCCCGGCCGAGCCGGTCGAGCTTCCAGACCATGAGGGTGTCGCCGCGCCGTAGAGCTTTGAGGCAGGCAGCCAGCTGGGGCCGGTCGTCCTTTTTCCCGGAGGCACGGTCTTCATAGAGGGATTCCGCGCCGATGCCGGCGGCCAGGAGCGCGTCCCGCTGCAGGTCCGTGGTCTGGGAGCCGTCCGCCTTGGAGACCCGCATGTATCCGACCAGCACGGCAGTTCTCCTTCGTCATTTATACGTTCGTTTAAGTGACAGCCCGATTCCAGATCGGCCCGGAATCGAAATATGTCACTCAACCCGTTATGTATTCTAAGTCAGGCAAAGGGTCATTGATTCTCTGTTTGTGACAAAAAGTCCAGGGGTATGTGAAGCTCGGCGAAGGTTTGCCGGAGACTGCCCACGGATTCTTCACTTCGGCATCCGTACCGTGCGAAGTCGTAGAGCTGCTGCGCGACGAGCGGGTCTACTTTGGCTGCTGCGATGCAGACTTCCAGTGCGTCCGTTGTCTGCTTCCAGAGCTCATCGAGAGTCGGCTTCTCCTGAACGGTTGCTGTCAGTGCTCCACGCGGGGTTCCGTCGCTGATCCGGGGGTTCGGTTCGGGACGCAGGAGGTGCGCGGAGGTACCCAGAGCAGTCAGTGAGCCCGCTTCGATCAGTTCCATCGCGGCGGCGGCTGCTTCGAGCAGCTGCTGCTGGGCAGTCCAATGAAGGGTCTCGAACGGCTGCCACGAATACAGGCCAGCCCGAAACGGGTGACCGCAGTGTTCCCAGACACGACGAACGTCGTCCAGTTGCCGGCCATATCGTCCCTGCGCGGTGGTGAGTTCGTCCAGGAGGGTCCGCAGCAACCGGAACCAGATGCCGGCGTGAACCGGATGCCGGGGAAGGTCCACGGAACCGGTCGCTATTGCCTGCCAGGTGCGCCGGTCCATGAGGGACACCGACTCCGGCAGCGGCCGCTGGTCATGGGCGGGAGTTGCCCACAGGATGTAATCCGGAGGGTGTCCTTCGTAGGTTTCGAGCCGGCGCCCGTGCACCAGGCAGCTGGCCATGAGGGGCAATTGCCAGAAGAGCAGGAGCGCCGGGCTGGATTCCAGGCAGTCCGGGCATCCCCGCCGCGCCCCGGTTTCCGGCAGCCATGGCAGCCACTTCCGCGGAGTATAGATATTGCGCCGATTCGGTGGCAGGAGCACCGAGAGCTGGTGCACATAGGTTTCGTAAGTGCCGGGGGCGGGGTCGAGGCTGTCGAAGAGCCACGGTACCCATCCGGCCATGGTCATGGCGTTCACGCGTTGTTGGTCAAGGCCGGTGCGCTTGGCAAGCTCTTCGAGCAGGTGCGTCGGCGGGTTCAGATCCAGCTCGGGGTCGCTGAGTTCCCTTTGGCCCAGTCCGTGTTCGAGCAGCGCGTAAGAATACATGCCGTAGCTGGCGGCGATCCGACGCAGCCAGGAGGACAACGATTCCATTTCTACAGGTGCCGGGTGCAGGGGCCAGCGTTCCGGCGGTCTCATCTGAGTTCGCGTTCGAACTTCCGGCGCCGGACGCTGGGACCGTCGTATTCGGCCAGCGTCAGCGTCCGGTGGTTGATGGATTCTTCGCCGCTGTCCACGGCGGCTACTGCGGCTTCGGTCAGGAGCGACGTAAGCTCCCCGATGGTGCCCTCGCTGCGGGTGAGGAGGTAGCGGGCCATGTCATCGGCCGCCAGATTCGAGCGCGTGCGCAGCGGGAACGAGGATGCGAAGCTGGCCAGCAGGGACAACAGGTCTGCATCGGCCTCCCACAAGGGCAGCGTCATGGGCTCAAACCGGTTTTCGAGCTGGTCATCGGAACGGATCGCGAGATAGGCCTCACGGGTCCCGACCCCCACCAGAGGGATCCGCAGCTCGTTTCCCAGGAAGCGCAGCAGGTTCAGGAATTCACGCCGGACATCGGCCCGGCCGGCCAGCACATTGTGCAGTTCGTCAATCACCAGAATCCGCACACCGACGCGTCGCAGCACGGCGAGGGTGAGCTGTTCCAGGTCAGCTACGCGCCGACGCGGTCCCGTGGGCGCACCGAGCGCTGCGAGGACGGCCGTATAGAACCGCGGGATGGACGGTTCGGAGGGCATCTGGACGCACAGGACCGGAATGTGTTCCTGATCTGCGGTGGAGTGTGCCGGGTGCTGGCGGTGGAACCGTTCGATGATCATGGACTTGCCGTTGTTGGTCGGTCCGATCAGCAGGAGGTTGGGCATGCGTTGTTTGCCGGGCCAGTCATAGAGTGTTTCGAGCCGGGTGAGGGTCTGGACGGCCCGGGGGTAGCCGATCCAGCGGTCCGCCCGGATGCGCCGGATCCGTTCCTCCGCCGGCAGGCGGGCCATGGCCTGGGCCCAGGGCTGGAGGTGGGACAGATCCGGCGGCGGGTAGTCATCGATGTTCACCACTGCTCGACCTCGTCAAAAGGACGGGCTGCCGCCTCGTCATTCGTGGGCGGGAGCATTTCATCAGGTGGAGCCGTCGGGTTCTTCACGGCTCCGGAGGCCTGGAGGTGGCGCCTCCGTTGCAGGTCCCGGCGTGATCTGCGGGTTGTCCGTTGGGCCGTGGCGGTGATCTCGCGCATCTGATCGATCATGCGGAACAGTGCTTCCTCGTTGACCTGGTCGTGTCCCTGCTGGCGGAGCCGCGCCAGTGCCTGCCGGTGTTCCCACAAGGTGACCGCGGGGTGGGAAACAGTACGGTATGGGACTTCCACATAGGCCGTTCCTTCCGGTTCCAGCACCCAAACCCTGCTGATGTCCCGCGGGTCCCGCCGGATGATGAATTTTTCCTCCCGGTCCCGCCGTGCGATCCAGGGTTTGAGCACGTTCGCGAAGTAGTGGACGTGGTCGATGACGAAACCGGTGCGGGTGATTCGGCGCCGGATGACCGGCAGGAAATCCACGAGAAACGCGGCGGGGTGTGCAACGACAGGCTGCGCACCGAACTCTCTCACGCCCTCGTCCCAGCGCCCGGCGGGTGTCTGGTTCAGGGATCCGTGGATGCTGCCGTGGTAGCCGGCGACCGCTAAGGCCAGCCAGCGTTCCAGCTCCGTCAAGGTCAGGGCGGACCTTTTGTCCGCATCGTAACCGCCCCGCTGTCCCGGGTTCGAGAAAGTCGTCCCGGGCAGTTCATGGACCCGCTGCATCACCGTGCCGATGATGCGCTCCACGATGCCGCCGTAGTGCGGTCGCCCGAGTGGCCGGTAACTGAGTTTGATGCCGTGCTGTTCGCAACCGCGGCGCAACGCCTCGCTCTTGAATTCCGAAGCGTTGTCCAGGAACAACGCCTTGGGCTTACCGCTCATTGGCCAGGCCGCGTCCACGCCCAGGCATTCCAGCCAGGGCCGCTTGTCGCAGGTCATATGCGCGATGCACAAGCCCACCGACACCGCAGACGGCGCCTCCAGGGTCACGACCATTCCCAGAATGCACCGGCTGTAGTCATCGATAGCAACCGTCAGGTAGGGCCGGCCGATGGGCTGCCGGTCCCTGTCATCGACGACAATCAGGTCAATCACGGTGTGATCGATCTGGACCTGGTCCAACGGGGCCACGGTCTCCGGCACCTTCCCGCCGGCCGACTGCAAGGACCGGGCGGCGTCGCTGCCCTCACGCCTGCGCCTGACTTCCACGGGATGCAGCGCCTCGATCCGGAGGGCGACAGTATTCCTTGCCGGCGCGGTCAACCCCTGCGTCTTGCATTCGCGCACAATTTGGCGGTGCACGACCGCGAGGGACGGCTTTTGCTTCGTCAGGTAAGCCTTCCGGATGACTTCCCGGATCACGGCTTCCACAGGCTCCGGCAGGCGCCTGCCTCCCCGGCCACCGGCGGAGCGGCCCGGGGCCAGGTCCGTCAGCAGGCCGGCGCCCTTTCGACGCCGTCCGATGAGGGTGTAGACCTGCCGTCGCGACAATCCCAATTCTTCGGCCGCGCTGTCCGCCGCCCCGTGGGTGACCGTGGCCATCGCCGCCAAAGGGGCGATGACCTCGTCCTGCTGGCGCAGGCGCTCCCAAGCCTCATCCGACATGCCCAACAGACCCCGCTCCAGGATCTGCGGGTCATTCGATGTCATGACGAGCGCGGACGGTGCAGACGACTCTTGACCATGATTCAGGCTAGTGCAGGCGGCTTCTGATGGAAATGCCGGCAGTGCCGATTACTTCTGACAAACGGATGTCAACAGTCCTGTGCACCGGGGCCATACTTCCGCATGAAGTGGTGCAGACGACTTCTGAAAACGACACTATTGAACGCGCCTGGTTGTTTGTAGCGGAAACGGTCGTTTTTGGAACGCGCTACATCTGCTTCGCGGCGGTCCGCAGCGCTGTCGCGACGGGCGCGGTTCCGTCTTCCGTTGCGAGCATTGCTGCCAGTTGGCGTGCTCGTGCGGCGTAGGCCGGCGTCGTGGTGGCCTGCGTGATGGCGTCGGCCAGCCGTTCGGTGGTGAGTTCCTTGTAGGGGACCGGCTTGCGGGATGGTCCAAAAGCTCTATACGGGATGCCCCTTTCGGGACGGTCCCGGCCGGTGGGGCTTTGAACCGCAACTAGAGCTGGGGCTTCGGAACTACGTGCCGGGACCGGCGCTACTGATTCGGAGGTGTCTTGTGAGTGACCATCGAGGTCCTCAAGAAATTCCGTCCGAGACCGAACCGGTGAGAGAAGGACGGTATAGCGGATGCAGTCGCAGCCAGCGTCCATACCCAAAGAACGGGAACAACGCCGGTTGCCAGCGCAGGTGGAGCTACTTCGCCTATGCCGTCCACTAGGGTGTCGAATATGCTTCCGGTAGCCGTGCGAAATGTAAAGACAGTAGCGTTGCCTCTCCTGGTCCGGGCTGTTTTCACCGGCGCCCTGCTGGGGGCGTGTATCAGCGGGGGCATCTCAGTGTCTTCGACCGTTCAGGCAGCCTTGTATCCGGAGCAGTTTGGGCTCTGGGGCATGAATGGCGGCCAGATATTCTTCATGGCCATACTTGGGCTCGTTGTCGGAGCCGTTGCCGGACTGGCAGAGGGTGCCGGTTCGGTAGCGGCGCTTTGGATTGACGCCAGTAACTCCTTATCAGTCGTGCTGCCACGCCCGCTCACCGCTGGATTGGGAGCAGCCGCGGTGACGATCGTTTACACCGTCATCGCCTTCCGCTTACTGGGAGCAACCGGGTTGGCGCTGGCAGGATTCGGAGCCGGCTTCGCCACAGTCTCCGGGTTGCTGGCAGCCTTTCATACTCGACGGCTCATCCGCCGATACCATTCCACCGGCCAAAAGCAGGCCCACTGAACGATCCCCAAACGGAACACGCGGTCAGCCCACGTGCTGCTAGACCGCCACATGGGTTGCCCGTTTGGCTAGGTTTCGGTGAACAGCGGCTTCTATTCGCGGCTTTCTTCCCTCAGGGGTTTGAGATGCTCCGGGATTGCTTCGTCGTGCAGGGCCGGAAACGTGCAGGTGAACTCGCCCCGGTATCCGAAAAGAAATCCGAGGATGGGGTTCCGGACCTGCATCTGGATGGTGAACACGCCACGGGCATCATCGAAGTTCTCGTATAGGTCTGCCGTGCCTGTCAAGATCGAGGGAAACTCGAATGCAGCGAAGCCTTCGTAGAAACGTTGAGGCCCTGATTGAAGATGCAGCGATCCATCGGCCAGAACCTCCAGGGCGAGGTCAGTAGCCAGGTGCTGGTGGGTGCCGAGATAATCGACGATTCCACCATGTTGTTTGCTGTGGACCATGGTGGCGTCGAAGCGCCGTCGCTTTGATCCGGGTAGTTCAAGGGTCCTGACGAAGGTGACTGTAGGGCGGCCGAACCCATCAATGTAGGGGTAGTTCTCGACCGTGAATGGGATGTCCTTTCCTTGGTCTGGGAAGAGGATATTGCGGTAACCCCCCAACTGCAGAAATGGGACTGTCCACCAGGCCCCGCGACGGACTTCGGAAAAGATCCCCCGACCGACACACGCATAGCCTGCAGCAGTGTCCACACCGAAGCGCTTCTGCAGCATTGGGTGGAGCCGTTGGAAATCGCTCCCCAGCGCTACTTCAAAAATCGAAGCCACTATTACTCCTGCCCCTGCGTTGACGGCTGAGAAACCGGTGAGGCAGATTCGCCCAGGCCGGCAAGAGTGGATGGGGCACTCCCGGAGCGTGAGTCCGGCGGCCGCCGCAGACATCGTCCTGCCCTGGGTACTGTCCAGTGGACGGGGATAATCCAAGAGCCCACAGCGGCTGTGAGGCCCAGCGCGGCGGGGCCGGGGGTTCGCCCTGTCGCGGCTCGGCGGAGCAGGATGCAGGCGGTCAGGAGGCCGCCTGCCCTGGCCGTGGCGTCAATAAACCACCGATTGCGGGAGTCCTTAGGATCAAGGTCCGACTCCGCCCACAACCGTAAGCGATCAAAGCTTATTGAAGTCGCCCACCCCAGAGCTGGGCGGAACACCCAGGAATCCAGGGCCTTTCCGAGAGAGCCCATTCCCGGCTGATAGTTATACCCCGTGATGAACCGAAGGCCATCCTCTGTTGGGATGTAGCGCCAGTATCCGGATCCTTGCCCTATGGGCGACACCGGGTCAGCGGTGTCGAATTTCAGTACCGACGTGGCTTGCCCATCGGATCGATACCGGTGCCCCAGGGATGTTCCGGTCCCTTGGATGACGTAGAAAGGAAGGCGGAATTCGTAGCGGAAATGAAGGAGTCTCTGATCGTTTCGCTCGGTGGGGATGATTCGTGAGAACCGTAGATCCCAGCGGGGATGCAGGGCTGGGTCCTGGCTTAGCTTCCATACCCGTTCTATGGGGGCCCGAATACCGACCTCAACGTAGATCGGCCTGCGTGAAGCAGAGTCTTTCCTGCTCAAGTTTTCCCCCATAGCAGCATCATAATTCGAAGCGCGACGCGAACTTGCAATGGGGCCAACACGATTCATACAAAGCCCTTGTCAGTCAGTGCACTCCCGCTTGCGGACCTACGAGCCCCCGACTGTCCCGTAGAAGGTTCGGCTTACGGACACGTTGAAGATGGACAACTATTCAGTCGAACCATGGAAAACCCAAGGGGTTGACAGACGCGCGAGTAGAAACGGTTTCGAAGTCGTGGAACACCGGCGTGATTGGCAAGTTTTCGGGCTCCACTGAGATCTCAGCCAAGACAGGAACAGGCTCCATGCTGATGAACTGGCACTCAGTAATCAAGCCGAGAACAGGGTCCGTATAGCTGGGCATCCTTGTGAAACTCCTGCTCGGAAGAACGTACACCGCCCCTGCCTTGGTAGGAGCCTGGCCATCTTCGGTCGAAGCGAATGAAAGAAAGATGCGCCGTTCCGACCACTCCCCAGCAACTGCGCCGGGATAGAAGCAGGCATTCAAAAAACGCCGGCATGACGATGACCGGATCGCGTATGCAATAGCCCAGGTGGGGTCTTCAGTCGCGTAGATAGCCGTCCTTTTTGAGAACTGGTCAAGGCTGAAGTCGATGGGTGCCCTGGGCTCAAGCATCGACAGACCTGGCGTCTGTGAACCGTGCAGCACGAAATCGTTCGTTGCGACAAGTGTGGCAAGTCGAGTCCAAGTCTTGTCTCCGTTTGCTGGAGCGGGGACGTGCCATGTAGATGTAACCACGCACCAAACGCTAGCAGCGCGGCACACGGTCCTCTTGAGAATGCATGCGGTGGTCGGAAGATAATCGAACCTATTGGCGGGGACGGGTAGCGGAGCGTCCAAACCCGTCTGACGTGTCCCGGTCAACGTTCCGCATCCTCACTGGCTTACGGGCACACTGGCTTGGCGCCCGTTTGGTTACCGTTGACGAGCATTGTTGCGGCTGAGTAGTCTTCGTTGCCCGATGCATGGCAGGATCCACAAGGATTGTGCTCGTAGACGCGTCGGGTATCGTTCAAAAATTTGCTGCAGGTGTTCCCAGGTCAATCCAGTACCGGCGGAAAAGCCGCCCATCTTCACCCGTCCGCACATCTTCGAGCCGCCCGTCGCAACGTTCGATGGTTCTAATCGACGCCGAATTGTCGTCATCACAGGTCAGCAGAACACAATCCGGCTCTCTCCGAGCGGCCAAACGGACCAGCAATTCCCGCAAAGCCCAGGTTGCCGCCCCCCTCCTGCGATCCGAGGGGCGAATCCCATAGCCGATGTGCCCGCCCGAATTCAGGAGAGCCGACGTCAGATGGTGCCGGTATGCAATCGCCCCTACGTAGCGTGAGCCCTCCGTGATCCAGAGGTACGTGCACGGAACAATGCCATCCTTCTCGGGCGCGCTTTCAGCGTCCAACAACTTGCCAACCCAATCTGCGAAGCCCTCGGAGCTGGTGACGTCGTCCGCCATGAAGACGGCGGCACCGTCCTGATGGACGCCAGCCCACTCACGGTGAGACTCAAGGAATGACTGGTGGAAGGCAACATTCGGCGGGACGAGTTCAAACATGCCCTCGACTCTATACCGCAAACGCCCTAACGGGGACGCGCCGAAGTGACACGCGAACAAGTAATCGACACGCTTGTCATATCCATGACAAGTGTCATAGATTCATCCAGTCAAATAAGTCTATAAACACAAAGGGGTGATTCAAGTGCTTAAGCTCAAGCGACTGGCCAAGCGCCGTTCCAAGCTGAACTTCGTGTTCAACTAAACCAAGAATAAATAGTGGGGGCCACGCACCGCGTGGTCCCCACTCATCATTGGAGGCAAGAATTGGCAGCCGTAACCTACTCCCTCAAGCAGTCGCTACCGGTCATCACCACGGAAACGGCCGTGCAGATCGGATTGGCACCGCCCAACGCAATCGAAATCGAGGACGCTCCAGACGGGCTGGCTGAACTACTCAGCTTCGCTTCACAGCCACGGACACTCGACGATTTGGGCGGCAAGGCCGAACTCCTGATGGGTGAAGGCTCCGGAGCGATTGTCGAGGAACTTATCGACGCCGAGATTCTGGTGCCGTACAGGTTCGACCTCTCCGGCCGGTACAGCCGTCATGACCTGTACTTTGAACTTGCACACGGCACCGGCCCCGGAGCCAGCCATCGGCTGCGCAACCGAAAGGTCACGCTGATCGGCGTGGGAGGAATCGGAACAAACGTTGCCATGCAACTCGCCACAGCCGGAGTGGGTTCCATTGTCTTGGTCGACGGAGACACAGTAGAAGAAAGCAACCTGACCCGGCAGTACCTCTTCACTGCGCAAGATATCGGTTCCCCCAAAATCCAAGCCGCTGCAAGAAACCTTCACCTGAGGGCCCCCGACCTTAACACGGTGGAAGTCGCCTCCATGATCACCGGAGTGGAAGATCTCTTGCCTATTTTTCAGGACTCAGACTTCGTTGTGGTCTCCGCCGACACGCCCCAGGAAGTGCTCGAGTGGTCTAACCAGGCGTCCATCGCCACCGGCACACCTTTCACTTGCGCCGGGTATCAGGATACGCGTGGAGTGGTAGGCCCGGTAGTACGGCCAGGCATCACCCCCTGCCTGCAATGCGCAGCAACAGATAACGACGACAGGACCAAATCAAAGGCGTCGCTCTCCACCACAAATCTCAATAGCTCGTACCAGGCTCCAAGCTTTGGGCCACTGAACTCCATCGTGGCATCCATTGCCGCCATGGAAGTGTTCCGCTACCTGCTTACCGGATCCACCAACCTTGACGGTAGGAGACTGGTGTTTGACTCTCTGGAGTTGGCGTCGGAGTTCGAGGATTTCGCCAGGAATGGCCACTGTGCTGCGTGCGCCTGACTGCAACAAGGGCATGGCGCTCGTTGCTTTGGCGGGGGCCTACGTAGTCGCCTCGGTCGCCGCAACGGTAGCCAACAGAAATTTCTGGCCAATCGCGTCAAACAATATGTTCAATGCCAAGTTCAAGGACCGCGTCTCAAGATTCGCAGTTGAATTCCACCTGCCTGATGGAACAACCGTTGCTTGCGGTCCAGCAAACTGCCTTCCAACTCAGTTCTTCCGGGCCGGAGCAGTGTTCGCCAGCATCTTCATGGCTGAGGAAGAGCAACCAAAGAACGTCCTCTGCCAGAGAATCGTCCGGAGGCTTCGCAGCAACACGTGGAGACCGTTTGACGAGGTTCGCGCCCCCGCTCACCTGCCCGACCTTCCCTTGAGGATGGACATCCTGGTGGCAACTACTGTTCGGGGAATGCCTGAGGAAAAGGAAATTGTGTACACCTATGTTCCAACAACTTCGCAGTAAACCAGTCCAGCTCCGTCATGTACGCAACGCGGCAGTGTGGGTCGTTGCCGCCCTGGCGCTGACGCTCCGCCCCGGCCCGTCTGCTGTCCGGGACTATCGAGCTGCAGTTGCTTCACAGGAGTCAGCGGCGGACCGCAGGCGTGATGACGGGACGGCCTGGAAGAGCCGACGCACGGCAGCTGGACTACTGATGGCGGCCGCGGCGGCCAGCGAGGTTTGTGGAGACCCCGGGGCAAAGCCCTCTTCTTGGATTCGGCGGGCAGCGCTGGGATTGTTTTTAGGAACACGGGCTTTGGATGCCCGATCCCTACCGGGCCGCTGGCCGTACGACACGTTCATTGAAGCGGTACTCGTCATCAGTCAGATGTCCAAGCCGAGCGGCGGCCAGTCACCGAGCCTGCCGCTTTCGGTCTCACGGGTTGCGCTATACCTGCCCTACACCCAGGCCGGCTTGTCCAAACTCCTTCACGGCTATGACGCTTGGGTCAGGCGCGGCGATGCCAACCATATTTATCACTCGCACCTGTTGGCCTCGGATGCTTACCCGTTTGCCCAGGAACGATATAGTCTGCCTGTTCGGGCCCTGACCCGCGCAATTCCCTTTCTTGAATTAGTCGCGCTCCCCCTTGCGCTCATTCTTCCCGGCAAGTGGCGGATTGTAGTTCCCTGCTGCACCACCATCTTTCACATGGTCATTGCCCGCACGTGGAATATCAGCTTTTGGCAGGCTCCCGTAATGCAATGGCTTCTGACATCAGTGGAAAAGCAGCCCGACCTTGTCACCATTCTCCATACAGCCAAAGGTATCTGAAGTGTCATTAGCTAAGCCATGGCAGAGGCGTCTCCACCTCACGGGAATGTGGGTGAATTCGTTGGGTGGTGGTGCGTACAACATCGCACTTCCGCTCATAGTTCTGCAGACAAGCGGCAGCCTTGCCCAGATGTCCATTGTCGCCGTGGCATCACAACTTCCGAAGGCTTTCCCCGGAGTGCTCATCGGCGGACTCGCAGATCGTATGTCTCCCCGCGCCATGACCCACATCGGCTATTGGGGTCAAGCACTGGTTGTTGCTGCAATGGCGCTGCTGATAGGCCCTTGGCACACGCCCTTTTGGGTCCTCGTACTTGGCGCCTTCCTGCGCGGCAGCCTCGACATGTTCGCCAGGACAGCCACCTTCGTGGCCATCCCGAAAATGTATGGTGACGGCACAGCGAAGTTCAACGCCGCAGTTTCCACCGCATGGACCTCAGCTTCCATCGCGGGTCCGGCAATTGGTGGAGCTCTGAGCGCTGTCTGGGGTCCGTGGTGGTTGTTGGCTGTTGACGCAGTGTCGTTTACGGTTATTGCCTTGATCATGAACTTCCTGCCGTGGCCGGAGCGCCCGAGCAGCCTGCCGGACCGGCCAGGTTTCTTCAAGGAACTTTCTGCCGGTTACCGGAGACTTACCCAAATCGATGGGTGGTGGCGTTTTGCCGGGACCGTTGTCCTCGTCGGCTTCCTGTCAGCCCCATTGTCCACATTGGCGATTTTCCAGACCTCCGTTGGCCTCAAGGGTTCCACCACGGAAGTAGGAATCGTCGGCGCAGCGGCAGCTGCGGGCCTCTTCTGCGGTTCGATTCTGTCAGGCTTGCTCGCCGGTTGGCGCCCAAACATTCTGATGCAACGGTCCTCATGGCTTATGGCAGCAGGGGCTTTGCTCTTCTTCATCCCGTCGTGGATTGCTGTGGCAGGTGCCCTGTTCGTCGTCTGTACGGGTGGCATTGCATGGACGGTGGGACGCACATCCCTCATCCATCAACAGATTCCCTCGACTGACCTGGGCAAGACCATGACGGCAGTCCAGTTTCTTGAAACTGTATCCAGTCCCCTCAGCCTTGCAGTTGCCACGTTTCTTATGGGCGTCTCGTCATTCATGGCCTTTGGCTCCATCCTCCTGGCAGCCCTGCTTTCGGGGGTGCTTGCGCTCAATTCAGACTCCATACTTAGGCCAACTGAAGTGAAAAGAGAGGTCAAGCAGGCGGAACCTGTCCAGTAGCCTCAGGCTGTCCCGGACAGGCAGGTACGCTTGTCAGTTGCCCCGACGCAACTCCCGGCTATCTGGAGAGCTTTCAGATACTTCTGGACAGTGGCAGAGTTTTCCAGCCACGGTTTGCGGACCGTATCGCCAACACGAACGACACTCTCTGAGGCGTTTCCGCCTACAAGTTCTTCAGCTTCCTCATTCATCCGAAGAACGCTACTGCGTGCCAGCAAGCTGGTCAAACCATCGCCCTGGCGGAGCCAATACGCGCCCCGCTAAAGGATCCCCTAGCGGACCGTGCCGACGAAGCTTCGGCTACGAACGCTCCACACGGTCGGCAACGATGGAGAATTCATCCTGCTGCGCCTCGTGCCAGGTGAGCCTTACGTCTTCGCCTGGGACAAGCTCAAGAAACTCACTCGCCCTCTGGACGATGCAAGAAAAATGGGCGAAACATTCTGCGGCCACACCTTCAACTTGGATGGATCCCCACCCCTCTTCGCAGTGCCAGGTCTTCACGGTTCCCTTGCTCCAGGGTTCATACATGTCACCGATGATAGCCGCCTCGTGCCACTGGCTACTTTGTGCCGACTAGGAGGGACGGTCAGCCAGTTTCAGCCCCGTCAGGGTTCCGCTTCCGGACCGCCTTGCGGACAGGACATCGAACCTTTTATCGGGCGTGAAGGAGAGTGAAAATCGGGCTTAGAAACAGCTGACATCGTGCAGGCCGGGCCAGACAGGATTCCCGATGTCACCTTGCACAATCAGCGATCCACCGCGGACGCTCCAGGACAACTTGTATCGACCTTCCTCGATCGGACGAATGCCGTCGTCTGCCGTCCAGGAACCAGCGCGCCAGCCAACGCCCCAGGGAAGTACTGCGTAGACCTGCCCTTGACCTGCCACAAAGAATGAGGCTTCTCGCGCCACGGCCTGACACCCATCGGGTCCAGCCGGCCTCAGAAGCGTGTACGTCGTGCTGTATGCGGCATCTCCCAAGAAGGCGATCACTGACCCGGCAATGCCCAGAGTTATGAGCGCCCGCGAAAAGAAGCCCGTCGACCGGCGTGCCTGGGGCAATTCCTGATCCTTTAGACCAATGCGGATCCTCCGGTTGATGGCCGCAAGCACGACCGAAATACCGCACAAAACGCTGCCGACGATCCATGGGGGAATGATCAATCCACCGACCACAAGGATTAGCCCGCTCCAGCCCAACGCGATGAGCAGGATCGCGGACAAGCCACAGAAGGCGGATGCTCGACGAAAGCGCCGCTGTGCGGGATGAATTGCGACACTTCGGCTGAACCCCATTGGGCAAGCCTAATTGTCATGCTTCGGGTAGGTGGGGTGTACCAAAGTTCCGGACTGTAGAGGGAGGCCATGCGCTGACGGGCGCTTCCTGTGGCCTGTCCGAACGCCCAACTATCGGAACTGGCCGTTCTTTCGGGCTCCCAGAATGACAACACCGACCCTGCGGGCACCTAGAGCGACCATTCGCTCGACCTCGTCCGCTGGATCGTACGGCCGAAAATCGAGGTGCAGACTATTCTTCGTTACCTTCGATTCCGCCGAACGTGTCGATCGTGATCGCCGGCGCCCATTAAAGGTCGCTTCCTTGGGGCCGCCCATGCCGCATCGTTTTCGCTCCGACGCGGGCGAACGCCACATTTCCGTCCCGAAAAGGGTTCGTCCTTCGTACGGCCACTGGCTCGTTTCTTCTCACGGCCCATAGATATTCGACCATCCAACTGGATTAGGCTCTCAACATGATGGCCCAAGGTCAGCTTGATGGAGATCTACCCCGCACGCCCGAAGAGGCGAACTTCCTTAGCGGGATCACCCGCAGAATATCCGTGTGGTCCCTTCCTGATGTCCAACTCGGCTCGTTCACGGTGGTCGCCCGGATGAAACCCATAGTCGTGACTCTCAACGTTCCCGGAATCGACGTCCCACAAGGCACCTGCACGCTCCAGATCGGCTACTGGAACGACGGCCACCACGGCCGAGCCTTGGAAGGTGAATGGGGCGATAGCCATCTCCTTGACAACCATGTCTACGACGGAGACGGCCTCACAGTCTTCGGCCTGGAAGAGGCACCGGAGACGTACGGAACACTCGCTGCCGGCTGGCTGCAACGCCAACTTCAGCGGCCGGTGGAACGCCTAGATTGGCTGCGCGGCGAGCAGGTGAAGGAGTCGGCGTGGCGGCTCGCCGATTCAGGGAAAACAATCGCACGGACGGGCAGGTCAATACATCGTCCGGACAAGGCACCTAACCGGATCCAGAGAGTTCGTTGACTCAGACAGTTTTCGACCCGGTAAGGGCTGCATTCCCCTGACGACCCACTTTTCCTCGCCGATCTCGGTCCTCACACGCTGGAGAGAGCCAATTTCCGCCCGCTCAGGGTTCCACTAACGGACCGGCTTACGGACGCGGGTGCGGTCGTTAGCTCCGGGTCGTGAACTGGACCTGGATGCGATTGAGCTCGACGCGCGGAAGCACGGCGGTCACGACGCCACCGCCTGCTAGTTCTGCGCCGATGCCGTACACGAACGGGTCCGTATCGAGCTCCGCGCCGGCTACTTCGACTCCATTGACAAGGACACTGACCCGGTCATTGACCATCCGGTCGGTCACTACGGGGCAGGCTGGTCCCAGGGATTGTCGCTTAGTCCGAGCTCCTGCCGGTACTGGTTCATGAGGATGTAGTTGACGTGGTCGACCAGCACGCTCCGGACCGACGAACGCTCGGATGCGTCACGGTTCCAGGTAGTTCGCACGGCCTCCCACAGCTGCGGGTATCGCATTCGCTCCACCTGCTCGACCAGCCACGCGGGGCGCGGCCATGGCGGAACAGCCTCCAGCGCCCTCCGGGCCTGCTCGTCGAGGTCCGCGAGGTTTATCGGGTCTGGGCGGTCAATCGGGTTTCGCCAAAGTGTATAGGTGACGCTCACTGTCATTTCACTGTATCCACGATCGTCCTGACCGTAGGCCAGACCGACAGTATCCGTGTCCTCCAGCGAGGGCTGGGACACGAGTCCCATCACGGGGATGGGCATGAGTTTCAGGCCCTCAGCCTGCTCGACACGAGGGTCGGGGGCGTCCTCGGGGAGAATTCCAGTCACTCTCATGCCTCGATTATGAACCACACACGGGAGCGGGAGGCTCTATCTGTAGAAGAGGTTACTGAACGCCCACCGGTCCGTTCAGGGTTCCTCAACCAGACACGTACTTCGCGCATGGAAGAATCGCAACATGAATGCGGAGCAGCGGAGGCGTGCTGAGGACACCCTTGTCGTGGCCGGTAGCCAATAATCCGGTGACCCGGGAGAGAGCAAGCCTACTTCTCGAAGGCTTTGAAGAAGTGGCCGGCCGCACTGACGGTGACCTGCGAACGACCCTCGACGCGTGGACGAGCGGGTTCGACTTCTACGCCCCATATCTCGTGGCCAACGACCCGCAAGGGGCCGCGGATGCCGCCAATGACGTCCAGGAGGAATCACTCGTGCTGGCGAACACAAACCTGGCTACGTTCTGCCACTGGTAGCCGCAAACAATAGGGGGAAACATGCACAGAAAGCTCTCCGGACTGCTCGCCGTCTTGGCGATCACCGGTCTCGTCCTGACTTCGGCGCCGGCCGCCAGCGCCGCACCGAAGGATGGAACCGGCAAGGCGGCTGAACGCAAAGCGACGCCAAAAGAAGTCGCTGAGCTGCAGAAGCTGCAGAAGATCGCGGGCCAGCCGGTCGTCTACCAGCAGGTCTCAGGCGGAACCACGAGCGGGATGATCACCACTCAAGCCTTCGACCCGTACGTGTGCACCCTCTATCCCTCGGTCGTCCACCTGCGGTCATCGTCCGGCTACGGCTCCGTCGGGGCCAAGCCCTATACAAAATGTCTGGTAGCAACGCCCAGCCAGATCACCCACAGCAGCGTGCTGTACATGGTGGAATGGGGAGGCCTTTCCTGGGTTCCCATGGCGAGCAGAGGCCAGACCGGCTACTCCACGCGCAGCTTGACGCTGACCTCGCTCGAATGGTTCTGCAAGAACAGGAACAACTCGACGTACGTGCAGACGACGAACGGAACCAGTGTGCAGGCCGGGCGGACGTACTATTCGTCAGTCTCGACGGTGAAGTCCCCCCTGGGTTGTGGCAAGTAGTCCCACCCAGGTAATGAACTGAGGGCGCCGCGTCGAAAACGCGGCGCCCTCAGTTGTGTCAGCGGGCCCTCGTTATCGACGAAGTCAGGTCGGTGGAGGGTGTGACGTGAAGAGCTTCGAGCTCCGGGAGCGCCTCCACTTCGGACAGGACAAAGGCTGGCCCGCCCAGGATGCTGGAGTCAAGATCGATGTTCGTGCCAAGACACCAGCTGCCGTCCGCGGGCCACAGGTAGTTGGGCGTGAGCCCGTTCCCCTCGGCCCATCCGAACGCCGGCGCCTGCATCCAGCTGGCGTCGGCCAGTTCACGGCTTTCAAGGCTATAGAGCACGTAGTGCTCGCCCTGAATGGAGACGGTGTCACCGTGGCGGATTGCCCTCGCCGACGCACTGTACTCTAAGACTGGCTCCCACCCGGCCCAGAATGCTGCGAAGAACGGGCCGTCGGTCGCCTTGACCAGCACGCGGGCTAGAGCACGGAACCCTGCGGCATCGAGGCGGCCTTCCTCAGGCGGGTATACGGTGCCCACAACCGGTACGGACGCCGGGTCCCCATATGCCCCGGAGAGTTCGGCCCATATGGTTTCAGGCGAGAGCCGGTGGCCGAGCGCCGACGCTACGACTTCCCAGCTCACCTCTGGGGAGGAGATGTGGTTGGGGCCATCTATCTCGGCGGGGTGTCCCTTGTGAAGGATGCGCAGGTATGACTCAAAGCCAGTTGGCACGATGCCCTCGACCTTCGCGGAGCGGTCGAGCCCGCTCAGCCAGTCAACTGGGCGCAGCGCAGTTTCAAGTTTCATCGGGCACCTGCTCGCATGTTCATCTAGTGTCGTTGCGTCCAACGTACCGGTGCGACCCTGTTCATGTCGACGGCGCGTTCACATAACTGGTGCTGTGTCGGCTGAGAGGATTTGAACCTCATCTCCGCGACCAAACGCGGCGCTCTGGAGCTGGCATGTCAGCGGTGCGAGGAGTTCTAGAATCCGGCCCTTTGCTTTGCCCACACATGACAGCGCTATCAGCCGTCGGGATTCCGCCTGAGCGAGCCGGCGGCGGTGGTGCGGTCAGAGCCCGTTCATGACGTGCAGGCCGGCGCGGTAATAGCGGAGCTCCTTGGCTCCTTCACGGAGGTCGGTCAGGGCGGTATGGTCACTCAGCTTCTTCGGCATGACTTCCCAGTGCGGGCGGTTCCAGCGGCGGACGAGCTCGCCGAGGCCGGAGATGTCGATGACCCGGTAGTCCCCTCCTGCGGACGCTGATCAGGGACCGCTTCCTTACGTTGCTACCAGTGGAGATCCTGCTCCCCGAGGGAACAGAAGCGCGGGGACGTCCGATCACCTGAGTCAACGAGTTCGCGCATCTGGCGAGCAGCCGTTCGCGGATCCTTGGACGCGTCAGTTTAACCCATAGCTGTGTCCAGTTTGCCGGGGTGGACTGCCCAGCAGCGGATCCGCCCATGAAGGTCCTGGGCTAGGGAGACGGTCAGCATGTTCTGAGCGGCTTTCGAAATTTTGTAGGCGTAACTCGTCGAGAGACCGGAGAAGTCATGGTTTGCCTGGGCAGCAAGAGATCCTAGTCGCGACGACACGTTGATAATGATCGGATCAGGTGGGTCAAGCAGGTTCGGCAGCAGGAACTGCACGAGGCGCAGCGGACCAGCGACGTTTACATCGACGGCGTTGAGGACCCCGTCAGCTCGGATAGTTCCCAGCTCCGCATGGGGCGCTCCCTGTGCGGCATTATTTATGAGCAAGTCCACTGGGCGGCCGTTCAGAGCTTCAGCCAGCTCAGGGCCGGGTTCGAACCGCACATCCTGCTGGACCGTTACGACGCCCGTAGACCCGGCCCTGGCTTTCAGGACCTCGGGCGAGCGCGTGATGGCAATGACGTTCCAACCGGACTCCGAGAACTCTTGCACCAAGGAACGCCCCAGTCCTCGATTGGCACCCGTGACGACAGCCAGCTCCTTCATCCATTCAGGCTAGTCGTCGCACGAGTACTGACATTGCGCTTGACATTGTCCCGCAGAGGGTTCCCCTTGTGGGCACGGCCGCCGTGCAGACGACTTTGAACAATCCGTGCAGGTGAGTGAAGGCTGGCTCCGACAGCCCACCCACCTACCGCCGGGGATTGCGATTGCCGGTGGGTCAAGTTGTGGGTTGGCCGGGAACTTGGCTGGCGTTCAGAGGGCAGGGGCACTGGGCCGTGGTGGTAGGGAGTGTTGGCGCCCACCATGGCTTAAGGACGTTGGGCATCCAGCTCCCTACATGTCTCGCAGCTTGCGCTGTGCCGGGTTGGACGGAGCGGGAGCGAAGATGGCAAGCAACTCGCCGATCTCGTGTGTCGCGGTTGCCGGGTGGTGGAAGCGCCGGTGGGGATCCACGGTGTAGTGGCTGCGTCGTCCCACCCTGTGGCGGGTGAGGTAGCCGACGGTCTCGAGGTCCTTAAGGATGCTCAGGGTCGCACGCCCGGTGATCCCAACACTGCCGGCGATCTCGCTGACCAGTGCGTCAGGGGAACCGGCCACGACCAGCAGTACATGGGCGTGTTTGGTGAGCAGTGTCCATTGTCGCCGCTGGGACTGATCCCGGGGCCGCGGCCCGGAACTGTCTGCATGGTGCGTCGCTAGCAGAGGAGTCCCGTCGCCGGGAAGGAAGGTGGAAGGCACTTCGTGGTTTGTCCTTTCGGAAGTAGAGGGCTCACGACCCGACCAGAGGCGGGGGGGTGGGTCGGCTCATGGTGGTGGCCACCTCCCGCGTATCTCCGCCTCGGCGATTCGGGATCTAGGTGGTGGCACGGCACCGCGTCAACAGACCCGCGATGGCCGTGGGCGGCGCATGGCACATGGCCCATGGTTGTGGCTAGGCAGAAGGCGGGGCGGGATCGGGTGGCGGGTTCCTGGGCAGCTCCCCGCTGTGCGCAGGGTCGCTGAGGCGATCTCCGAGCGGTCCGGACGGCGCACTTTCATGCAAACAGGACCTCGGCCCCGTGCTTCAGAGAGGGCACCGGCAACGCCGATGGGGTGATGATCACGGCCGCCCCTGCCCGGCGGGCGGCGCGGGCCAAGGCCAGGGCTATGGCTTGGGCCTGAGGTGCGCGGCGGAAGGGGCAAGCGCGGTATCGCACCAACTGCAAATGGAACAACACACCGGTGGCGTCCAGGGCGGGGTGCACCCGTGCGGCGACTGTTTCGGCCTCCCGTAGCGCTTCCCGGTGCAGGCGGGCTGCGATGGCGGCGTCGGTGGTGAAGGCCGGTTGCACGAGGGGCACCAGCAGAACGACCGGCCGTCGTTGCGCGCAGGCGAGGGCCGCAGCACGGCGGGACACTGCCGTCGCCTCGACCATCGGTGATAACCGCGGCAAGGGGGCGGGGTGTTGGGCGGGCGGGTGTGTCCATCATCGTTCCCTTTCGGTTCAAGTTCCAAGGGGGTGCTTTGTCCGTGCTGTGGGAGGGGGACCAGGTCCTGAGGACGGGGCCGCGGAAGGGAGCTGCTGGATAGGCCGGTGTGGAGGGGGCGAGGCGGTCTACCAGCGCGGCCAGCAGGAAGTACATCGCTTTGGGACCGAGTACCGCGAGCACGACGTCGGCTGCCCCGACCCGCACCGGCGTCAGCGGGTTGACCGGAAGCCGGCCAGAACTTCTGATCCGAAAACTGCCGGGCGTTGCGGGGGTCGGCCATGGGAACGACGTTGCGGAGCAGGGGCAGCGCGCGGGACCGCTCCGGTCCGATATGTCCAAGGGCGGCAACTCCCATAGATATACGTAACTAAAAACACGTATCATGTTTCGCATGCAGACTTCTTCATCCTGGACTTTCCTATCCAACCACGGGCACGTGCTCGTCGCGTTGGCGGGTGATTCTCAGTCGCGGATGCGGGATGTGGCCGCCAAAGTCGGCATCACCGAACGTGCCGTCCAAATGATCGTTCGCGACCTGGAGGAAGCCGGGTATGTCGTCCGCGAGCGGGTGGGTCGTCGGAACAGGTACACCGTGGTGCAGCAGAACCGCTTTCGGCACCCGCTGGAGGAGCACGTGCGGGTGGGGGATTTCCTGGCCCTCGCCGCAGCAGCACCCCCGGCCAGCAATCGTTTCAGCGCTTCCTCCCCGCCCGACGTGCGAGCTTGATCGTTTCCTCGACCACGAGGACGCAGGACGCCACCGCAAGGCAGATCAGCCACTGGGTGGCGGAGAGCGACGTGGTGTCGAAGATGCCCTGGAGCGGGGCCAGTTGTACGGCGAGGACCTGCAGGACCAGGACCGCGGCGAAGGAGATCCACAACCAGCGGTTGGTAAACAGATGCCGCGTGAACACCGTCTGCCGCTCGGACCGAGCGTTGAGCGCGTTGAAGAACTGGAAGAGGACGAACGTGGTGAATGCCATGGTGGACGCCACGGCGGCGCCGTAGGCCCCCTCGGCCAGGGTGAGCACCGACAGGGTACCGGCCGCCATGACTGCGCCGGCCCGCAACATCCGTAGTAGCCGGGTCCGGTCCAGGATCCGATCATCGGCCCTGCGCGGCGGTTCGTCCATCAGCCCTGGTCGGGCGGGGTCAACGCCCAGGGCCATCGCCGGGGGGCCGTCCATGATGATGTTGACCCACAACACCTGGATCGCGGTTAGCGGTGCCGGGAGCCCGGCCACGGTCGCGCCGAGGAAGGACAGGATGGCGCCGATGTTGGTCGACAGTTGGAAGCGGACGAACTTCACCACGTTGTCATAGATCGATCGGCCCTCGTGGACCGAGGCGACGATGGTGGCGAAGTCGTCGTCGGTGAGAATCATGTCGCCGGCTTCCTTGGTCACCTCGGTGCCGGTGATCCCCATCGCCACGCCCATGTGCGCCGCGCGCAGGGCTGCCGCGTCGTTGACGCCGTCGCCGGTCATTGCCGTCACGTGCCCCAGGGCCGTCAGCGCCCCGACGATGGCGACTTTGTGCTCCGGGGCGACCCGGGCGAATACCCCGATGCTCTCCACGCGTTCCGACAGCTCCTCCGGGGTCATCCGGTCCAGCTCGGTGCCGGTGACGACTCCGCCGCGGATGCCGAGCTCCCGGGCGATGGCGGCCGCGGTGTCCCGGTGGTCGCCGGTGATCATCTTGACCGAGACCCCGGCCCGGTGGGCGAGTGCGATGGCGTCCTTGGCCTGCGGGCGGGGCGGGTCAGCGATGCCGACCAGGCCGAGCAGCGTCAGGCCGGTCAGCCGGTGCTCGAGCGCGTCGGCGTTCGACGGATCACCGGCGGCGGGCAGGTCGTCCATCAGCGTCGTCGCGGCGGCCAGCACCCGCAGACCTCTCGACGCGAGGGCTGTGACCTCGCTTACCAGCTGGTCCCGGCCGGCGGCGTCTAGGTCACTAACTCCCTCGGCAGTGAGTAACGCCGTGCTGCGCGCGAGGAGTACGTCGGGAGCGCCCTTGAGGTAGACGCGGATGCGGCCGTCCTCCTCGTGTGCGGTCACCATGAACTTGCGGGCGCTATCGAAGGGCAACTCGGCCACCCGCGGGTGCGCCGCACGCAGCGTCGGGGCGTCGATCCCGGCCTTCACGGCCGCAACGACCAGCGCGCCCTCGGTGGGGTCGCCGACGATGCCAGCCCGGCCACCCGCCCCCGGGGCAGCCAGCACAGCGTCGCTGCACAGAACGAATGGTTCCAGCAGACGCCCGGCATCCTCGGTCCGCTGCCCGGCTGTCTCGGCAATGATCGACCCTGTCGGGGAATACCCCTCGCCGTCGATGCGCATCCGCTGGCCTGCGAAGACCAGCGCACGGGCCGTCATCTGGTTCAGCGTGAGCGTTCCGGTCTTGTCGCTGCAGATGACGGTAGCCGAGCCCAGGGTCTCCACCGACGCGAGCCGCTTGACGATAGCTCCCCGCCGGGCCATTCGACCGACGCCGAGGGCGAGGGTGAGGGCCAGGACGGCCGGTAAACCTTCGGGCACCGTGGCCACGGCGAGGGCCACCGCCGTGAGCGCCAGCTCGCCCAAAGGCTCGCCGCGCATGAGGGCGATGGTCACGTAGATGGCGATGGCGATGCCGCCGATCAGGGCGATCCGCTTGCCCAGTGAATCCAACTGCACCTGCAGCGGGCTCTTGGGCTCCTCACCGCTCGCAAGCAGTTCCGCGATGGCGCCGACCTCGGTCTGCGCGCCAGTGGCCGTGACCACGAGTTCGGCCCGGCCGCGGGTAAGCGCGGTGTTCATGTAGCCCATGCCGGTGCGGTCGGCCAGCGGCACTTTCTCACCGGGAGCGGCGCCCACCGGCAAGGTGTCCTTGGCTACCGGCTGAGACTCCCCGGTCAGTGCGGACTCGTCGATCTCCACCGACTCCGCCACAAGCAACCGTCCGTCGGCCGGCACCCGGTCTCCGGCCTCGAGCAGGACCAGGTCACCCGGCACAAGCTCGACCGCTCCGATCACCCGCACCGACCCGTCCCTGCGGACCCGTGCGGTGGGCACCAGCATGTCGCGCAGCGCCTCGAGGCTGCGCTCCGCCCTGTTCTCCTGAACGAAGCCGATCACGGCATTGATCAGGAGCACGATCAGGATGACGATCGTGTCCTTGAGGTCCCCGACGACGCCAGCGAGAACCGCGGCACCGAGCAGGATGAGGATCAGCAGGCTACGGAACTGATCGAGAAATCGCAGCCAACCTGGCCGCCGCGGCCGCTCGACCAAACGGTTCTCACCGATCAGCTCCCGGCGTCGGGCAACCTCTGCCTCACCGAGTCCTTGCGCGGAATTGACCCCCAGCGACTCCGCCACGGCGGTCGCGATCTGCAGGTGCGGATCCCGCAGAGGCGCTTCCTTCGCGCCAATCGCCGGGAGGAATTGGGATGACTGGTCGTCCTTGATTGCCATTACTGTTCATTCCTCGTGGTGTCTGGTGTGGTATCCGGTCAGAGAGGGTGATGGGGGTGTACTCGAGTCCATCTTGAGCATCGTCTTGTTTGCCATCCGGATCAATACCAGGGCACGGCCGACCTTGAGGTAGACGAATGCGGTGGACAATCAGCTGGCATGAGGTACTCATCCGAACTTGCGGCCACTCGTGGCGGGTCATCGAGGTACCGGCCCGCCTGGGCGACGGATATGGACAGGGCCGTTGGTCCTTGTTCGCGCGCTGCCCACGATGCCGCGCGGGGCCCAGCAGCGAGTTCGCGGATGCAACCGTAGGGCGATGGCGGCGGACCACAGGGCCAGAGCAAACCACGGGATCAGGTTCGACAAAGGAACTCCTCTCCTCTTGCCACTGCCGTTGGCGGGGCTAAACTGATACAGCCAGACTAAGGCAGAATAACTCGCGAAACAAGGTTCGCATGTGTCTCTGAGGTCGTTGTTCCGCCAGGCTTGCTGTGCTCGGGTGGTGTGTCAGGGCTCCGCTCGTTCTGCGGGGAATTCGCCCGTAGCGTTGCCTGCCGTGAGAGTTGTTGATGTTGCTCGAGGAAGGGGCAAGCAGACTGTGCAGGGGCGTCAGGTCCGCAGCAATGGCGCGGCGTTTCGCAGGAGAATCGGAACTGTCTCCACGTGCGCGCACGTCACGGGGATTCTCAGACCCTGGGGGTCCATTGGAGCTCCTGAGATGATCAGGTCTTGCGACGATTTTCGGAATCCATCGGATTTGGGAGGTTCAGGGTCTCATGGGGAGCTGGATGCTGGTCGTGGTTGGGTTGGCCGCCTTGATCGCCGGAGCCGAGCTCGTGCTCCGTGCAGGCACCCGATTGGCAGCCCGACTGGGCGTGTCTCCCCTCGTCATCGGGCTGACCGTGGTCTCCATCGGCACCAGCGCCCCGGAGCTGGCCGTCGGCGTCGACGCAGTGTGGGTCGGTGCCGGGGACCTGGCGGTCGGCAACATCGCCGGCACCAATCTCGTCAACCTGCTCCTCATCCTGGGGCTCAGCGCTCTGCTGCGCCCCTTGACACTGCACGGTCAGATCCTCCGCTTCGACCTACCCATGATGGCGCTGGCAGCCATCAGTTTGCTGCTGATGACGCTGGATCGGACGCTCTCCCGGACCGACGGCGTGCTGCTGGTGGCCATCGCACTGATCTACACGGCCGTGATCCTGCGTGTTAGCCGGCGGGAGTTGGCGTCCGTCCGCGCGGAGTATGAAGCCGAATACGCCCCGCCGCCCTCCCCGAAGGGCAAGTTCGTGGATATTGTTCTGCTCGTGGCCGGGATCGCCGTGGTTGTCCTGGGTGCACACGGGTTGGTGGGCGGCTCCGTGGACCTCGCCCAGCAGCTGGGTGTATCCGACGCCCTGATCGGGCTGACTATCGTCTCCATCGGCACTTCTGCCCCGGAGCTGGTGACGACTCTCGTCGCCACCGTGCGAAACGACCGTGACGTTGCGGTCGGAAACCTTATCGGCTCCAGTGTCTACAACATTGCGTTCATCCTCGGGGTGACCACGCTGACCGCCCCGGGCGGAATCACCGTCTCCGAGCAGCTCGTCCAGGTGGACCTGCCCCTGATGACCGCGGCGGTGCTGCTGTGCATCCCCGTATTCCTCAGCGGGCGGAGGGTCCACCGTTTTGAAGGCGGGCTCTTCGTCGTCCTGTACCTCGGGTATCTCATCTGGCTCCTTATGACCCGCACCTGACCCGGAAGTCACGATGTCGGAGCAGTGCTCGCGTGGACGTGGTGCTTTGTCCCAGACCTGCTCCCAAATGCCTCCCCAAAAATGGACCGCACCGCGCAAGACCGCCACTCTTGATCTGGGAACAAGGAATCAAGGAAACTTGCGTTGACTCCGCACCCCCAGGCGGACGATGACGCCTTTGTCGAAAAGATGAGCGGGTTCCGCCCGCGGCCGTTACGATCAGATTACTGCGACAGGCAGGACGCCGCAGTCCGCGCAAGTAATGCACGGAAGCCATAAGGTTCAGCCGAGAGGACACGATGCAGCCCCGAACGGACGGTTCAGTGCCGCAACCGGAAAACGACCCGACATCCCGCCGCCGGCGCCGACGCCTGGCTATCGAACACATCCGGTACGTCGCCGTCATCGGCGCAGCCACTGCGCTGTTCCTTTCGGCCGTAACCTACCTTTGGGCTCTGGGCAAGGCAGTGATTTTCGTCCACATCCTGGCCGTAGAAGGCCTGTCCTCTGATCCGGCCCTGGTGAAACTGTTCGAGAGCATCGATTCCATCTTGATCGCGACCGTGTTGCTCATCGTCGGCTTTGGAGTCTGGGAGCTGTTCGTGCATGACCTCGATCTTCCGCCGTCGCTGACCACCACCTCCTTTGATCATCTAAAGGGGCGGATAGCGGGCACCCTGGTCCTGGTCCTGGCCGTCCGATATTTGGAGCGCCTCATTTCCAAGCCCTCACCCGAGGAGATCCTGGCCCTAGGCATCTCGACCGCACTCGTCGGCGGCCTGCTTTTCGTCTTCGCGACCTTTCGCCGTTCGCATTGACGCCGTGCTGCCGGATTGCATCTGCCAAACATTCCATCCATACCCCGGCTACCGGATGCACGAGACCCACACCTCGGACTCGAGGCACCTACGATGGCGCAGATAAGGTACCTCGTCGGGCAAGTTGGTCGCCTCATCCGGACACGACAATGCGCGAAATCGGGCACGCTCGGGTCGGGAGACCCGCAGACCGGTGGGCGACCGCTAGTCAGGCGTATCGTTCCGCCCTCTTTGGGTGAGCCGCGGTAGTTGCCACCTATGCACCTCGGGCAGCCAATCTAAGGGGGGCCAATGGACCGACCCGAGGGTCGTCGGGAAGACCGCCGTCCCGCAGGGCCCCTCCGCCGACCGCCAGATGGGCCGTGCCCGCGAGTTTCTCGCTGATAGTGGCATCCGCGTGAGCTGACGAGCCGGGCCGGGTCAGCTCACGCGCAAGACCGTGCCGCCCGCCTCATGCCCCCAATCGTGGCGCAGCTGACTAGGCCGATCGTGAGGTCGAGCTCCGGTCACAGGGCCGTCCCAGGGCAGGATCCCCTAGTGGACCGTGCCGCAGAGGGTTTCCCTCAACGTGACCCCTGAATGGTGCCAGTCTGTCGCGCTGCCAGCAGCCCAGTGGGTCGTCACACCCTAATGAGGTGCGACAACGATCTGGACGTCGTCTTCGTAGAGAACCTTTCCTGGATCATTCGAATAAAGCACCCGCCAGCCGACGCCATAGCGGTGTAGAAGATCCGTGTAGAACTCCACCCCAGTCACTAGATGCGCAGCCGTGCGCTTGAACCAGGACTGGGCTGCCGGGTTGATTGCACGGTCGTAGACGGATCTGTCCGCCGTCGAGGGGTCTGCGTATGCGGCGTCGTAGTGATCGTTCGCGCTACGCCAGGATGCCCAGTCCTCGGCGCTGAGTCTCCCGTCCTTGGCCACGCCGTTGGCGAGAGCGAAGATGCCTGGGTGGAGTCCGCGGCCGTTGGGCATGCTTGCCTCATAGCGCACAAACTTCTGTTCCATGCAGCCCAGCCAATCACCTGCCCTAGTGTTTACGGCCGGATTTGGCTTAGTGTCGCGCGAACCTCCCGCTCAACGTTTCCCGATTGGAACGGCTCAGCTGTGATGGTAGTCAGATGGATCAGGCTTTTCCGCTGGCGTCGCAGCGGGCTGCGTGGACAGTCACGCCGACGCTTACTACCAAGCTCAGGAACAGGGCCAGGAATCCGGCTGCGGCGGCGACATAGTAGCTTGCCGGATCGGGCACTGTATCGACTACTGGCTCCATGTAGAACCATATGGTGGAGCCGGCGCTCACTCCCAGCAATGCGATCAAGCCAGTCAGGACCCACGCGGTTATAGCAAGAATGACCATCCTCATATCTCCCCCAATTTTGGACCGGCTGCAACCCGTCGTGCCCTGATCCTAGCCGTGGGCATAAATCCGGCGAATGTGTCCTGTAGAGGGTTCCCCATACGGACACGTAGTGGGTCGTGCAGACGAGTGTGGACTTTCCATGCAGACGATTTCGGAAACTGACAAGTGCACCGAATCTTTTGAACGCGCCTGGTGGTTTGTAGCGGAAACGGTCGTTCTTGGAACGCGCTACATCTACTTAGCAGCGGTTCGCAGCGCTGTCGCGACGGGCGCGGTTCCGTCTTCCCTGGCGAGCATTGCTGCAAGTTGGCGTGCTCGTGCGGCGTAGGCCGGCGTCGTGGTGGCCTGCGTAATGGCGTCGGCCAGCCGTTCGGTGGTGAGTTCCTCCTTGTCGGGGACCTGTTGCGGGCCCGCGCCGAGGGACGTGATCCGTGCGGCCCAGAACGGTTGGTCCGGATATATCGGCACGCTGACCGTCGGCACACCGGCGCGCAGCCCCGCCGCGGTGGTCCCCGCTCCGGCATGGTGGACGACCGCGGCCATCTGCGGGAACAGCCATTCGTGCGGAACAGCACCGATGCTGATGGTATCGGGTCTGGAGGCACCCTGCACGCCCTGCAGTACCGCGCGAACCCCCGCACGGTGCGCGGCGTCGAGCATGAATTCTGCGTCCAGGGCCGCACTGCTACCAAAGCCGATGAACACCGGGGGCGGTCCGTCCGCGAGGAATTCGACCAGCTCCGCAGGTGGCTGCCAGCCCGGCTCAACTTCCGGCCACCAGTAGCCGGTCATGGTGAGCCCGGATCGCCAGTCCGCCGGGCGCGGGAACACGGTGTGACTGATGCCGTGGAGAACGGGACCGCTGGTTTTCCTTCGGGTACGGTCGGACGCGGACCGGGCCTTTTTGGGTAGGCCGAGCATCTGGCGGATGCGGGCGCTCGGGGCGTCGTAGGGTGCTTTTCCCGCTGATATCAGTGCACCGAGCAGCTTGTTTCCGACCGGCCCCAGACTGCGGGCGGTCCCCAGAACCACGGGCGGACAGGCAGTGCTGGGTTCGGTCGGCTGCAGGTGGGCACCGATGACGGGGACACCGAGGGCCTCAGCAACATCGTAGGCATAGGGGGCGATCGCATTGGCCAGGATCACGTCGGTGCCGGCCTCGGCCGCGGCAAGGGTGCCGGTCGCGGCCAGGTCCATGTAGTCACCGAGTTCGCGCACGTACCTGCGCAGATCCGCGCCCGTGGCCTTCTTCCCTGGCGCGGCGGGGCTGACCAGGTGACTCAGGCCTCGACGGGGCGAACGCGCGCCTGCAGTACCTCTCCGATGTAGTCCAGTCCGGGAATTACCCGTTGCTGGCGGGCGCACTCACCGGGCAACACGACCCCGAGAGACCAGAAGAAGTGTTCAACAGCGTCATCACCAATTACCTGGCGGGCGTGGGCCTTCCAGTCGCCGTCGGTTCCGCCTGAGGGCATCTGAACCGCCAAACCGAGCTGTGGAAAAACCGCCATTCTGAATTAACAGTCACCACGCTATTAACAGTCACATCGCTATATCCATACATGCTCGCCGTCGGTGACCAAAGGGGGTCAGGGCGCGGGCCTGCACGTCACAACCTCGGCGGCGACGTCGACACCGCCGCACCCCTGGGCTCGATGCTGTTCACGATCATGGCCGCACTCGCGCAAATGGAACACGAGATCACGCGAGAACGCGTCACCGACTCCCTCAGCAACCGCAGAGAAGCGGAAAGGACCTCGACTGCCGGTCCCCGCCGGGTCACCGACAGTCACACGGTCAGTAGACCGGCCTGTCCGGCTCCACGTCCCGCACCCAGGCCAGGATTCCGCCGTCGAGGTGGCTGACGCGCTCATAGCCGGCAGCCCGGGCGGCCGCGAGGACGGCCGCGGAGCGTGTCCCGGCCTTGCAGTGGAACACGATGTCCATGTCCTGCGGCAGCTCGTGCCATGCCTCGCCAGCCAGAATCCGGCCCTGCGGGATCAGCACGGCCCCGTCGATCCGGACGATGTCGTACTCCCCTGTTTCGCGAACATCGACCAGATGGAACTCCTTGAGTCCGGCCGTGCGGGCGGCCAGCATCGTGGCCAGCTGCGCAGCGGTCACAGTGTGCTCGATGCCCGCCTCCGCAGCCGGGGGAATACCGCAGAAAGCCTCGTAATCGGTCAGTTCCGTGATCCGCTCCGCCTCGGGATCCCGGGAGACCTTGATTTCGCGCCAGGTCCCGCCGAGGGCGTCGTAGAGCGCCACCCGGCCCAGCAGGGAGCGCCCGACGCCGGTGATCAGCTTGACGGCCTCCGTCACCATGAGTGAACCGACGGCGGCGCAGAGCATCCCGAACACGCCGCCTTCCCCGCAGGATGGCACGGAGCCGGCGGGGGGCGCCTCCGGGTACAGGTCCCGGTAGGTGGGGCCGAACTGTTCCCAGAAGACGCTGACCTGCCCGTCGAAGCGGAAGATCGAACCCCAGACGTAGGGCTTGCCGAGGATCGCCGCGGCGTCGTTCACGAGGTAGCGGGTGGCGAAGTTGTCGGCGCCGTCAAGAATGAGGTCGTAGCCGGCAAACAGTTCCAGGGCGTTGGAGGCGTCCAGCCGGACATTGTGGAGCCTGACCGCCACGAGCGGGTTCAGGGCGGCAATAGCGTCGCGCGCCGACTCGATCTTGGGCCGGCCCACATCTGCCACGCCGTGGATCACCTGGCGCTGGAGGTTGCTCAGGTCCACGGTGTCGTCGTCGACGATTCCCAGGGTTCCCACGCCTGCGGCGGCCAGGTACAGCAGCGCGGGAGAGCCCAGGCCGCCGGCGCCGATTACGAGGACCTTGGCGTTTTTCAGGCGGCGCTGCCCGATGGATCCGATCTCCGGAATGATCAGGTGCCGGGAGTAGCGTTCCACTTCCTCCGGGCTCAGGCCGCCGGCCGGTTCCACCAGCGGCCCGGTCGCCACGGACGCTGTTTCCGGGGGTGCGGGGGCTGGGCTGGGGGTGAACTTGGAAGCCATACTTCAATCTATGCCCGAAGATGCCGCCAGGTCATATTACTGGCACGTAAAGTGGACGTAACAGCAAGCGAAAGAAGGCCGACAGTGGTACATAAGGCACCGGTTGAGCGGGGTCATGCCGGAAAGTCACCGGAGGTCCCGGCACGCAGCGGACAGAAATCGGCGCGGCTGCCCCGCGATGAGCGCCGGGCACAGTTGCTCGCGGCGGCCCAGGAAGTGTTTGTTGCCAACGGCTTCCACGGGGCCGCGATGGACGAAATCGCCGAGGCCGCCCACGTCAGCAAGCCCGTGCTGTACCAGCACTTCCCCTCCAAACGCGAGCTGTACCTGGCCCTGCTGGACAGCCAGCTGAGCAAACTGATTCGGCTGCTGCTAGGCGCGCTGAACTCAACCACGGACAACGATGAACGCGTCAAGGCGGTCATGCGGGCCTACTTCCGTTTCATCGCCAGCGACGACCAGGCCCACCGCCTCGTCTTCGAATCCGACCTCGTCAACGACGCCGATGTCAGCGCCAAGCTGGAAGCGTTCAACAAGACCTTCGCCGACGCCGTCGCCCGGGTCATCGCCGAGGACACCAAGCTGCCCGAACTGGAGTCCCAGCTGCTGGGCCGGGGGCTCGCCGGAATGGCGCAGGTCAGCGCCCGGTACTGGCTGGAAACGGACGGCAATCTTGACCTCGATGTGGCCAGCGATCTGATCTACCGTTTAGCTTGGCGCGGAATCTCCCGCTTCCCCAAGGAAACCTAGACTACAAATAGAGATAACACCTTAAAGAACGTTGATTGGCTGGGAGGCCTTGCTGTGGAAGTAAAGATCGGCATACAGAACATCGGCCGCGAAATTGTCCTGGAATCGTCGCAGGAGGCCGACGCCGTGGCGAAGGTGGTCGGCGAGGCCATCGCAAAGGGCACGGAGCTGCGCCTGACCGACGAAAAGGGCCGCCAGATCATCATTCCCGCGAACGTCCTGGGCTACGTTGAAATCGGTGCCGAGGAAGTCCGCCGCGTCGGTTTCGGCGCGCTCTAGCCACCCGACACACCTGGGCTCCGGCAGCACCGCTGCCGCCCGGTACCCCGATCCGCAAGGAGTCCCAACATGCTTTCCCTGATTGTGGTTGCCCTGGTGACCGTGGCCGCGGGCTTTGTGGTGTGGGCCAACGACAAACGCCACGCCAAGTACGGCATCGCCGTACCGGCCGGCGTGTCGCTGACCGTCGGGATGCTGAGCTGGATCGCCTTTATGGCCGCCGGGCTTGGCTACCAGCCGGGGCTGACCTGGATTCCGTGGGTGCTGCCCATGGTCCTGGGCGCCGCCGCCTCCGTGGCTACTGTGCTGTACCTGGGCAAGACCCGCACCAGCCGTGACACCGCGCGGCTCACTGCCATCCTGCGCTACTAGCCGCGCGCCCGCTCCCCTCCTGTTGGGCAGCGAGCGGGCCGGCTGCCGGGGCTCAGGCCTCCGGCATACCGGTTCCATGACCTGCTTCAGGGCACAGGCACAGCCGGTTTCCCTGCACATCCGTGACCACCACCCACTTGGGTGCGTGGTCACGGATCATTAACGCCTAGGAGCAGCTGTGGGGAACCGAGCGCGCGGGGACCCGATCCCGGTCCGGGCCGTCGAGGCCGTCCGCTCAGCCGGCCAGGCCGAGCTGCGTCACCCGGCGTGAGTGGTTCGCCGCCAGTTCATCCATCAGCCCGCGGACGAGTTCCTTGGACCGGTCCTCGTCCGCGCCGATCAGGCCCCCGACGAACGAGTGCTCGAAACTCACCCGCTGCGCCTGGGTCAGTGCTTCCCCGAGCAGGCGCCTGGCCCACAGTGCCAGCCGCGAGGCCAGCCGGGGGTCGTCGGCGAGGGCTGTCTTGAGCAGCTCCCGCAGCACCTCCGTGGCTCCCCCATCGGCCTGGATCTGCTCCACCAGGGCCCGGGTTCCGGCGTCGACGTAGCGTGAAATGGCCCGGTAGAAGTCGGCTGAGACGGTGTCGATCACGTACGCCTTCATCAGGGATTCGTACCAGTCCGCCGGGCGGGTGCGTTCGTGGAAGTGGTCCACGGACGGCTGGAACGGCAGCATGGCGGCCTCCGCGTCCAGGCCCATGGCGTCGAGTTTGGCGCTTACGAGCTCGTAGTGCTGGAACTCGGTCACGGCGAGCCGGCCCAGCACCGCGCGGTCGTGCAGGGTGGGTGAATACCGGGCGTCGGAAGAGAGCCGTTCGAACGCGGAAAGCTCGCCGTAGGCCATGACGCCGAGCAGATCCATCAGGAAGCTGTTGTAACGGGCAGGATCAGCCGGGGATGTGCTCATGATCCAAGACTAATGGCGCAAATGAAGCTAATCTGATTTTCGTGTCCCATCATCGCTTGACCCCGAATGTCCACCAGCAGAGAAACCGTCTTGCCGAGGCGCTCAACGCGCTGCGCACGACGCTGGAGCTGCCGGGCGCTTTCCCCGAGGACGCGCTCCGGGAAGCCAAGGAGGCGGTCGCCGGGCACGAACTGCCGGAGCTGGATTTCACGCATATCGATTTTGTGACCATCGATCCGGCGTCCTCCACCGACCTGGACCAGGCCCTCTTCATCGACCGTTCCGGTCAGGGCTACAAGGTCTTCTACGCGATCGCCGACGTCCCCTCCTTTGTTGTCCCCGGCGGGGCGCTCGACGCCGAAACCCGCCGCCGCGGCCAGACCTACTACACCCCGGACGGCCGGATTCCGCTGCATCCGGAAATCATCAGCGAAGAAGCCGGCAGCCTGCTCGCCGGCCAGCGTTGCGCTGCCTTTGTGTGGGAATTCGAGCTGGACGCGGCGGCCGAGGTGTCCACGGTACTGGTCCGCCGCGCGACGGTCCGCAGCCGGGCAAAGCTCAGCTACCGGGGGGTGCAGGCCGAGCTTGACGCCGGCACCGCCGCGCCCGTGCTGCAGCTGCTCAAGGAAGTCGGGATGAAGCGGGTCGAGCTGGAACGGCTCCGCGGCGGCGCCAGCCTGAACATGCCGGAACAGGAAATCGAACAGCTCTCCGACGGCGGCTACCGGATTGCCGCTGCGCCGCCGCTGCCCGTGGAGGACTGGAACGCCCAGATCTCCCTCATGACGGGGATGGCCGCTGCGGAGATCATGCTGGCGGGCAGGGTCGGCATCCTGCGCACCATGCCGGCACCGGATGAAGCCTCGCTGGCGCATTTCCACCGCCAGACCCACGCCCTTGGCAGGCCCTGGGACGGCGAAATGAGCTACGGCGAATACCTGCGCACCCTGGATCCCACAGACCCGCGCCAGCTGGCGATCGTGCACTCGGCCGGCATGCTGTTCCGCGGCGCCGGCTACACCCCCTTCGATGGAACCGTGCCCGGGTCCGCCACCCAGGCTGCCATCGGCGCTGCCTACGCCCACTCCACCGCCCCGCTGCGCCGGCTGGTCGACCGCTTCGTCCTGGTGATCTGCGAGGCGCTCAGTAACGGCGCGGCTGTCCCGGACTGGGCCCGCGAGGCCCTTCCCTCCCTGCCGGCGATCATGGCGGCCTCGGACCAGCTGGCTGCCAGACTGGAGCGGCTCTCACTCGACACCGTCGAGGCCGCGCTCCTGGTGAACCACATCGGCCAGGAGTTCGACGCTGTCGTGATCTCCGGTTCCAAGATAGCCCGGAACGGGAAAGCGACGAACGGGAAAAATGCGAACGGCAGAAACGGCAACGGCGGCACCAAGCCGGGGAACGGCAACGGACCCTCCGGGATCGTGCAGATCGCCGTGCCGGCCGTCACCGCCCGCTGCCCCGGCGAACTGGAACCGGGCACCCAGGTCCGGGTGCGGATTGTGTCCTCCGACATTGCCACCCGCGAGGTCCGGCTGGAGCTGGTGGGTTAAGGAATCGGTGGTGTTCCCGCGCGCCGCCTGCGGTGCCAGTCGATGATCCGGGCCGCGTACAGCTAGACTGGAAGGGTAGATATGGATGCCCGGTCGTTGATTTCCTTGATTTTAGAATTCAACAAGCCCGCCCCTACGCGATCTTGAGACAGACCCGCTGGTCCCCAGTGCCAGCATTGATAGCCCGCGATCGGCTTCCACTGGATTTGCTTGCGTGCCTGAGCGTGCTCCGGAACGGCCACCCGGCCGGCCCCGTTGAGCAAGCAGCGCAGCCCAAAATGAATAAGGAAACTCCCCTAGTGAGTGAATTGCACACGCACCAGCTTCTGACCGACGAATCCGGAACGGAAACGCTCGAACCGGAAGAGACCATCATCTCGGACGAGAAGCCGCACGAGATCGCCGAGAAAACCTTCGCCGACTACAACGTCCGCGCCGACATCGTGGAGTCGCTGGCCGACGCCGGCATCACGCACCCCTTCCCGATCCAGGCCATGACCCTGCCGGTCGCCCTCAGCGGCCACGACATCATCGGCCAGGCCAAGACCGGCACCGGCAAGACCCTCGGCTTCGGCATCCCGGCGCTGCAGCGCGTCGTCGGGCCGGACGACGCCGGCTATGACTCGCTGGCCGCGCCCGGCGCCCCGCAGGCTCTCGTGATCGTGCCGACCCGAGAGCTCGCCGTCCAGGTTGCCAATGACCTGCAGAACGCCGCCCGCAAGCGCAACGCCCGCATCACCACGATCTACGGCGGCCGCGCCTACGAGCCGCAGGTCGAGGCCCTGCAGAAGGGCGTCGAGGTTGTCGTCGGTACCCCCGGACGCCTCATCGACCTCTACAAGCAGAAGCACCTCGTGCTGAAGAACGTCAAGATGGTCATCCTTGACGAGGCCGACGAAATGCTGGACCTCGGCTTCCTCCCGGACGTCGAGACCCTCATCGCCGGCACCCCGCCGGTCCGCCAGACCCTGCTGTTCTCGGCCACCATGCCCGGCCCGGTCGTCGCCATGGCGCGCCGCTACATGACCAAGCCGACCCACATCCGCGCGGCCGACCCTGACGACGAGGGCCTCACCAAGCGCGACATCCGCCAGCTGATCTACCGTGCCCACAGCATGGACAAGATCGAGGTCGTCGCCCGCATCCTGCAGGCCCGCGGCCGCGGCCGCACCATCATCTTCACCAAGACCAAGCGCACCGCCGCCAAGGTTGCCGAGGAACTCGTGGACCGCGGCTTCGCCGCCGCCGCCATCCACGGCGACCTCGGCCAGGGCGCCCGCGAGCAGGCCCTCCGCGCCTTCCGCAACAACAAGGTGGACGTCCTCGTCGCCACCGACGTTGCCGCCCGCGGCATCGACGTCGACGACGTCACCCACGTCATCAACTACCAGTGCGTTGAAGACGAAAAGATCTACCTGCACCGCGTCGGCCGCACCGGCCGTGCGGGCAACAAGGGCACGGCCGTGACCTTCGTGGACTGGGACGACATGCCCCGCTGGGGCCTGATCAACAAGGCCCTGGGCCTGAGCGTTCCGGAGCCCGTGGAAACGTACTCCTCCTCGCCGCACCTTTTCGAGGAACTCGACATCCCCGCGGGCACCAAGGGCAGGCTGCCCCGTGACAAGCGTGTGCTGGCCGGCGTCGACGCCGAGGTCCTGGAGGACCTGGGCGAGACCGGCAAGAAGAACGCTCCCCGCACGGGACAGAGCACCGGCGGTCGCGACAGCGGCCGCAGCGGAGGACGCGACAGCACCCGCACCACCGGCGGACGCGACGCCGGCGCCACCAGCGGCGGTCGTGACAGCGCCCGCACCGCCGGCGGACGCGACGCCGGCGCCACCAGCGGCGGTCGTGACAGCGCCCGCACCGCCGGCGGCAGCCGGGACGGCAGCCGCGACA